>JBIIWI010000004.1:0-46514 GCA_044339005.1 Ilumatobacteraceae bacterium
ATTGCTCGGTGGCTGCTGCTTCCATGACGGCATCGTGACACACCCCTGTGACACAGTGACCAGACATGCAAAGTACATCTACACATTCAGTTATGACCATGCAGCAGCCGCTTCGCCGTTCACTCAATCCAATGCAACAACATGTCTTGGATTCGCTTGCGAAGCAACCAGAGTGGACACCTATTTCTCGCGATGTGATTGAGGGCATCCGCACTCAATTACATAATGGGCTAGCCGACATTGCCGAAAAACTTGATCCACAGCGCGCACTTTGGGTGAGCAAGCATAAACTCACAACGGTGCACGGTTGCGAAGCACACCACATGGCTGGTCTTACCGACTTTGCATGGACTGTCAATAATGTCAAGGGCACTGTGCTGCACAAAGCAGTTGAGTTGGGTCTCAATTGGCAAGGCGCCGTAATTCCTGCAGACATTGTCGACATTGCACTCAACCAGCTTGCCGACGACGACATGGCAAGTGCAGGGCCATTCATTGAGCAATTGTCGCCGAGCGAACGAGCACAACTACGTAGTTCTGCAATCGATCTCTACACAAAGTTTAACGAGAGTTTTCCACCTCTCAAGGCGTCATGGCGTCCGGTGCTCGAGAGCAGCGCAAGGTACGAGATGTATGGCCAACGAATCAATCTTTCAACTCGCGCCGATCTCACACTTGGTGCGCCTGGTTCAAAAGTGATTGTCGATCTCAAGTCTGGTCGCATCCAAGCAAGTCATCGCGAAGAGCTTCGCTTTTATGCTCTCGTCGAAGCAATGCGCACAGGCCAAGCACCGCGACGTCTTGCTACATACTCACTCGTTACAGCACGTGCCGAGGTTGAAGATGTAACCGAAGGTGTGCTGCAAGCGGCAGTGCGCAAAACCATTGATGGCATTCATCTTTTGTTCGAGCTGCAACGCGATCGCCGCGAACCAACAACACGCCCCGGCACATCATGTTTGTGGTGTCCCCTTGCGGCATCCTGCGCTACCGGAATCAAGTATCTATCTCAGCGCGACGATCCAGACGCAGTGCTCGACTACTAGTCAAGTCACATAAGTTTTCAGTTTTAGATTTGCCCCATCAACGCAACCGGCACACCAAGCCCCACCGAACTTCTAAATGTTGCAATCAGTCTTCCTGCTTGCACGGCAGGTTTCGGAATGCTCAGCACGTCTGGGCCAACATGGTTTGCAACGGCATAAATATCTTTGACGTTCAACACAAATCCCCATAGAGACGCAACACCTTGTGACATCGTTGGCGCAGTAACAATTTCGACAACAACGCTTCCCAACCGATGAAAACCTTGTTGAACATTGTTGCCAGCATCTCGCACACGCTTGAGCGGTGCTCCTGTTGCTGCAGTTAATGCATCTGATGTTCGCATCAAGTCAGGGGTGTTAATGACTACGTGGTCTACACCAGTGACACCCAAATCGAAATCCGAATGAGTGGGAGCGGTACCGCGCGATTCCCCAATTTTGTGATTGGTCACAACGCCATCGATGCTCGACACTGAGACATCTGCTCCATGCAGAACCCAAGAATGCAGTCCAGGGGCTTGAGCGGTGTTTAGGCGCAAGACAACATCGCCAAGGAGAGCACAATGATCTACGTCAAATGTGATTCCAATTGAGGCCCAATTTTGAGCCTCTCCACCAACAACTAGTTCACTAATTCGTGCCTGACCAGAAAGAGGCACAACAGAAACTTTTGTTTAGCCGCGACCCATGTTTGGACGCTTACCGTGGTTGGCCTTCGAGCGGCGCATACGCGCTTTTTTCTTCTTTGTTTTCTTCGACATAGTCCCGACACGCTATCGGCAGACTCGGCTAATCACGCCTTTAGCCCTTGACGACCCAGTGTGCCCTGCCGTCATCATACGAAATTCCGTTCGCCCGAGTCTTGGAGCAGGTGACCACCGTTGGCACAGATTTGCCCTTATACGTGTAAGCACCCTTTGAGCCTTCTGGCGAACACCACTTTCCCGGTCGATAAAAGTCATTTGTCGGGGCAACGACCACGCTTGTTGCTGACCCCGTTGAAGTCGCGGCTGGTGACGTTGCCGCAGGCGATGTTGCGGTAGGTGACATCGCCGCAGGCGAGTTCACAGTCGGCGAAGTCGCGGCTGGCGACGTAAGCATCGTGCCCATCAGTGGTGCTTCGGACCACGGCGCAATCACTAACCCTGCGCACGATGAGTTGAGCAGGTTCTTGATTCGTCCCCACTCACTTTGATCCATCGACAGGTTCCAACGTGCTTTTACCGATATCCAATTTCCGAGATACGTGCACAAGTTTGACTTCAGTGGCGGCACCCAGTTCGATGGGTCTTTGTCACTCTTTTGTTGGTTCACATTGTCAGTCACAGCAAGCAGAGTTCGCTTATCGCTTGTGTCGTTGGCATACGCCTTTCGTGTGGCGCTCGACCAAGCCCAAGCTCCAGAGTCCCACGCTTCTTTTAATGCAACGACGTGATCAATATCGACATCGGTCGGACTCGACCATCGCGCCCCGTCGTAAGGCGAGACCCAATCACCAGCAACAACTTTGCATTTGTATGGGTCCACTTGAGGCAATGTCACACTGTCTCGCTTGAGTACTTGCTCACGAGAGTCACAGCCATCGCCATCAATGTCTCGCCAGTGTTCAAACAATGCGCGCACGTATCCGGAACCACGTTCGTTCTCGACTCGAATGTTTTGTAGTAACCCAATTGCGGAACCACCGCCCACCCGAAGCATGCCCGACGCATTTGTGCGCTCAGGCGAGCCGCTTGCGATTGTTGCGCCTATCGAAATCGTCACCACAAGTGCCGCACCGTTTGCGACAATGCGCCATTTCATATTTTTATTGTACCGAGATTGGGTCTTTAGCCTTGCCGACAGAAAATCCGCCCACTAACTCTTCATCATCAATCTCAATAAAGATGCACTCGCCCGGACACACTTCAGCAGCTTGCACTACAGCAAGGTGATTGCGTTGCTCCACGATTGCAAGGCTCCCCGAACTACCTGGATCGTTCAGAGCAACTCCGCGTTCAGCTACGTATGCAATGCCATCTTCAAGTTGCACAAATGCATCCGGGCAATGGTCAACACAGAGCCCGTCACCTGTACAAAGGTCTTGATCAATCCAAACTCGCACGACTCAAACGATAGAGGCAACGAGCAGTGCGAGAAGCCCCGCGTTTCGGGTGACATTCGACCAACCGATCGGCCGTGTCGAACGAAAACTAAAACATGCACAAGGTGGGCGCTCACCTGCTGCCAAACGAGCAATTAGCAACGCCGTGAAAGAACCTAGTAGACCAATTGCCGCAATCCGCACGGGCCTTTCTTGTAGTCCCGCAATCAATAATCCGCCAACAACCAGTTCGATGTATGGCACGAGCGGCACGAATGGTTGGGCAATACGCGGTGGTCGCAGCTGTTTTGCTTGCACTAGCCACTCAATGCCAGCCAATAATTTTTGAATTCCAGCGAAGATAAAAACGACACCTACTACCGATGCGCAACCCCAAGCAAAATTAAATTGCATTAAGCGCTACGCCGCCAACTTTGCCTTTGTAAAAAACCATGGCACCGTTTGTGATGTCCGTTGTGTCCATTGACGTCACACGACCGAGCACAAACTGATGATCCCCTGCCGGAGTAACAGATTCAACAGTGCATTCAATTGATGCGAGAATGCCCGACAGTATCGGCAGGCCATTCGATGACTTTTGCCATTCAAGACCGTCAAAGCGATTTGTTGCCCCTTCGACAGGATCCTTTGCAAATCTCCAGCACAATTCGGTTTGAGCATCACTCAGCACATTCGCGCAAAATAAAGTGCCCCTCGTAATATCTGGCCAACTACGAGACTTCCCAATAAAGAACCCGACATACGGCGGATCCAACGACACTGAGACAAAGGAACCAATCGTCACTCCAACCGGTTGTGCCTGAGCGTCTAATCCAGTCACGATCACAACTCCAGTTGGTAAGTGCCCGAGCACTTGTCTAAATCGGGCGCTATCAAAGTTCGCTGTCATCTAAACGATGTTACTCAACTATGGTTTGGCCATGGCCTCACCAATTTCGTCGAGCACCGTTACTGCCAATTCAATTGACTTCACCTATCTCGAATGTGGATCTGGACCGCTCGCATTGTGCTTGCACGGCTTTCCTGACTCAGCGCACTCTTGGCGACATCTGTTACCCGCACTTGCCGACGCAGGATTTCATGCAGTTGCTCCATTTATGCGTGGCTTCGCTCCAACGAGCGTCTCAGCCAATGATTCTTACCAATCCGCTGCGCTCAGCACAGATGCAAATGCGTTGCACACTGCACTTGGTGGCACAAGCGATGCCGTGATCATCGGCCACGACTGGGGTGCACCAGCTGTTTATGGTGCCGCAATCTTGGCGCCAGAGAAATGGAAAAAAGTTGTCGGCATGGGAGTACCGCCATGGGGCTCTATGGGTGCAGCATTCATGGGCAACCTCGTGCAATTGCAGCGCAGCTGGTACATGTTTTTCTTCCAGCATGCTTTGAGTGATTTCTTAGTGTCGGCCAACAACTTTGCGTTCATTGACATGTTGTGGGCCCAGTGGTCGCCAGGTTTCAATGCAGCGAATGATCTCGTCAATGCAAAAGCATGTCTCACAGACCCCGCCAATCTGCAAGCCGCACTTGGTTACTACCGCGCAACTCTGGGGGCAGGTTATAGAGACCCAGATCTCAAAGATGCACAAACACTCGCCCAATCCGAGACACCAACACAACCACTTCTGTATTTGCATGGTCGCAATGACGGGTGTATCGGTGTCGATGTTGCGATTCACGCAGCGACAGTTGCGCCATCAAACGCCCGTGTAGAAATTGTTGAGAATGCGGGTCACTTCATGCAACTCGAGCAACCAACTGCAGTAAACAAACTGATTATCGATTGGGTGACCGGGCGTGCCGCTTAAAGCTGTCGATGAAAGCACACTGCCAGATGGTGTGCATGTAATAGTCAAGCGCGACTGCGCAACATGCGTGATGGTTGCCCCACTTTTGGCACAGCTGCAATCGTCACATGGCATCACAATTTATTCTCAAGATGACCCATCATTTCCAGATGGTGTCAGAGTCATTCATGATACAGACCTATCGATTAGTTGGCACAACAGCATCGAAACCGTTCCAACTGTCATCAAGATAGTCAATGGCGCAGAAACTGAGCGCACGGTTGGCTGGCTACAAAATGATTGGGCAAATTTGTTCAACATGCCAAATATCGGTGATGGACTTCCTGCTTATCGACCCGGTTGTGGATCACTCAGTGTTGATCCCGACAAAGTAGATGCACTACGCGCCAAATTTGAAGGCTCAATACTTGTTTCACGCAGAGTTGAAATTGCGTCACTCGAAGACGAAATGGAAGCTCTATTTGCCCGTGGCTGGACAGATGGATTACCTGTGGTTCCTCCCACGCAAGAGCGCGTGATGCGCATGCTCAGCGGAACTTCACTCGCACCAAACGACATCGTTGCGATTGCCCCACCCGATTTAGTGGAACTCACCGTCGAAAAAATAGCGATCAATGCTGTTATGGCAGGCTGCCTTCCCGAATATCTCCCGTGGGTAATTGCCGCACTCAAAGCAGTTTGCACTGATGAATTCAATATGCACGGAGTGTTAGCCACCACGATGCCGGTCGGTCCAGTAATTGTTTGTAGCGGGCCAGGCACGAGGGCAATTGGAATGAACAGTGGCGTCAACGTGCTTGGCCAAGGCAATCGCGCCAACATGACCATCGGTCGTGCAGTGCAACTCACCATCCGCAATGTTGGCGGTGGTCGTCCAGGTGAAATCGATCGTGCCGCACATGGCATGCCGGGCAAACTCAGTTTTTGTTTTGCCGAGGACGAAATTGGTTCGCCATGGACATCTCTCGCAGTTTCTCGCGGTGTTGCTCCAGAGGCAGACGCAGTAACGGTTTTTGCAGGAGAAGGACCGCGCTGTGTCACCGATCAGCTTGCTCGTACCCCAGAGCACCTTGCTGCTTCACTGGCCGCAACCCTGCTCACTGTCGAGCATCCAAAACTTCCACTTGCTTATGATGCAATGCTCGTCGTTGGCCCTGAGCACGCGCGAGTATTCGGCGATGCAGGTTGGAGTCGCGAGCGCGTTATTGAAGAACTTCATGCACGTTTGCAACTCAAAGGAACCGACATCGTGCGCGGCAGTCATGGAATGGCCGAAGGCGTTTTGCAAAAGTACGAACAACTCACCGTGTCAAAGTTTCGACCAAACGGCATCTTGCTTGTTCATGCCGGTGGTGGTGCTGGATTGTTCTCCGAAATCATTGGTGGTTGGGCCAGTGGGGCTGTTGGCTCCGAACCCGTCACGCAACTCGTCACTAATGTGGGTACGCGATGACGACAATGAAACCAGCTGTCAATGCAGCACGATTTGTGCTCGACCCAACAAGTGAGCAAAATCCGTCGCAGCGCCAAATACTTGCGCGACCGAGTTCGCTTAAGGGCCTCACTGTTGGCCTGCTCGACATCTCTAAAGCCCGCGGTGATGTATTCCTCGATCAGTTGGAGCGACGACTGATTGGGGTTGGCGCTTCAGTGAAGAGATTTCGTAAGCCGACATTCACTAAGCCAGCCCCTGTCGACTTGCGTCACGAGATTGCCATTTCTTGCAATGTCGTAATTGAAGCACTAGCCGATTGAGGCAGTTGCACGTCGTGCAGTGTGCACGACATCGTAGATCTTGAAACTCGCGGTATTCCCTCGATGTTCATTGCTTCGTCTGAGTTTCGCCAAGCAGCCATCGCTCAGTCTGTTGCGCTTGGAATGCCGGACGTGCAGCGCATGTTTGTTCCCCACCCCATTCAAGACCGTACTGATGAAGAGATGGCCGCGTATGCCGATCAGGCGTTTGAAGAAATTCTTGGCATGATCACGGCTGTTGATACCACCCATTAACTTGCGCGATCAGACCATCTTCTAAAAGACTTCGCACGATTGCCTCGCTGCGTTCAGGTTGTTCAGTTAGTCCCATCACCTTTGGTGCATCGGCCAGACGCACTGCGCCAGCCACTAACGATTTCATCAATTTGCCGCGTGCCTGACGGTCAGACCCTTCGAAGCGCGATTGCGGCTTACTCGTGCCAGCAGTTGCAGGTGCCGGATCAGCACCTCCGACTTTTTTCCACTCACATTCGTTTTTAATTACACAAGTTTCGCAAAGTGGCGCGCGGGCGCTGCACACCGTTGCGCCAAAGTCCATCATCACCTGATTCCATTCCCATCCAAGACCTTCAGGCACGATGGCATCTGCAATCATTTGCACTTCTTTTTTACCGAGCACCTTGTTGTTTACTCTGGCGAGTACCCGCGCAACGTTCGTGTCCACCACTCCAACGTCGGCATGATCCGCAAATGCCATCACTGCTCGCGCTGTGTAGTCACCAACACCGGGCAAAGCCACAAGTTCCTCAAGCGTTGTAGGCACTTCGCCGTTATGGCGCAGCACCATCACTTTTGCCGCTTCATGCAAGTTGCGACAGCGACGTGGGTAACCAAGACCTTGCCAAATTTCTAACAACTCACCGAGGGCAGCACTCGCGCACACGGTCGGCGTTGGAAATTGTTCAAGAAATAAATTGAACTTTGGCACCACACGATGCACTTGAGTTTGTTGCGACATCACTTCGCTCACCAGCACATGCCAGCGGTTATTAGTTTGCCTCCACGGAAAATCGCGTAACTGTGGAAGTCCCCAACCTAAAAGCGGATCGACAATTTCGACGATTTCGACGATCTCGACGATCGCGTCGTTTGCGTTTATTGACCCCAGACGTCTTGACCGTCGTAAGGGCGGTTACGAGTTGGAAGTGCAGACCGCTTCCACACCATCACTCGGCGACGGAAGTAACACACCTCTTTACCGTCTTGATTGAAACCTTTGGTTTCAACAGTGACTACACCGCGATCATCCTTCGACTTTGACTCTTGCGTATCGAGCACACGCGTCTCCGCATGAATGGTGTCGCCGTGAAATGTTGGAAATTTGTGTTGCAGTGTTTCAATTTCGAGATTGGCAATTGCCGCACCGCTTACATCGGGCACACTCATGCCAAGCACCAACGAATACACCAAATTACCTACGACTACGTTACGACCCTGCACGCTCTGCTCAGCAAACCAATCATTCGTATGAAGCGGGTGATGGTTCATTGTGATCATGCAGAACAAATGATTGTCTGCTTCAGTAATCGTCTTGCCCGGCCAATGCCGATACACATCGCCGACAATGAAATCCTCTAGGCATCTTCCAAATGGGCGCTCGTGCGTTGTCATGTCAGTAAACGCTACCGATTTTTAACCATGACATGAGAACTGGGTTGGCTCATATGGGCGTGTCATCAGCACTGTCGCTGTATTGACCTTTGAAGTCCGGCAATGGAAACTGGCCCGTACGGTCGCGCGGTGCATAATGCTCGGCCCAGTTGTACTTGTTGCTCGGATGCTCTGTTGCATCCACCGCCACTCTGCGAAACGATTTTAGTTTTTCACTGCGATCAATGGCCCATGGCCCAACACGCAAACTCAAATACACAATTGCACCAACAATGAGCGGCATCCAATATTGCGCGATGCGGTAACTCAACACTCCAACAGTCGCGACACTTCGCGTTAAACCAAAACCAACGAGTGTCGGAATAAAAATACCCTCGACAATGCCTAGCCCGCCTGGCGTGATTGGCACAACGGCCATGATGTTGGCAAGACCAAATGCAACGATTAGTCCGCGCAAGTCAACATGTGCGCCGAAGGCAAGCAAGAACACCCACAGTGCTGCCATGTCGAGCAACCAATTAAGAAGCGCCCACACAAATACTCGTTCTTTGAGTCCTGGCTCGCGTGCCAAACCCTGCAAACGAAAACCGAGTTGGCGCAACACGTCGGCTGCATTGTCTGGATTCATTCGTAACTTTGTTGCTATCCATTTAATACTTCTCTCAGCTCGACCTTGTCCATCGATCAATCCAACAACAAGTCCTGTTGCCACCAACATCAAAATGACGCCCACAAGCGCAGCAGATCCGTAAGCAGCATTGACACCTTGGCCAGGAATAGATGCGATCAATCCAACCCACAGGATGAGATTGAGCACAACTGCAGAACCAAGACCTGCGGTTGCAAGTGCAAAGCCCGCATCTGGTCCTGGCACTCCAGAGCTCGTAAGCAACTTAAATCCAAGCGCACTACTCGCTGCGCTACCAGCGGGCAATACATTGCTCACCGACTTGGTGCTCAACTGAATACGAAAGAGTCTCCAAATTGAAATTGAGTGACGAGAATCACCGAGAGCGGCGTGCGTCAGTAATGAGTAAGCAAAAAGTGCTGCCAACTCAAGACCAAGCCCCAACACCAACAAACTCGGCCGCACTCGAGACAGTTCTGAAAACGCTTTTCCAAAGCCCGGTATGAGGGGCAGGACAAAGAAATAGATGATGATGGCGAATATCAGCCACTTGAGCGCAACGAGGGTTGACTTCAGTCCGCTCGGCAGTGCCATTGGTAAATCGTAGGTGCTGAACGTGCCCGAGTTGTGCCTCAGACCCAAAATGTAACTAGCGTTTAGCGCATGTCAAGCACAAGCGATCTCGCCCAAGCGGCTCAGGCAATTGAATTAGCTAAAGAAGTTGTCGGGACTGGTGTCGCGCATCTTGCATCTTCTGGTGGGCCAGATGTTCATCAACAACTTGCATACGATCTTGCACACTCTGCTGCCGCGGTAGAAACTGCACGCTCAATGCTCGACTACGGATCAAAGGGTGAGACTGAAGCGCTTCTCACTTGCGCATTCACAGCCGACATGATCTTTGAAGTTTCCTCTCGCCTCTTGGGCAGAGAACACCTGTGGGGCATTGTGCCTCACCCACTTGAAGGTGCCTATGACTTCATGGCTACGTTTCGTGATCCTGTATTCGTCGCATCACTTGCAGAAAAGTCTGGACCACGACACCTCGATGAGGATTTTGAAATGGTTCAAGACACATTCCGCAGTTTTGCCAACAAGGTCATTGCCCCGCGCGCAGAACACGTGCATCGCTTTAACGAAGATGTTCCTGAAGAAGTCATTGCAGGACTTGCAGACCTCGGTGCATTCGGGCTCTCTGTACCTGCAGAATACGGTGGCTTCTCCGAAGGTGGCGATGGTGAGTACATGGCAAACTGCATCGCAACCGAAGAGCTGTCGCGTGCTTCACTAGGGATTGGTGGCTCACTCATCACTCGACCAGAGATCCTCACTCGTGCACTTGTCAACGGTGGCACTGAAGCACAAAAACAGTATTGGCTTCCAAAACTTGCAACCGCAGAGGTGATGGCAGCAGTTGCCGTGACCGAACCCGACTATGGCAGCGACGTCGCAAATATCAAGGTCACGGCTGTTAGAGCAGCGAACGAAAAAGGTGAACACGGCTACGTCATTAATGGAGTAAAAACTTGGTGCACATTTGCAGCGCGTGCCAACGTGCTCATGCTCCTCGCTCGTACCGACTCGGATCGCACGAAGACCCACCGTGGTCTCAGCGTGTTGATTGTGCCAAAACCGCTTGGTGATGCGCATGGCTTCATGTTTGATCAGTCAGGTGGCGGCAAAATGGAAGGCCGCCCCATTGACACCATTGGTTATCGCGGCATGCACTCGTATGAAATCGCACTTGAAAATTGGTGGGTTCCAGCCGATCACCTAATCGGCGAAGAAGCGGGTCTCGGCAAAGGTTTCTACTACCAAATGAGCGGCTTCGAAAATGGTCGTCTGCAAACAGCAGCACGGGCAGTTGGCGTGATGCAGGCTGCATACGAAGCAGCACTCGCCTACGCCAACAACCGCAAAGTTTTTGGTAGCAATATCTCCGAATACCAACTCACCCAAATCAAACTTGGGCGTATGGCCGCCATCATTCAGGCATCACGCCAGTTCAGCTACGTAGTTGCAAAACTCATGGGCAAGGGCGAAGGCCAAATGGAAGCAAGCATGGTCAAGGCATACGTGTGCAAGGCCGCCGAGTGGGTCACTCGAGAAGCAATGCAGATTCACGGTGGGTTTGGCTACGCCGAAGAATATTCGGTGAGCAGATTATTTGTTGATGCTCGCGTGCTCTCTATTTTTGAAGGTGCAGACGAAACATTGTGCCTCAAGGTGATTGCACGCAAACTCGTAGAAGAGTCCGGCACTAAATAAAAACTAGATAAATGCAAGCAGTTCGTGTAGCGAATGTATTCGCTCACACGTTTCATGCGCATGGTCGTCGTACGGGTCGAGCAAGATCGGCACGAGCCCTGCATTTCGAGCGCCACCAATGTCGTTCACATACGAGTCACCTATGTACGCCATGCGATCGTTGGCAAAGCCCTTCCCGTTCATGAGACGCAGCGCGTCAGCAAAGATTCCTGGATGCGGTTTAGCAACACCGATCACATATGAGTCGGTCACGATCTCAACCGGCACCCCAGCACCAATCCCCACTTGACAGATGCACTGATTAGCAAGCGTCGCCTCAACCTGTCCACTGGCATTCGACACAATCCCAATCGGCAATCCGGCAAGATGCATCTTCCATAAAGCGGCAGTCGACTCGAGCAATGGAAAGCGCCATAAAAATGGTGAGAAGACATCTCGAAGCTTGGCGATTGCAGTTTCAATGTCCTTTTCTGCCACACCAGTACTTATCGCGTACCCGCGTCGGTATCCATCCCAGCTAAATGCATCAACTGATTCACCATTCTCCCGTTGGACTATCGCATCAATCGCTGCCATCCCCGCGTAGTGCGCGCGAGTGCAACTTTCAATACTGCCGTCACCACCGAGTTGGCGAACAACAGCGCCGAGTGTTACTGGATCGGGAATTAAAAAAATGCCGCCTGCATCAAACAGGATGGCATCAAAACGGTTTGTCACGCTTGTGGAGTGCGAGTACGACCAGCAAGCTCACCGCGAGTAATGAACTTAAGAGCCATCTTGCGACTTGCTTCGTCGATCATCTCAAGACCAAACATCACGGCACCCTTGCCATCAGTTTCCGTCGCCTGGTTATAAGCATCCAAAATCTGCCATGCCTTATCGAACTGTTCTTGTGTTGGTGAAAACACGTCGTTCAATACATCCACTTGGTCTGGGTGTAACGCCCACTTACCGTCGTAGCCAAGTGTGCGCGTGCGTTTTGCGTATTCGCGCAAAGCATCGTTGTCACGTACATGCAGGAATGGTCCATCAATAACTTGCAGGCCGTTCGCTCGACCAGCCATCAAAATCTTGCTGAATACGTAATGGAAGTGATCACCTGGATAATCAGGAATCTGCACACCACCGGTGAGCACCGGCATCTCCATGCTTGCCGAAAAGTCTGCTGGACCAAAGATGATTGTCTCGAGACGAGGGCTTGCTTCACAAATCTCTTCAACATTGATCAGTCCGCGTGCTGTTTCAATTTGCGCTTCGATACCGATGTGTCCAACTGGTAGTCCACTTGCGATTTCTACCTGTCGCAGCAATAAGTCTGCAGCCACAACCTGTGCAGCATTTTCAACTTTTGGCAACATGATTTCGTCCAAACGATCCCCTGCATTACCAACTACTTCCAAAATGTCGTAGGCAGTCCACTTGGTGCTCCAGTCGTTGATGCGCACGCACAAAACTTTGTTGCCCCAGTCGTTGCCGCGAATTGCGCTAACAATACGAGCACGGGATGCTTCTTTTTCTTTCGGTGCTACCGCATCCTCAAGATCCAAAAACACCATGTCGGCATTGGTGCCAGGACCCTTGTTCATCATCTTTTCGGATGAACCAGGAATTGCGAGACAGGAACGGCGTGGGAGGTTGCGCGAGCGTAAAGACATGGATCTCAGGCTACATCGCGCTTCGCACCAGCATCTCGGTGGACGCTGGGCATTCGCCAACAAAATTCTGCCCGTTATTTTGCTGAGTATTCATGTCAATATCCGAAATGCCCGTGGGTCCAATAAACCGCCCCAACAGTTGACGTGGAATCACATCGACTTCGCTGCGCCATGGCGCATTGGAATCACGATTAGCCGACTTCATTGCATTCCATAACTCGACCGGTAAACGTGTGCCAAGCCGCGTCACTGTCCATGCCGGCAGATTGTTGCAATATGCGAGCGACGCGACTGCATGTGAGCCTCCGACACTCAGCACTTCAGTACCGCCGCAACCGAGCGCATCGATAATCACAACATCGCTCATCTGCACAGCCATTGCTGCATGCTCCATGGTCACGCCCTGCACATCAATATCAAGTCGCTCAAGTGCATTAACCGCAGCATCACCAGTGCCAAAAGAGTCGACGATGATTACACGACAATCGCCGCGTTTCGCAATCGCCTCAAGTGCTGTGGGGTTCCACCCAACAATGCACACAGTTGCGTCTGTGGGTAATGCATCAACCAAATGACTTGTGGTTTCGTCTGCGTCCATGCGGTCACTTAATTCTCGGGCCTTTTCAAAAGGCTCGGCTGCCGCAAGAACACTTGCGCAAAGCCACCACAATGGCGCACAGGTTGGGTGTCGCTCAATAATTCGGCGGGCCGCAAGCACCAAACCAGCGGGCTCAGACCGCAGGCCTCGCAAGGCCTGAGCCGTTTCATTGACAAGCGAAACAGGGTCCGCTCCGGTGGCACGTGCCACATACCGCAGATGCTCGATGGGGTGCATTTCCCAAACGATAGTGCCGACTTGCTACCGTCAAATGTGTGACAACTTCACCTTCCCTCGACACCATGCTCCAACCGCTCACGGGCAACGCCCGCCCGCTGCGCGAATGGCTGACAACTTTCCATCTCGCATCCGTGGTAATCGATCCGTTCACTAACGAAAGTGCATGGATTCTCGAAACTGCAGCACGCGTATTGCATCAATTTGCTGATGCAGCGGTTCGAGTTAACTTCATCGTTGCTGGTTCTCCATCACAAGCAAAACAATTTCTCGGACCACTCGCCGATCAGTTCCTCACCTTTTCAGATCCGGATCGCATCATGATCAAACAGCTCGGACTCAGCCAGTTGCCAGCTTTCGTCTTCATCCAAAGTGACGGAACAGTGCCAGCAGCAGCCGAGGGTTGGAGCCCTGCGTCATGGCGCACAGTCGCAAACCATATTGCGCAAGTCGTGCAGTGGCAGCAACCTCAGTTTCCGGTGGCTGGCGATCCAGGCTCATTCAAGGGCACACCAGCGCTGGCGTAAGTAATGCGTAGCGTGTAGGTATGGCCAAGCCACCCCAAGAGCCGTTCGCACATTCAGAGCTGCTTCCTCTCGGTCCGGACACAACCGAATACCGACTGCTCACGACAGAGGGTGTTTCTACTTTCTCAACGAGCGAAGGAACATTTCTCAAAGTTTCACCTGAAGCAATTACGCGCCTCACTGAGCACGCAATGCGCGACATCGCTCATTTGCTACGCACCTCGCACTTGCAGCAATTGGCAAGCATTCTGAAAGACCCCGAAGCTAGCGACAACGATCGTTTTGTTGCACTCGACTTATTAAAGAATGCCAGCATTGCAGCAGGTGGCGTTTTGCCAATGTGTCAAGACACGGGCACCGCGATTGTCAAAGCCAAAAAGGGTCAACGAGTGTTTACCGGTGGTGGTGACGATGCAGCCATCAGCCATGGCATCTACAACACATATCAAACGAGCAACCTTCGCTACAGCCAACTTGCACCCCTCTCGATGTTTGAAGAAGTCAACACCGACACAAACCTTCCAGCCGAAATCAAAATTGCTGCGGTCGACGGTGACGAATACAAATTTTTGTTTATTGCCAAGGGTGGCGGTTCGGCTAACAAGAGTTATTTGTTTCAAGAGACAAAAGCGTTGCTTAACGAAAAAACATTGTTGCCGTGGCTGTTCGACAAAATGAAGACACTCGGAACCGCAGCATGCCCTCCCTATCACTTGGCAATTGTTGTTGGCGGCACGTCAGCTGAGTTTGCAGTTGAGACCGCGAAACTTGCAAGCACTCACTATCTCGATTCGTTGCCTACTTCGGGTAGCAAAGCTGGTCATGCATTTCGTGATATCGAACTTGAAGCCAAAGTGCTCAAACTTGCACAACAAACCGGCATCGGTGCGCAATTCGGTGGGAAATACTTTTGCCACGACGTTCGAGTTATTCGTCTTCCACGCCACGGTGCAAGTTGCCCAGTTGCGATGGCCGTGTCGTGTAGTGCAGATCGTCAAGTGCTCGGCAAAATTACTGTAGATGGAGTTTTCCTAGAGGTACTCGAAACCGACCCAGCGCGTTTTCTCCCTGAAGTCACAACTGAACAATTGGCTTCCGAAGTCGTTGCGATCGATCTCAATCAGCCAATGTCCGAGATTCGCGACACACTTTCGAAGTACCCAGTCAAGACGCGCGTAATGCTGAGCGGACCAATGGTCGTGGCGCGCGATATTGCACACGCCAAAATCAAGGAACGCTTAGATGCTGGTGAAGGCTTGCCGCAATACATGAAAGATCACTGCGTGTATTACGCCGGTCCGGCGAAAACACCAGAAGGAATGGCATCTGGTTCATTCGGCCCAACCACTGCTGGTCGCATGGACAGCTACGTTGCCGAGTTTCAAGCAGCAGGTGGAAGTTTTGTCATGCTTGCAAAAGGCAACCGCTCTCGACAAGTTACCGATGCATGCAATACCTACGGCGGCTTTTACCTCGGCTCAATCGGTGGTCCCGCAGCGAGGCTCGCACAAGACTGCATCACCAAAGTCGAAGTACTCGAATACGCCGAGTTGGGTATGGAAGCGGTCTGGAAGATAGAAGTGCAAGACTTCCCCGCCTTCATCGTCGTCGACGACAAGGGCAATGATTTTTTTGATGCTGTCAACGCCACAAGTGGCGTGCAGATCAACGTTCGCTAATTAACGCTTGAGCAGGCTCTTCAATACTTCGCGTGTGTCGTGGGCTTCGTCTGGAGTTCTACCAAACTCCGAACCACCAAAATCGGTCACGCCAAATTCTTGTAACGCTGCAACTCTGTCAAACACTTCGCTCGCCGAACCGATGATTGCTACGTCTTCTGGGCCAGCCACGCCTTCGTGGTCGAGCATCGCGCGATAGCTCGGTAATTGACCATAAACAGCAAATGTCTTTGCAGCCCTGGCTTTTGCCTCTGCGACATTTTTTGTAACACAAATTGGTAGAGCCGCAATGATGCGTGGTGCTGGGCGACCAAGTTGTTCGGCTGCTTGCACGATCGTTGGCACAGTGAGTGTGCGCAATGTTTCTGGTCCAGTGCACCATGTCAGAGTTCCTTCAGTAAACGCCGCAGCAAGCTTGAGCATCTGTGCACCTAGGGCCGCGACAACAACGCCACAACTTTGTGGCTTACCAATCGTCAATTCTGCATGTGTCGTGAGTGCTTCTCCGGCAAACGACACCTTCTGATTGTGAATCAACGGCATCAAGATTGAGAGGTACTCCTTCATGTGACGCACAGGCTTGTCAAACGACATGTTGGTCATGCCCTCGACAACAACTTTGTGACCAAGACCAATACCAAGTGTCAGACGACCGCCGGCTGCTTGGTTTGCAGTCAGAGCCTGCTGGGCCAGCATCATCGGATGGCGTGGATACACGGGAATCACACTGGTACCGAGCTCGATACGCGGTACTTCGCGACCAACAACGCTCAACACCGATAGTGCATCAAGACCAAAAATCTGTGACTGCCAGTACGAGGCAAAGCCGTCTCGCTCGGCCTGAGCAGCTTCTGCAACTACGCCATCGACGGTGCTGTCATTGCTTGATCCAAATATTCCGATGTTCATCCGACTTGTCATGCAACAAAACTACAGGCGGTATTTGTCTACGGCAGAGTTGTGGAGGTGTCAGGTAACACACCAGCATCAGGTGTCGAAGAGTCTGTTTCTACTGGCACTGTCTCGTCTGGCATCACTCCCGACACTGGTGCATCGGACTTGAAGTAAATCGGTAAACACTCACCTTCTCGAGTAGGTGCAAACTCAAGTGCGCGTGCAACAGCTGCGGCAAACACTGATCGGCCATTTGCTGTGAGGTGCACTCCATCTTTTCCTATCAAACCGTTATTCGCGGCGATCGTTCCCCAGTCCAGCACCGTCACGTTGGGAAACTCCCCTGCAAGCTTCATGATCACATCGTTAACTTCTTGTTGCCGCGGGTTAAACAATGCCGTAGTCAACACAACAAATGGAGTCGGTGACAATCCTTCAAAAATTTGTCGCATCTTATTTTCATAATTTGCCTGATTGCCGTCGTAGTTAGTTCCCAAAAAGACAACCGCGGTGTCCCAACCTTCTTCCAGACGCTGTCCAAGAACCTTCAAACCAAAGTCAACGAAGCTCCCCGATTGCGCTTCTACTTCCACTTTCCAACCAAGTTGTGTCAGCGTGTCGCACATCTCGTTTCCGTAACGACTCGAGGTACTGGCCATGATCGAGTCGCCAATCATAAGTACGCGTGGTCCCCCAACCTGCGGGCCCATCATTGGTCCGAGAAGTTCTGGAAAGTCAATCGTCACGCCCTCTGGCAATGTCACAAGACTTGCAAAGTTTCCGCCAGGAATTCGCCCGACTCCATCGACCACATTGCTCCTGTTGGTCAAAAAGTTGACAACACCGCAACTGGTCATAGTCATGCTTGATGCGCAGACGAGGGCAGCAATCTTCAGCACTCGTCGCCACGTGGGGGTTGGGCGAAACATTTGCTCTATTCTACGCGATTTGCGCGCAGCTCATCTCGGATCGATGCCAGCAACTCGTTAGTTGTCTCGGCCGTCTCTCCCTTGCGGAACCTGCCGTAAGCCTTAATGACAAAAAACATCACAACACCCACCATCACGAAATTGAGCGACGCAGTAAACAACGACCCGACCGGAATAAAACTTCCGTTTAATGTGAACCCTTTGTCATTGAAGTTAGGTTGCGTTCCGCCAAATACCGCACCGACAAGGCCACCAAGCACACCTTGGTTATCTTTACCATCGCCTGCAACGGCATCGACAATTGTCTTGAATGCAGCGCCCATCACAAATGCAACGGCTACATCCACCACGCTGCCACGATTGATAAACAACTTGAATTCGTGGACAATGCCAAACTTCTTTGATTCCTTGGACGTCTTTAACTCTTGAGTCATAGAAAAAGATTACTTGGTGGCGAGTTTTTTAATCTGCACTCGTGCATCGTTAAAGCACGCGCCGTCTGCCAAATCGGAGAATGTGTCTGGTGCAAATGCATTTGCCGTGAGGCCACTTGTAATACTTCGACGCCACAAACCCTTCGGCATCGCGCATACGCCTTCGCGCATCGAAGGATCAACTTCTACCTCTACCGCAATCTCTGCCCGTTCGTTAAACATCGTCACGGTTTCGCCAGTCACGACCCCATGCACGGTTGCGTCAGATGGATGCAATTTCAGCACGGCTGGCGGCGGCAGGGTGTCTCCGAACATGGAGTTGATTGTGTAAGACGTTGAAGGGGTAAGCAAAGTCAGCGGATGTGTCTCATCAATCAACTGCTCATATTTAGGTCCAGGCAATTCATTATTCAATTCCCAAATCCGCATTCGTTGACCTTCTAAAGATGGAAACACGTCGCGAAACTGAATCGTGCCACCTTCAGGTCGCACAGGAGTTACCCCGCACATTGATTCGCCTACAAGAGTTTCAATTGCTTGTTGCGAAGCGTCAAACTCATCTGCCGAAAAGCCAAGCGCCACAGCAAGCGCCTCTGCTAGTTCGCCATTGCTTCGAGACTCACCCACTGGCTCAATAACGCGACGATTTTCTTGCACGACATACGCACCGTACGAACCAACAACATCGTGAATCTCAAAGTGCGTTGTTGCGGGCAGCACAACGTCTGCCAACAGCGCAGTGTCGGTCATCACCTGTTCGTGCAGCACTACAAAAACGTCTTCGTTGGCTAATCCCTCGAGCATTCCCTGCTGATCCACTGCCGTCACCGCCGGATTAGCACCTTGAATCACTAGAACCTTGGCTGGCACATGCCAGGCGCCGGGCACACCACGCAACACGCGACCAACTCGGTTCATGTTCATTTTCTTTTGCGCTGGACGAGCAACTCCTTGCGGCCATTGCGCCAGCACGCTGTTTGGAAATCCGCCAGATGTCGAACCATAAATTCCACTGCCAACAGTTCCAAAATTGCCCGTCAAAGCCCACATTCCAAATGCGGCCAAATACGCACTGCCGCCGTTGCGATTGCGTTCCATACCCAAGCCAACTCGCAGCGTCGCAGGTTTGATAGTTGTCACCAATTCTGCAAAGCGCTCTATCTCGTCAGCAGTTACACCACAGATTTCGCTCGCCCGCTCAAGAGTCCACTCGTTTGCTGCCAACAAGAATTGTTCTGTTCCAGATACATGCTGTGCAACAAAGTTGTTGTCCACACGATTTTGCTCTTTGATCCATCTTGCAACCGCATACCCAAACACCACATCAGTTCCAGGTCGGAGTGCAATATGCAAGTCGGCCCGAGCTGCGGCGCTTGTGCGGCGCGGATCAATCACCACCACTACTGCACCGTTCTTCTTCGCTTGCGCAATGATTGGCTGTAAATGAGTGTTACTTGCTCCAGGATTTGCACCCCACACCACAATCAACTTCGAGTGCACTAGGTCCATCGGGTCACTCGACAACATGTCGCCGAATACTCGCTCCCAAGCCGCCGAACTCGTTCCGGCGCAAATGGTGTGCTCTATCTCCGGGCAGCCCAATCGCTCAAATAAGTGCGGCATCAAGCGCTTCTTGTCGATGCGAGCCGATGACGAGTTATACAAATATGGCAGCACACTGTCTGGTCCAAATTCGCTCATCGCACTCGAGATTTTGCCAGCCACAAGAGTGATTGCTTCGTCCCACGTTGCACTACGAAATTCGCCCGAGCCTTTTGCGCCGGTGCGGATCAAGGGCGTCATGATTCTCTCTTTCGAATACACCCGCTCGGCGTGATGTTTCACTTTTTTGCAGATCCAACCGTCGGTCAACGGGTTTGCTTGCTCACCAATAGGTGCTGCATCTATGTCAACAATTTTGCCTAGCTCGACTGTTACTTCAAGCGAACACGAGTCGGGGCAATCAAGCGGACAAGCGGTAATCACTTTCATACAGGATTTTCTGGGGCATCCAAATCACTAAACATGTCAATGTCTCTCAACGGTTTAAAACCAAACCACCAGACGGCCACAACACCAAGAGTAGCGACACCTCCTCCGATCACTGCAGCGGGAGTTCCAAATGCTTGCGATGCAACGCCGGATTCAAAGGCGCCAAGTTCATTTGTTGCACCAATGAAGACGTTCTCCACAGCCGATACGCGTCCTCTTTTTGAGTCTGGAGTCACTAATGGAACAATGGTCCCACGAATAAACACGCTCACCATGTCGGCTGCACTCAGAATCAACACTGCAGCGAACGCAACCCAATATGTGTGAGTTGTACCTAAGACAATCGTGCCAAGTCCAAATATGCCGACTGCAATAAGCAATGCCTTGCCAACATTTCGGCGCAAAGGCCTTATTGACAACAACAAGGCCATCGTTGCCGCGCCAATACCAGCAGATGCCCGCAGCCATCCATAGGCGACGTCACCTACATTCAATTGCTCTTCTGCGATGACCGGGAGTAGCGCAATCGCACCACCAAACAACACTGCAAAGAGGTCAAGTGAAATTGCCGCCAACAAAATAGGTGTGCGTCGAATGAAAAAGAGTCCTTCCATTGCCGAGCGCAGTGTCGCTTTCTCATCGGGGTCACGTGGTGTTGGTTCTCGCTCAAACTGCACACGCATAATTCCGATAATGCCGACAAAGATCAATCCAGTTGTCGTTGCATACGCAACCCACGGAGCAACAGAATATAAAAACCCTGATGCGGCTGGACCAATGATCATTGCTGATGTCCACACACCGGACGACATAGCAATGATTGGCGGCATACCTCCATCGGGTGCAACCATCGGATACATCGCACGTGTCGCTGGAGCCAAAAATGCACGAGAGGTTCCAAAGACAACTGCAATAACAAAGAATGGCCATACTGCTGTCGGCCCAGACAGCGAATAGACAACGAGTGCAATTGCGCAAAGCATCTCTCCTGTAAGAGCCAATGCAGCGACGTGCTTGCGGTTGAACCTGTCCGCGACACTTCCACTCACCAACACAAGCAATGCGATTGGCCCAAATTCGGCAAGACCTAGCCATCCAATGTCGATAGCGCGACCGGTTACGTCAAAAATATGCTTTCCAAGCGTCGCAGCCTGTAGCGATACTCCAACGTGAAATGCGAAACTGCTGCCCAACATGCGGCGTGCGTTCGTAAATCGCAGTACATCGCGTGCTGTAAGTTGGCTTGGCTCAGGAGAATCGCTCATAAGTAGTCAACACTAGGGGAAATTATGACTTCAATTGCCGATGAAACACAGTGGCTTGATGCAACATCTCAAGCTCAACTTGTACGCGACGGTGCAGTAACGCCGCTTGAACTCCTGAATGCAGCTCTTGAGCGTGCCGACAAACTCAACCCCGCCATCAATGCGCTTACCTACCGATGGGACGACGATGCACGTAACGTTGCAGCCTCACTCACCGACGACGACTCAATGCCATTTCGCGGTGTTCCATTTATTTTGAAAGATCTCAATGCAGCCCTTCAAGGTCAACCCATCTCGAACGGCAATATTGCACTTAAAAATGCCAATCACATCTCTACCTACACCACCGAACACGTCAAGCGGTTTATACGAGCCGGTCTTGTTGTTTTTGGCCGCGGAAATTCTCCAGAGTTTGGAAGCGTTCCTACTACCGAACCAGAAGCATGGGGCGCAACTCGCACACCATGGGATACCAGCAGAATCTCCGGTGGATCAAGTGGTGGGAGTAGTGCAGCAGTTGCTGCAGGCATAGTTCCAGCAGCGCACGCCACGGACGGTGGAGGTTCCATTCGAATTCCTGCCGCATGTTGCGGACTTGTTGGACTCAAAGTGAGCCAGGGTCGCATCACCGCTGCTCCAATGAGGGACGAAACAAATCTTGGTGTCGAACACGTAGTCACGCGCACTGTGCGTGATTGCGCTGCGCTGCTCGATGCAACACACGGGCCAGGTGTGGGCGATCGAGTCATTGCTCCTACCCCATCCCGATCATTTCTTAGCGAAGTTGGTGCACCTGTCGAAAAACTTCGTATTGGCTTTCTCGATCATCGCCCACTTGCTGGAGATATTGATCGCGAGTGTGTCGAGGGTGTTCATATTGTGGCTAAGCAACTTGAGCAACTTGGCCACTTTGTTGATGCCTCATGGCCATCGGCACTCGAAGATGCATCATTTCCTCCGCGCTTCACAGCAATCTGGGGAACAAACATGTCGGTCGCCTGCGAAGCTACTGCAGCTTTACTTGGTCGAGAAGTTACGAGTGATGACTTCGAGCTCGTAAATTGGACAATGGCTCAGTATGCGAAGAACACGTCAGCCACTAAGTACGCAAGTGCAATTCTCGCTACATCGCATTACCGACGCGAGGTTGCACAGTGGTGGGCCGATGGTTGGGACATTCTCGTAACGCCAACAGCAAGTCGTGTGCCACTCAAGGTTGGGCAGTTCGCCAATGATCCAAAAGATCCGATGAAACCAATGAAAGTTGCTGGCGATTTCGTTGCGTTTACTGCTGCGTACAACACGAGTGGTCAACCTGCGATCAGTTTGCCGTTGCATTGGACATCTGATGGAATTCCAATCGGAATTCAGTTAGTTGCCGCCTATGGCCGCGAAGACATCTTGTTGCGGTTGGCTGCGCAACTTGAAGTTGCTATGCCATGGGCACACCGTCGCCCTCCAATGAAGGCTCTGTAGTCACTTAGATCGCGCAATGAGCAGCCCCAACGGGATTCGAACCCGTGCCGCCACCTTGAGAGGGTGATGTCCTAGGCCACTAGACGATGGGGCCAAGTAGCAATGCAAGGCTATCGCGACAAAAAGCATCGCAAAGCGTTCTGGCAAGACCGGACGTCTAGGTGGAAATGTGTGGCAGTACATACAAATAGATATTGGTCAGATTGATCCAAAACCGTATCTTTTCCCTCTAAAGAGCAATGCAATAATGTGTGATTAATCGTTTGAACTGGAGCCCAATGCGCATTCCGAAGTCAATCCGAATACTTACGGTATTTATTGCACTTGTTGTAGTAATTAATTTGATTAGCGCACCCAAATTTGTTGAAGCTAATTGGGCCCCGAAGAAACCTGCATACCAACTCGTGGATGCCAACGGTATTTTGATTGGCGTTGTAGTTGCCGACGAGAAAACTGGGCCAGTCATCCATAACAACCGGGTGACCGTTTTTGCAGGTGGAAACGCTCTTAATTGGAATCTTTTAGATGGCGGCAATGACTTAGAAGACGCTAGTGAACATATAAATGTCATTTATAGGGGTGCTAATTGTGTTGAGCCATGGTTCTATTTGAACAGCCAAATCTTCAACTACAGATGGGGAAACTCGATGTGGCTTCAAAGTGGCGACGAATTCAAGATTCCATCTGATATGTCGACACGTTCGGGTGATTTCAGTAAATTAGTAGAAGTAATCTCCCAAGATGGACGCCGCGTTAAAGAATGTATAGGTCCAACCACGAATCAGGCATCCTATGTTTATCCATCAGATAAAGCATGGAATATCAAAAAACTTGAAACTAATGTGTTGCCAAGTCGAGCTTCTCTTACGTGGCCATTGCGAGTAGTCCCAGATAAGGAAGTTAATGGTCCTCTATTTTTTAATACCAGTTACGGAATAACCATTTATAGCAATGGGAGATTAAAAACGAATGAAGAGAGAGGGAGTTTTTGTTTTTCTGCTAGTGAGCCATACTTATATTTTGATGTCATAGCCAAAAACTCCAAGGGCAAGACTGTAAAGACTTGGAAAAACCAAAGAACAGGACTCTGGGGTCACGAATGTGTTTCTAAGTATCTAGAAAATGAAACAATTCAATCCATAACCAAATACAAGTTCTCACTCATCTATAAAGGCAAAGTTGTAGCCAAGCTTCCCTAGTTTCGGACAGATTTATCCAAAGTTTTGCTGCCCGTGTTACCCAATACTTCTGCCAAAGCGTTGCGGCGCTTTAGCAGAGCAGCACGAAGTGCTGCGGCGTTGGGGAGCAAGGAATCGAACCCTGAATAACAGAACCAGAATCTGCTGTGTTGCCAGTTACACCACTCCCCAGAGTGACGGCTCAAGGATATCGCCGTACCTAAAATCGCCACACACTATTTGGTGAGGCGCTCCAGATTTGCAAAGCCAACCAGATGCGCAACGGCAACCCCGAGCGCTTCGCGTACATGTCTCGATACAGCGCTCGCCCCTCGCAATGGCGAGGTTCGAGTGGGAGAAACGTATGCGACAAGCCCTAGGTCTTGGGCAATCAAACGCGATCGCAGCGAGTGATACGGATCAGTGACAATGAGAACACTGTGTAGCCCGCGAGCTTTCATGATGTCGCGCACTCCGATGAGCGACTCACGCGTTGTCGAGCCAGTATTTTCTTGCAAAATCTCGACGGCTTGATATTCAATCCCTAACCCATTTATTAAATAGTTTGCCGATGCCTCGGCCTCGGTAAATCTGTCGCCCGGCTGATTGCCTCCGGTTGTGATCACGAGTGGCGCGGCACCTTCCTGCAACAGCGTTAATGCATGGTCAAGACGTGCTTGTAATTGTGGCGATGGTCTGCCGTCGTATTGAGCAACACCGAGTACAACAATTGCATCAACTGCTGTTGCCTGATCGCTGCGACCAATCCACCACACTTGTGCCAAATTGACACACCCGTACATCATCGAGATGATCAGTAACAGGCCTACAAATCGAACAAACCTGCTCACTGTTGCCTAGCCCTGTGCGCGAGCGAGTGCTGCCTTGATGCGACGTAAAGACTCATCGCGGCCAAGCAACTCAATTGGTTCAAACAACGGTGGCCCAACGCTTCGTCCCGAGATTGCGATGCGCAATGGTCCCTGCAATTTGCCGAGCTTCACGTCGTGCTTCGTTCCCACAGCTTCCACCGCAATCTTGAGCGACTCTGCGTTCCACTCCACGGTTTCAAATGCAGCGGCAATTTCGGTAAGCGTTGGTACAGCAAAGTCGGCACCAAACGATTTCGTAAACGCTGCTTCGTCAATTGGTGGCTCGGCCAAAAACAAGAAGTCAACAAGGGCACACACTTCGGCCATCACTGCCACGCGGGTTTGCACAAGCGCAGCCATTGCTCTAAATAATTCTGGCTTGTATCGCTCAGCGGGCCATGGCGCGGCACTCGAAGTCAAAATTACTTCGGCAGCGCTAATGAAATCTTCGAGCGGCATCATGCGGATGTACTCACCATTAAACGACTGCAACTTCTTGATGTCGAAAAATGCTGGTGAGTGATTGACGCTTTCGAGCGCAAACTCTTCAACGATCTTTTCCCACGGCACGATCTCGGTGTCGCCATGTGGCGCCCATCCCAGTGTCATTAAATAGTTGACCATGGCTTGAGGCAAGATGCCCTCTTCGCGATACTGCTCGACGGCGACTTTGTCGCGACGCTTTGACAGCTTTTTGCGCTGCTCATTCACCAATACAGGCACATGCGCCCACACCGGTGGTGTTACGCCAAGTGCATTCCACAGCATCTGCTGCTTCGGAGTGTTTGGCAAATGTTCTTCGGCTCGCAGAACATGCGAAATATTCATCGTGATGTCGTCAACGACGTTGGCCAATAAAAACACTGGCGTTCCGTTGCCGCGCAACAACACAAAATCCTCGATAGTCGAGTTTTCAAACTCCACTTGCCCGCGAACCGTGTCGTGCACGATGGTTTTTCCAGCCGGCACTTTGAAGCGCAATACGTGGCCAGGGCCAGGTGCGAGGCCGCGATCGCGCGAAAATCCGTCGTAGCCATTCAGACCAGCGGCTTTGGCGCGCTCCTGAATTTGCTCCGAGGTCTGGTCGCAGTAATAAGCGTTACCAGAGTCAAATAACTTCTGGGCAGCAGCCACATGCTCGGCGGCGTATGTTGACTGAAAATATGGTCCTTCAAAATGTGGATCGTTACTGTCAATACCGATCCAAGCAAGAGCATCGATAATTCCTTGCGTCCACTGCGGTTCGTTTCGCGACTCGTCGGTGTCTTCAATGCGCAATACAAACGTGCCGTTGTTCTTGAGTGCAAGCAACCAGTTGTACAAAGCCGTACGTGCACCACCCACATGAAAATATCCGGTTGGTGAAGGAGCGAATCGATAACGCGGTGTGGCAGTTGACATCTCTCAACAGGTTATCTCGGCGTGTTGATCTGCGATGGCGTCCACTACCCTTCTCACAATGGCCGACACAACTCGCACTAATCAAACCAATGTTTACGGTGAAGCACTCGATAGCTGCTGCACCTCTCCAATGACTGGTTTCTTTCGCACGGGCTGCTGCGAAACAAGTGGCGACGACACTGGTGTTCACACAGTGTGTGCCATCATGACAACTGAGTTCTTGGCATTTTCTAAGTCAGCGGGTAACGACCTTTCAACGCCAATGCCTCAATATGGTTTTGCTGGACTCAAAGAAGGCGATTCGTGGTGTCTGTGTGCAGGCAGATGGCAAGAAGCATTCGAAGCTGGTCACGCACCTCGAGTGAATTTGCGCGCAACCCATGTGCGCACGCTTGAGTTTGTCGACTTGGCTGACCTAGAAAAATTTGCTATTTAACTAACGCAGATTAAGCGCCAGTAAGCGCGCGCCACGACATTGGCATGGACTTCGTCAACTGGTCGTTTGACAACTTATACGTAGTTTCTGGAACCATACCTACGAGTGCACGAATCTCTGCGTAATGATGCGCCGCATGGCCAAGACCACTAAATACTTCACGACGCTTCGCCAACAAGTCGGCTGGCGGAGAATCGAGCAACCATCCCCAGATGGTGAGCGCGAATGTCAGGTCGTGCATGACGGGAGCGCGACCAAACTGTGATGCCCTGCTCAGTGCAATTGCAATAGTCCCCTGAATCGCATCATCAACCGATTCGCCTTCTTTAACGCGCACGTTTTTACGAACACGACGTGCGAGAGTCAATACATAACCCTGGTCGGGCCCCTGATTTCCTAGGCTCGCACCGCGCGGCTGTCGACCGTCCAACATTCCTGGTCGATCAACTGTCCAACTACCAGGCACGTGCTCTGGCGACGTGTAGATGCGCGGATTGTTGGTTGGAAGTACCGGAGTGTGTTTTGGAGCAGCCATACGGCTTTGATCCTAGTTGTTGGTTGAATGCAGCAAGCCGAATACGAGCGACTCTTCGAGTGCTCGCCACGATGCTTCAATGATGTTTGCCGACACGCCAATCGTTGTCCATGTGCGGTCACCATTTGTTGCATCGATCAGTACTCGTGTCACTGCGCCGGTTGCCGAACCAGAGTCAAGGATGCGCACTTTGTAGTCGGTCAGGTGCACTTTGGAGAGCTGCGGGAAACTCTTTGCAAGTGCTGCACGCAGCGCCGTGTCAATCGCATTGACCGGACCATTGCCTTCTGCAGTAAATACCTCTCGGGCATCGCCGATCCACACTTTGACAGTTGCTTCAGTTGTGAAATCGCCCGTTGACGACTCGTCAGTGATCACTCGCATCGAATCCACTTTGAAGAAATTCTGTTCCCACCCCGCGGCGCGGCGCATCAATAATTCAAGCGATGCATCAGCTGCTTCGAAGTGATAACCCTCGTGCTCGAGGCGCTTCAAGTCATCGATTACTTGGTTCACTGCTGGTCCATCCATTGCAAGGCCAAGCTCTTCGGCCTTCATCGAGATAGTTGCCCTTCCGGCCATTTCAGAAACTAGGAATCGCGTTCCGTTACCGACAAGCTCAGGAGAAACGTGTTCGTATGCATCTTTTGCGCGAGCAATCGCTGAAACATGCAAACCAGCTTTGTGTGCAAATGCACCCGAGCCAACATACGGCGCTTGCGGATTCAGCGGACGATTCAAAACCTCCGCAACATAGTTGCTCACCGCAGTGATTCGCTCGAGCCTGCCGTCTGGCAAGCAGGTGTATCCAAGCTTGAGCTGCAGGTTTGGAATCACCGTAGTCAAGTTTGTGTTACCAGTGCGCTCGCCGAGACCATTCAATGTTCCCTGAACATGGCGTGCACCACTGTGCACTGCAGCAAGTGAGTTGGCTACTGCACAACCTGTGTCGTCATGGCAATGGATGCCGATGATGATGTCATTGCCAACATGCCGGTGCACTGCGCCAACAATGTCTTGCACTTCAAACGGCAACGAGCCACCATTTGTATCGCACAACACCAAGTGGGTTGCACCGTTGATGATTGCAGATTCAAGTGCACGCATTGAAAACTCTGGGTTGCTCTTGTAGCCGTCGAAGAAATGCTCCATATCGACGAGAACCTGTCGACCAGCACCGTGCAAAAACTTCACAGAGTCGCCAATCATGGCCAAGCCTTCGTCAAGCGTTGTCTGCAATGCCTGCTCAACGTGATAGTCGGACGACTTTGCGACGATGCACACCGCAGGTGTATTTGACTCGATCAAGTTGCGTAGTGTCGGGTCGTCATCCACTTTTCCAAGCGGACGTCGTGTCGAGCCGAAAGCGACCAGCGTCGATGTCGTCAGTTTCAATTCTGTTTGGGCTCGGGCAAAGAACTCAATGTCCTTTGGGTTCGCACCTGGCCAGCCGCCTTCAATGAAATGCACGCCTAGATAATCAAGTTGCTCCGCGATACGCAGTTTGTCAACAACGCTTGCCGACACGCCTTCCACCTGCATGCCGTCACGCAGGGTTGTGTCAAACACTTCGACTGTGGAGTTTTTCTGTGTTGCATTCATTTTTTCTCTTTTCAAAGTTTTCGCTTGTTTCAGGGATTAAAAAAGCCGCCCTTGAGGGCGGCTTGGGCGAACGTCGAAAGACGAACGCCTAACTAATAATGATGATCGCGATACTTGTTAAGGCTGCTCCGAAGTAATTCACAGACTCCAGTATCACCCCGTAGGTAGTGGTTCGCCAACATCACCCTTAAGGGTTTGTGGAAAACCTTGGGGACAATGACCTAGAAGCCATACCCCATCTGTGAATACTGCTGGGGACAAGTCTGTGGAACACGGTGGGGATATCCCCTATTTGCTCACATGCTTGTGATTTAAGCCAGTTCGCACCAGTCGATGTAGCGCTCATCTTGGCCACGCACAGCCTTGGCGTATGCCGCCGCAATGGCTCGAGTCTTTGGGCCTGGACACGGAATCAAGCGCTCGTCCACCATGCTTACCGAGCCAACTTCGGCTGCGGTTCCGCAGGCAAAGATTTCGTCGGCGATATAGAGATCACTTCGCGCGATGTTGTCGACACGAATGTCGTAGCCCAAATCACGTGCAATACGCATCACGCTGTTTTGAGTGATGCCCTCAAGTGCACCAGCCGATGTAGGTGGAGTCAAAATGATGCCGTCGCGCACACAGAAAATGTTCTCTCCTGTGCATTCGGCAATCAAACCGTTTGGCGCAAGCATAATCGCCTCGTCGTAGCCGGCCTTGAGTGCTTCTACTTTTGCAAGTGTCGAGTTGACGTAGTTGCCCACAGTTTTTGCGGCCGGAGGCATTGTGTTGTGATCGTGACGAGTCCACGAAGAAACCTTCATACGCACGCCTTTTTCAACTGCATCATCACCCAAATATGCGCCCCATGGCCAGCAGGCAATGGCAATGTCTACTTTGCAAGGCAACGTATTTAATCCCATTTCGCCATACCCGTAATACGCGAGTGGACGGATGTAGCAAGCTGGCAATCCAGTCGACTTCACGGTGTCTTTTGTTGCTTGAACAATTTCTTCAACGGAGTACGGCATGTCCATTCCCATGATCTTCGCCGAGTTATACAAACGCTTGATGTGGTCGGTGAGTCGGAAGATTGCAGGACCATTCTTTGTCTCATATGCACGGATACCTTCAAATACTCCGGTGCCGTAATGCAACGTGTGTGTCAACACATGTACTTGCGCTTTGTCCCAATCGACAAGCTTGCCGTTCATCCAAATTTTTGGTGTCGTCGTAATTGGCATGTTTTCCTCGGTGTTGATGTGTTGCGTGAATACTGAATTCGAATTGCGTTCTAAACTATCGCTCTTATTTGGCCACTCTGGCACTAATTTCATCGCCCATTTGGCTAGTTGAGCCATTTGCTGGGGCTTGGCACGCAGCGCGCACTCGCTCAGCCATTGCATTTTCGCCCAAAAATTCAAGCATGTGTGCTGCCGACAAAATGGCTGCGACTGGATTGGCTTTCCCCGTGCCAACGATGTCGGGCGCCGAGCCGTGCACGGGTTCAAACATCGATGGCCCTGTGCCGGCCGGATTGAGGTTTGCAGATGACGCGATGCCGATGCCGCCACTCACTGCACCACCCAAGTCGGTGAGAATGTCGCCAAACAAGTTGTCGGTCACGATCACGTCGTAGCGATGTGGATCTTGCACAAAATAAATGCACGCAGCGTCAACGTGGTTGTACGCAGTAGTGACCTGAGGAAATTCTTTCGCAACTCGATCAAAGGTGCGCTGCCACAGGTCGCCAGCAAATGTAAGCACGTTTGTCTTGTGTACAAGTGTGAGATGTTTACGAGTACGTGTTGCAGCCAGCTCAAATGCATAACGCACACAGCGCTCTACGCCGTGCGCAGTATTGACACTTCCCTGTGTTGCCACTTCATGCGGCGTGCCCTTACGCAACACGCCACCTTCTCCGACATATGGACCTTCGGTGTTTTCCCGAATCACAATGAAGTCATGAGGCGCGGTGTGTCCAGGTGCTGTGCCAGCAAATGGTCGACGATTGATGTACAAGTCCAATTCAAAACGCATCTTCAGTAACAGTCCACGCTCAATCACGCCAGGCGGTACGCCAGGTGTGCCTACAGCGCCGAGCAAGATGGCGTCGAAATTGCGCAACTGTGTAAGTGTCTCGTCCGACAACACTTCGCCGTCGCGCAAATAACGTGCGCCTCCCAAATCAAAATCGGTTGTCTCAAGTTGCGCGCCAGCAGCACGCAATACTTTGAGTGCCTCAATTACGACTTCCGGGCCGATGCCATCACCACCAATGACTGCAATGCGATGCTTCTTGCCAGATGATGATGTTGTTTTTGACGTTGCCATACCCCCTATATCGTAGGGCGCAATTAGCACCGCTAACCTTTGTGCGCATGGCAAAGCACCAACTTTCTCAGGCGGCCCATGACCGCTTAACCGCCGAATTTACTGATCTGACTACTCGTGGCCGTATTCAAGTTGCAGACAAGATCGAACGTGCCCGAGAAATGGGCGACCTCAAAGAAAACGGCGACTACCACGCAGCCAAAGACGAGCAAGGCCACATGGAGGGTCGCATTCGTCAGATCGAATCGTTCCTCGAAGATGCCGAGATAATTCCACCAGCACCAGATGGCGTGGTTGGTCTTGGCACCATCGTCACCATCGTGTACGACGGTGACGCCGACTCCGATGCAGAGCGCTACTTAATCGGTCATGTTGAAGAGCGACCAGAGGCTGGCGATGTCAGCGTGATGAGCCCAAGCTCGCCTCTCGGTTCAAGCTTGCTCGGAGCAAAGAAAGGTGCAACAGTCACCTACGATGCACCGAATGGCAAACTCAAAGTCAAAGTGCTCGACACCGAATCTGCACGATAGAAAGTTTTAACTCACACACAATGTCACTCCCTCCAGGTCGTGCGCTCGAATTACCGGGCCGTGGTCAAATATTTATTCGCGAGGTGCAGGGGCCACCTGGCGCTCCAACCATTTTCCTATTGCACGGTTGGACAGCAACTGCAGATCTCAATTGGTTCACCGCATTTGATGTACTTGGCGAACATTTTCGAATCATTGCGCCCGACCATCGCGGTCACGGCAAAGGAATTAGTTCAAAAAATCCATTCCGTTTAGAAGACTGTGCTGATGACGTTGCAGCGATTGCCGATGTGCTCGGCATAAACACATTTATCCCTGTCGGCTACTCCATGGGTGGCACCATTGCCCAATTGGTCTGGAAGCGTCATGAATCTCGAGTGCGTGGACTCGTGCTCTGCTCCACTGCAGCAAGTTTTGCGGTGTCGCGCGAGGAGAAACTGTCGTTCCTAGGTCTTACAGGTTTGGCAGCACTTGCTCGTCTCACTCCAAAACAGACAATTGAATGGCTCACCGAGCAGCTCTACATGCAGCGCAAAGGTGAGGGTCTTGAGCCTTGGGCAATCGAGCAAATGGCTTCGCATGACTGGCGCAAAATTCTTGAAGCGGGAAGCGCTATTGGCAACTTTGATTCAACCTCGTGGCTCAAGGATGTTGATGTACCCACATCGGTTGTTATCACGACCAACGATCAGGTTGTCGCAGTAGATCGCCAGCAACGACTCATCGAATTACTTGACGATGTAGACGCGCACTTCATAGATGGTGCACACAACGCTGTCTATACCGACCACCGTACATATGTACCGATGTTGCTGGCCGCCATCACGAGCGTTCACCAGCGATCAAAACTTTTGCTCTAAGTACTACCACCAAACGTCTATAGATCTAGGCCAATGTCGAGCACTTTGGCAGAGTGTGTAAGTGCTCCAACAGAGATGTAACGCACGCCGGTGGCGCCAACTGCAGCCACTGATTCCAGCGTAAGTCCACCGCTCGCCTCCAAAATCACATCTTTACCGGTTGCACTTCGGTGGCTTGCAGTAATTGCAACCGCCTCTTTCAATGTTGCAGGCGCCATGTTGTCAAGTAACACCAAATCGGCACCCGCTGATAGCGCAACACCCAATTGCTCAAGCGTGTCAACTTCAATCTCGATTGCGATATTTGGTGCAGCGGCACGAACCAACGCAAACGCTTCAGCTACCCCACCTGCTGCAGCAATGTGATTGTCTTTGACGAGCGCAGCATCCGACAACGACATGCGATGGTTAACGCCTCCGCCGCAGCGAACTGCATATTTTTCGAGTGCGCGCATGCCAGGCGTAGTTTTACGAGTGTCACGCACTTGTGCGCCAGTACCGATAAGTGCATCTGCCCATTCGCTCGTTGCAGTTGCAACGCCACTCAATTGACAAAGGAGGTTGAGCGCGGTGCGCTCAGCAGTAAGTAATCCACGCGTAGGAGCATCAACACTCATCAGTTTGTCGCCAGGCTTTACCCGAGCACAGTCGTCAACGTGTTTTGTCACAACAATGTTTTCACTGCCACACACCATCTCAAGCACTGCAATTGCCACGTCGAGACCTGCAATGCATCCCTTCATGCGCGTGGCAAATACTCCGGTGCTTCGCTGATTTGCCGACACCGTCGAATTGGTAGTGACATCGTGACCATTCCTCAAATCTTCATCGAGAGCAACAGCAATGAGTCGACGCACGTCATCAAGAACAAGATTGTTTGCCAACAGTTGCCGAGCTGTTACATCAGAGAGCTGGTGATACTGCATCGCTATGCACTCTCTGTCGGTAGGTTGTCAATAATCAGTTGATTATTACGCAATGAAACTTGCAGATGTCGCAGCCAAATTTCACGTGCCTCAACCGTGTCGGTACGTCGGTGACACCCTCTGCTCTCGGTGCGGGCCAATGCTGAAGCAGCAACTGCTGTTGCTACTGTCAAAATATTTGTCGCTTCAAAGTTGCGTCGCGATGCTGGAGTTTTAGGATCAATCTTTTCGGCTGCAACGTCTAGTGCATCCATCGTTGCTTGCAGTCCTTCTGGTCGACGCAAAACACCAACGTGTTTTGACATAGTCACACGCACATGCGCACGCAGCGAGTCATCCAACAACCCCATCGTGTTGTTTGTCCGCGAATCAACCCCGTCAATCACTGGTTCAACTCGAGCTGGCATCTTCCATGCCAAGTTACGCCCGACGCGCGTGCCGACCACAAGGCTTTCAGTCAAGCTGTTTGATGCCAGCCGATTGGCACCGTGCACGCCGGTGTAAGCGACTTCTCCCACGGCGTACAACCCTTCGACTTCAGTTGTGCCGTCCATGTTTGAGTCGATTCCACCACATGTGTAGTGGGCGGCTGGAGCCACTGGAATGCGATCGCGTTGTGGATCAATTCCTGCAGCGTTGCACGCTTTGGTAATGAATGGAAAGCGTGTTGTAAAGCGTTCACCAATGTGTGTCGCATCCAAATACACATGATCATCAACACCATTGATATTTTCGGCCATTCGCGCACTGATCGCCGCGGCAACCACATCTCGTGGCGCCAAGTCCTCTTGCGGATGCACACCTTTCATGATCCGTTCACCTGCAGCATCAAACAACACCGCACCCTCACCTCGCACTGCTTCCGAGATCAAGACCTGCTGAATCGTCGATCCAACTTCTTGCCATAAGACCGTTGGGTGAAATTGCACAAACTCCAGATCGCGCAACGTGAGTCCTGCACGCAGTGCAAGTGCGTGCCCATCGCCCGTAACAGCAGGTGGGTTTGATGTACTTGCAAATACTTGGCCATAGCCACCCGTCGCAATCACGATCGCGCGCGCAGTCACTACTCCAACACTTTCAACTGTGCCATCGCCGTTGAGCATCGCGATACGAATACCAGCAACTTGTCGCTTGCCTGAAGCAAGGTCTGGTCCAAATACGAGGTCAAGTGCAAATGCATTTTCTAAAACTTCCACACCTGCGTTGATGGCATTTTCATCGAGTGTGCGCTGAATCTCTGCACCCGACTGATCACCGCCTGCATGCACAATCCGCGACCTTGAGTGCCCACCCTCGCGGGTCAATGCTCGAGACCCATCCGCGCTCGGATCGAATGCTGCACCCATCTTTTCTAGATAATCAATTGCCGTTGGAGCATCGCGCACCAAAGACGTCACTGCACTTTCATCGCACAGTCCACCGCCTGCATCCAGAGTGTCGCGAACGTGTTCAGCAAATGTGTCGGCTGGGTCAAACACTGCAGCCAGTCCACCCTGCGCCCATGCTGTTGAACCTGCATCGAGCGTGTCCTTGGTGACGATCAATACGTCGCGTACTGGCCGCGCAGCAAGTGCGGCAGCCAAGCCGGCTGCACCAGAGCCAAGCACAACAACGTCGGTATCTCGTGTCCACGACACAGCTGGTGCACTCAGAGTCGTAGGCAATGAAACCACGCGTGATGTCACGACTATTGCTATTCCTTTGTCCTTGACGGTGTTCCTATTGCAATCATGCGTTCAACCGAAAGTCGCGCTCTGTCTGCAATGTCTCGCGGCACAGTCACTTCTTCATTGCCTGTGCGAAGTGCCTCAAGCAGTTTTTCTGGCGTATTCATTTTCATGTACTTGCACACTGCTGCGCGGTTAACTGGCTCAAAGATCACCAGCGGATTGGCCTTACGTAACTGGTGCAACATGCCTGTCTCGGTTGCAACAAGAACTTTTTTGGCCTGAGTCTCTTTGGCAGCTGTAATCATTCCCGATGTAGACAAAATTTTGGTGCGCTCAGCCGGCACAGCGCCGCTGGATGCCAAATACATTGCCGAAGTCGCACAACCGCATTCTGGATGGATGAAGAGTTCTGCTTCTGGTTCAGCAGCGACCATTGCTTTCAAGTCTTGACCATTTATGCCTGCGTGCACGTGGCACTCGCCCATCCAAATATGCATGTTGGTACGACCGGTCACGCGTTGCGCGTGCGCTCCCAAAAATTGGTCTGGGCAAAACAAAATTTCGGTGTTGGGGTCTATTGACTGCACAACTTCAACCGCGTTTGATGACGTGCAACAAATATCTGTCTCGGCCTTAACAGCTGCCGTTGTGTTGACGTAGCTCACCACTACCGCACCAGGATGCTCGGCTTTCCACGTGCGCAACTGTTCAGCGTTGATGGTGTCTGCAAGCGAGCAACCTGCTCTCGCATCAGGAATGATCACTGTCTTGTCGTAGCTCAAGATTTTTGCAGTCTCGGCCATGAAGTGCACACCACAAAAAATGATTGTCGATTCTTTGACTTGTGCCGCAATACGCGACAACGCGAGCGAGTCACCTACATGATCGGCTACGTCTTGTATCTCGGGCAGCTGGTAATTGTGCGCCAAAATAACGGCGTCTCGATCTCGAGCAAGTTGTCGCACTTCTTGCGCCCATGTACTCACACCTTCAAGTTATCGGCAGATCAACTACCTACTAGTTTTCGCAACATGCACAGGGCTGTCGAACCACAGGTTATTTACCGCATCAGCCAAGCTGCCGCGCGCCGAACCAGCATCTGTCACGATCTCCTTGGGCGTATCAGCAAATCGCAATACCGACCCAACACCCTGGTCTCCCACCACTACTACTAGCCGCACTCGGCGCCGTTGCGGGTGCTGACTTGGTGGAACTTTCTCATTTGCGTCGTCATCGTCGTCATCATCGTCGTCGTCATCATCGTCATTGCTTTGACGACCGCGATCGATTGGCGCAGCCCATCCGCAAGTCAGTACCACCGCAGCATCAAACATTCTCACGATGGCACTCGTTGGTGCATCAATCAACTCATAAACGTCACCGTGCTCAGCAAGAAATGTGATTCGTAATGCGCCATCTTCAAGCCGATTAACGCCACCCGCATCCACCACGCTGATGCCGTAGAGGCGAGCGCGTTTCAGATCAAATCCATCGAGTGACATGTGCAGGCTCTGTTCGACGCAGGTGGCTAGGGCTACTGGTGTATTTGTGTGTATTGTCATGCCCCGATGTGTACGTGAAGCGACGCCAAGTGCAGCACAACGGTGATTTTTTATGTAATTCACGGCAGAATAGAGGAATGGTAAATCCGACCTCGCACCCACTGACCTTGCCGCAAAAAGTGTGGGACCGTCACATGGTCAACAACGCTCCTGGCGACGCCGAGTTGCTGTACATCGATTTACACCTTGTTCATGAAGTGACAAGCCCACAGGCATTCGACGGTTTGCGTATCAACAATCGCAAAGTTCGTCGTCCCGATCTCACTGTTGCGACCGAAGATCACAACGTGCCAACCCAAGACATACATCTGCCAATTGCCGATCCGATTTCGGCAAAACAAATTGATGTCATGCGCGCTAACGCCAAAGAGTTCGGCATCACGCTGTACCCAATGGGCGACCCCAAGCAAGGCATCGTGCACGTCATCGGGCCCGAGCAAGGTCGCACACTTCCCGGCATGACCATTGTGTGCGGAGACAGCCACACTGCAACGCACGGTGCATTCGGCGCACTTGCATTTGGTATCGGCACAAGCGAAGTCGAGCATGTGCTTGCAACGCAGACACTTCCGCAAACACGACCGAAGTGGATGAGCGTCACGGTTGACGGCAAGCTCTCGCCTGGCGTCACTGCAAAAGATGTGATCTTGGCGATCATTGGCCAAATCGGCACGGGCGGCGGCATTGGCCACGTCATCGAATATCGCGGATCTGCAATTCGTTCACTCTCGATGGAAGGTCGCATGACGGTGTGCAACATGTCAATCGAAGCCGGCGCGAAGGCTGGCCTCATTGCACCCGATGACATCACGTTTGATTACTTAAAGGGCCGCGAATACGCACCATCAGGCGCTGCATGGGACCAAGCAGTTGCCGAGTGGCGCACTCTTGTTTCTGACGACGGTGCTGCGTGGGACAAAGAAGTCGTGATTGATGCAGCATCCATCAAGCCGCAAATCACTTGGGGCACCAACCCTGCTCAAGTACTTGGCATAGATGACCGCATTCCAAACCCGGACGATTATGCCGATGCAACTGCACGCGACACCGTTGCGCGCGCACTCACCTACATGGGTCTTACCGCTGGCACGCCAATCCGTGACATCACTGTCGACACTGTGTTCATCGGTTCATGTACCAATAGCCGCATCGAAGACTTGCGTGCTGCAGCCTCAGTATTCGAAGGTCGCACCGTCACCGTAAAGCGCGTGATGGTTGTGCCTGGTAGTCACCAAGTCAAAAAGCAGGCCGAAGCCGAGGGTCTCGACAAGATCTTCATCGCTGCTGGTGTTGACTGGCGCGAGCCTGGTTGCTCGATGTGCTTGGCAATGAACCCCGACAAGCTTGCGCAAGACGAGCGCAGCGCATCAACATCAAATCGCAACTTCGAAGGCCGTCAAGGTCGCGGAGGTCGCACGCACCTTGTCTCACCAGCAATCGCAGCAGCTACTGCAGTTGCCGGTCACTTTGCCACTCCAGCAGATTTGAAATGAGCACCGAGTCATGAAAAAAGTAAGCATCATCAGCGGTCGCGGAGTTCCATTGAAGCGCTCAGACGTCGATACCGACCAGATCATTCCTGCAGAGTGGCTCAAGCGCGTCGAGCGAACGGGTTTTGAAAAAGGCTTGTTCTCAACTTGGCGCGATGATCGCAACTTTGTATTAAACGACGAGCGTTATGTTGGCGCATCTGTTTTGGTTGCTGGTCCAAGCTTTGGCGTCGGTTCATCACGCGAACATGCGGTGTGGGCACTTCAGCAAGGTGGTTTCGATGCCGTCATTGCCCCAAGTTTCAGCGACATCTTCCGCAACAACTGCACAAAAAATGGTTTGTTGCCAATCGTCCTTTCAGAGCCAACCGTCAATCGCATTTGGGCTGTTATTGAAAACGATTCAACAGTCGAAATCACCATCGACTTGCACCGCTTCACTGTCGAAATTCCGAGCGCAGGAATCACTGAGAAGTTCGACATGGACACCGAAACTCAGCAGCGTTTCATCAACGGTCTTGACGACATCAGCATCACGTTGGCTGACGCAGATGCAATTTCCAAGTTTGAGGCTTCTCGCCCAGCTTGGCTTGCAGCCCGCTAACTAGAAATTATTGATTGTCGAGAAAACTGAACAAGTCGCGCAAGCGCACATCGTTTGAAAACACTTCAATCGGTGGCTGAATATCGAGGCGCAGACCGCGCTGGATGATGCGACATGTGGTGTGTTGGTTGTATTCGGCCATTGTTACTGCCCAACCATCTTTGCCGGCGCGCGCTGTGCGCCCCGAGCGGTGCAAATACGTTTTGACGTCGAGTGGCGGTGCGTAGTGAATAACGACTGCAACGTCGTCGATGTCAATACCGCGAGCCGCAACATCGGTAGCAACCAAAATCTTGAGTTTGTTGTCGGCAAATTTGCCTAATGCTTTTTCACGCGCATTCTGCGGCATATCGCCGTGCAGCGCTGAAGCATCTGCACCAAGTTTTTGCAATGCCTCAGCCACCTTGTCGCAACTGCGCTTGGTGTCACAAAACACCACGGTCTGCCCGGCTGCAGCAGCGATGTTGGCAATCACGCGATCTTTGTCCATGTGATGCACCGCCAAAAACAAGTGGCGCATAGTTCCCACTGTGTCGGTTGGCGAGTCAATCGAAACCTCAACTGGGTTTTTCATATATCGCTTGACAAGGTTGGCAACCTGACCGTCGAGCGTTGCCGAGAACAACATCGTTTGGTGCACAGCCGTGACGTGGCGCATGATCCACTCAACTTGGGGCATAAACCCTTCGTCGGCCATGCGATCCGCTTCGTCAATCGCAACGATTTGAATTGCGCTCAGGTCACACTCTGATGACTTCATCAAGTCGATCAAGCGCAACGGTGTTGCAACGATGATCTCCACGCCTTTTTCAATCTCGACAACTTGCTTTTGCCTGTCGGCACCGCCGTACACAGCCAACACTCGAATCCCGCAATGCTTGCCAATCGGCCCCAACACTTCCGACACCTGGAGCGCGAGCTCACGAGTCGGCACGATGACCAATCCGTGAGGCTTGCCTGGCGTGGCGGGCGAATCGATGCGCGACATCATCGGCACACCAAAAGCGAGCGTCTTGCCCGAGCCCGTGCGTGCCCTGCCCATCACGTCTTCACCAGCAAGCGCAACGGGTATCGCCTCTGTCTGAATGGCAAATGGTGCCGAAAATCCAGCGGCTGCAAGACCAGCATCGATGCGCTCAGGTACACCAATAGCGGCAAATCCTGTTGGCGTTTTCACTTCGGGGGTCGTCATCTCTGCAGTCACGCTACCAACCACAGATCTCGAGTGGCGGGACATCGCTCGACTGACCGCCGAGATCGCTCGGAGGAAATTCTGGAAACAGTAGACGCAGCCCCCAAAAATCTGTATGGTCAAACTTTCGTATTCAAACCCCAAGGAGGTGCTCATGTCCACAGATAACGCTTCGTCGTCTATCTCAATTTTCTCATCACTCGAGAATCGCCATACCTGCGACGAGAGCGCCTTCACTGGGCGCAAAGGTATTCGTTACGACTGGCAACAAATGCTTGTGCCATCAGATGCAATTTTTGAAGCAACTCTTGAAACGTTGTTGAGCTCATTTGACGCTCAGCCCATCGATGCGGGCGATCAGTATTCGCCGTCTGCGTCGAAGTGAACGCACCAGCCAAGACCGCATACAAACTTCCCCGTCGCACCTTGGTGCTGGGCTGTGGTTCTGTTGCGCAGTGCGCGTTGCCATTAATGGTTCGCGATCTCAAGTTTGATCCGACCTCTATACATATCGTCGACTTTCGCGACAATCGTTCGCGCGTTGCCGATCTGCTGAAGGCTGGAGTTACCTACGAGCAGGATCGTGTGACACGCGAAAATCTCGATGCGTTCCTTTCCGCACGCGTTGGAGAAGGCGACTTGTTGCTCGACTTGGCTTGGAATATCGATGGTCCAACGATTCTGGAGTGGTGCCGAGATCACAATGTTCGTTATCTCAATACATCCGTTGAGTTGTGGGATCCATACGACGACATGGCGTCCACTCACCCGCTTGATCGCACGCTCTATGTGCGCCATCAAGCAATTCGCAAAATGATTGAGCGTTGGGGCTCTAACAACGGTGCATCTGCGGTTGTTGAGCATGGTGCAAACCCTGGCATGGTGAGTCACCTTGTCAAGCAAGCACTGACCGACATCACTAGACAGTTGCTCACAGATGGCAAAGCTGGCTCGCGTGCATCTGCATTGCAAAACGCACTCGAAGCGCAGCAGTTCAATGTGCTTGCACAACTCACTGGCACCAAAGTCATTCACATTGCCGAGCGCGATACGCAGGTATCAAGCAAACCAAAACTCACTAATGAGTTTTGCAACACGTGGTCGGTCGAAGGCTTTTACGAAGAGGGCGTTGCGCCTGCAGAACTTGGTTGGGGTACGCACGAAAAGTGGATGCCCGCCAATGCTCACGCACACACCGATGACGGCCCGCGTAACCAAATCTGTCTTGCCCAACCTGGCATGGAGTCATGGGTGCGCAGTTGGGTTCCTTCTGGAGACACGCTTGGCATGATCATTCGCCACGGCGAGTCCTACACGATGACGCATCATCTCACAGTTAAAAACGCAGATGGCACTGATGCATATCGCCCAACTGTGCACTACGCATATCATCCGTCCGATGCTGCAATTAACAGCGTGCTCGAGTTGCGCATGCGCAATTGGCAAATGCAACCAAAAGAACGCATCTTCAATGACGAAATCATTGATGGTCGTGACGAACTTGGTGTGCTGCTCATGGGTCACGATTACAACTCGTGGTGGACCGGTTCAACGTTGTCGATCCACGAAGCACGCGAGATAATTCCAAACCAGAGTGCAACAACTGTTCAGGTTGCTGGCTCTGTCGTCGGCGCTATCACGTGGTTGCTCGATTGCCCTTCAGAAGGCGTGCGTGTACCCGACGAATTGCCATGGAAGAAAGTGCTTGACGCAACGCGTCCTTATATCGGGCCAATTCATTCGGCACCTTCCGACTGGACTCCGCTCAAGAATCGCAACGATCTCTTCCCGGGATACGGCAACGACACAAGCCTGCTCGACCACTCAGATCCGTGGCAGTTCGCCAATTTCTTGGCACCAACGCCGTATTAATCGCGCCACAAATTACGCGACTGACACGCGGGCTTTGCCCCCGATATGCTGGACAGCGTTATGACGTCAACAGCAAGCAGCCTCCTACTTACCTAACGGCGACAGCCTCATAACCGCTGCCGCCGAACCCTCTGAACCTGAAAAGGTCAGGGGGTTTTTCATTATCACGACAAAATCACGAAAGACAAAAACCATGGCACCAAAGCCCACACAACCCAAGAAGATGGCCTTCGAGAAGTACTCACCGTTTATCCCGGTTGTACTTACCGATCGCACGTGGCCAAACAACGTCACCACAAAGGCTCCGTTGTGGTGTTCAGTCGACCTCCGTGACGGTAACCAGGCTTTGATCGATCCAATGGACCCGGAGCGCAAACTGCGCATGTTTAAAACTCTCGTCAAGATGGGTTTTAAAGAAATTGAAGTTGGTTTTCCTTCGGCGAGTCAACCCGACTTCGACTTCGTTCGCCATATCATCGAACAAGATCTCATTCCAGAAGATGTAACTATCCAAGTTTTGGTGCAGTGCCGCGTCGACTTGATCAAGCGCACCTACGAATGTTTACAGGGTGCGCCGCGCGCAATCGTGCACTTCTACAACTCAACGAACCCGTTGCAACGTCGCGTGGTGTTTGGTCTTGAAAAAGCTGGCGTAGTCGATATCGCTGTTAAGGCTGCGCAGTTGTGCAAAGAACTCGAGCCGACCCTCAAAGGTACGGATGTGCGCTATGAGTATTCACCAGAGAGCTTCACGCTCACCGAGCCAGAGTTTGCAATCGAGATCTGTGAAGCAGTCATGGATGTCATCAAACCAACAGCAACTACTCCACTCATATTGAACTTGCCAGCAACCGTCGAGTGCTACACGCCAAACGTCTACGGCGATGTGATTGAGTGGTTTATTCGCACGATCAAGAACCGCAATACTGTTTGCATTTCGCTGCACCCTCACAATGACCGAGGGTGTGCCGTTGCTGCAGCCGAGTTTGGAGTACTTGCAGGAGCCGACCGAGTCGAAGGCACGCTGTTCGGCAACGGTGAGCGCACCGGAAACGTCGACATTGTTAACTTGGCAATGAACTTGTTCATGAATGGTGTTGACCCAGAACTCGACATCACTGACATCGACGCATTGCGTCGCGATGCCGAATATTGCAACCGTCTGCCAGTTGCCGAGCGTCATCCATACGTTGGCGACCTTGTTTACACGGCATTTTCGGGTAGTCACCAGGATGCAATCAAAAAAGGCCTTGAATTATTGCCTAATGATTACGACCAGTGGGGTGTCCCCTACTTGCCCATCGACCCAAAGCATGTTGGACGTTCATACGAAGCAGTCATTCGTGTCAACAGCCAGTCAGGCAAAGGCGGTGTTGCATACATCATGAAGACCGAGCATGGGTTTGACTTGCCACGCCGTTTGCAAATTGAGTTCTCGCAAAATATTCAGCACCTTACCGAAGACTCGGGAAGCGAGATCTCACCCGTAATGATGTGGGATGCATTTACAAAGGAATACCTGCCACCAGTACCTCGCTGCAATTTAGTGAGCCACGAGTTGCGCAGCGATTCCACAACTGGGCACACCGAAATCACAGCCCATATCGACATTGACGGCACTCGTAAAACATTTGCAGCGAAGGGCAATGGCCCAATCGATGCATTTGTACATGCAATCCGAGCCGAATTTAAGGGCAACCTCGATGTTAAGGACTACACCGAGCATGCACTCGGTCAGGGTTCGCAAGCAACTGCTGTTGCATACGTCGAGACAGGCGATGAAACCGGCCGTACTCGTTGGGGTGTTGGTATCGACCCAAACACAATCACCGCGTCACTTCGTGCGGTGCTCAATGCATTTGAGCGACATGATGCCCAGCACGGCACAAACAGAACCAGTAAATAGCTCAACTAGTCTGATCTCATGCAGATAACCGTTGACTTTGACATGTGTGCCGCTACTGGCGGCTGCGTTAATCAAGCACCAGAGGTGTTCGAGATTCGTGATGATGGTTTCTTATATGTCCTGCAAGAAAATCCAAACGAGTCACTGAGAGACAAAGTAAAACTCGCCGAAGACTTGTGCCCCACTGGCGCTATCACCATCACCGAGTAAGACGGCCAGTTTCCCGTGGGCTTCACTTCCAAACTCAACTCTGCATGGGCTACAAGTAATTCTGCATTATGCGTGGGTCTCGACCCCGACATCAGCAAACTTCCAGTTCATTTTCAAACTGATCCGCTCGGTGTTCAAAAGTTCTGTATCGACATTGTTGATGCCACCGCCGACACAGTGTGCGCATTTAAACCACAGATCGCCTACTTCGCAGCAATTGGTGCAGAAGCGCAGTTGCAGGCTGTGTGCGACCACATTCGCACTCAGTACCCAAACATCGTGCTCATTCTCGACGCCAAGCGCGGCGACATCGGTGACACAGCATCGCTATATGCACGTGAGGCTTACGAGCGGTATCAAGCCGATGCCGTCACGGTTAACCCTTATCTCGGCACCGATTCGCTCGAACCATTTTTGCGCACGAGCGGCAAGGGAACCATCGTGTTGTGTCGCACATCCAACCCAGGCAGTGCCGAGTTTCAATCACAACTGATTGATAACGAACCGCTATACAAAGTGATCGCTCGCACTGCAGCCACTAAGTGGAACTCAATTGGTGATTGTGCTCTTGTAGTTGGCGCAACATACCCAACTGAACTAGCCGAAGTTCGCTCAATTGTCGGCGAAATGCCATTGCTTGTTCCTGGCATTGGCGCACAGGGTGGCGACATTCAAGCCGCGGTCACGGCTGGCCGCACTACGAATGGCACCGGCCTCATCATCAACTCCTCGCGAGCAGTGTTGTACGCAAGCAACGGCAGCGACTTTGCGCAAGCTGCACGTGCTGTGGCACTCAACACACGAGATGCCATTCGCCAATTCTCCAACTAAAGTTCTTCCCATGCCTCATCCGTTTTTGTCTGAAGAGTGGATCACCGAAGCACGAATAATTCGTGCGAAATATGAAGGTCAAGTTCCCAAAATCCCCATCACTATTCGCATGAACCAGGTCATCACCAAGGTTCCATTTGGTAACGGCGATATCACCAGCCATATCGACACATCATCTGGTGTTTTAGTCATGGATCTCGGGCACCTCGACGAACCAGACCTCACAGTAACAACCGATTATGAAACAGCTCATAAAGTCTTTTTCGATCAAGACCCACAGGCTGGCATGCAGGCATTCATGTCAGGTCGCATCAAGGTTGAGGGCGATGTCTCCAAGATGTTGATGATGCCATCGGTGATGCCGGTGAGCGATCTCGCTGAGCAAGTTGCTGCCGAGATTCTCGCCATTACCTCAAAACAATAGAACTAGATCGAATTTGTCGCGCGGTCTACTGATCGCACCAAACTTGCAGTAACAATCGCCAGCGCAGCACACACAACTCCCACAAGTAAACCGTTGGAGTAGCTCACAACTTTTCCAGAACTTTCTGTGATGTCGTGCACGCTGATCATCAGTGCCCCACCCATCACAGCGCCCATTTGCGACATCAGCTGCTGCATTGCGCTCGCCACACCCATGTCGCTCGACTTCACCGATGCGGCAAGTAGTGCGGTGAGACTCGGCGCAGCAATTCCCATTCCTAAACCAGTTAATGCGAGGCTCAACGCAATCACCCAGTCATGTGTTCCCGCGCCGATTCCGTGCATCACAATCATGGCGATCAGAATTGCGCCTGCCCCCGCCATGCCGGTATTGCGTTCACCCGTCCTACCAACGATGTATCCAGCCATTGGAGCTATCAGCGAAAATGTCAATGGTCTTGCAATCACTAACCAACCAATGTGCGATGGCTTGTACCCAAGACCATTCTCGAGTAACTGTGGCAGAAGGAGAAAACTTCCCATATATGCCATGTTCATGAGACCTTGTGTGGCAACAGGAAACGCAACGTTGCGAGTGCGCAGCCACTTCACAGGAATCAATGGATCGGTTGCTGTTCTTTCCACTTGATAAAAAATCAGTAACGCAGCGATTCCAGCAATACCACTTGCCAATGTTGCTGGGCTTGTCCAACCCCACGAGTTTCCACGGTTGATCGTAAGCAAAATGAGTACAGACCCTGCACCAAGTGTTGCTGAACCTTTGACATCAAATCGCACATTTTCTTGTCGATCAGTATCTGGCAGTAATCGGTAGGACACGAGTGCACCGAGCGCGCACAGCGGAGCTTGCACCAGGAAAATCACGCGCCAACCAAAAATCTCTACGAGTGGTGTTCCTGCAACAACTCCGAGCACCGGTGCACCTGCAGTAACAAAACTCCAGTATCCAAGCGGGCGTACTCGTTCGTCGGCACGGAACATTCGGTTGATGTAAGCCATTGCCGAAGGGCCAGTTGCTGCACCTGCAGCAGCCGACAATGTGCGAAATACAATCAGCGAAACTGCATTCCATGCAAAGCCACTAATCAACGAAAAGATTCCTGCAAAAAGCAAACCGCCAACAAACATGCGCTTGTGACCCCAC
>JBIIWI010000079.1:0-4927 GCA_044339005.1 Ilumatobacteraceae bacterium
TGGCAAAGACGACACACTGTTTGCGCTTTCGCATGGCAGTGTCAAGTTTGGTGAGCGTCGTGGCCGCAAGGTCGTCGACGTCATTCCAAACATTTAATTCGTATCGATTCCCTGAGGGAGTCTGCTCGAATCCCATCCCAGTAGTGCAATGCCTTGTCGGCATGCAAATCTGTCGGTCATTCCTCCAACGTATGCAACTGCGTTATGCAGTGCTTCAGTTGAATGTGCGGGTGCAATGTGTTTTGCGAGGCTCGCATCTTGGGCGTTATCGGTGAGCATCAAATGTGGATGACTGGCATAGTGCTCGACGAGTGCTTGCAATAGATCGATAACTGATTTCGCTTGATTGCGAGAAGCATCGCGCATATAAATGTTGTCGTAGTTAAAGCGACGAAACTCTGCGAGTGCATCAGCTTGTGCTGGTTGCATGCCGATTCGGCCAGTCGATGCAGTTGCCGCGATCATCGATGAGATGAATGATCGAAGTTGTTGTGAGCGAGCAGTGCCACAAAGTGTGCGTACTTGATCTGGAAGTTGATCAATGGTGACGATTCCGGTTGCGGCAGCATCTTCGAAGTCGTGACAAACGTATGCGATGCGATCGGCCCATGAAACAACTTCACCTTCGGGAGTCATCGGTGCCGGACGGGACCACGAGTGATTGCGAATACCGTCGAGGGTCTCGACACATAAATTGAGTGGGACCAATGTGACGTCGGCACCCCAAACGGCATGATCAAAACCCTGCGGCACAAATGGACTTAAAGCATCCTCGGAGGCGTGACCACCAGGACCATGACCGCAATCATGGCCGAGCGCTATCGCTTCAGTAAGTGCGACGTTGAGTGCAAGCGCACGTGCAACAGATGTTGCAACTTGGGCAACTTCGAGAGCATGAGTGAGACGAGTGCGTTGGTGATCTTGTGGAAACACAAACACTTGAGTTTTGCCCGCAAGGCGACGAAAAGCTGAGGCATGCAAGATGCGGTCGCGATCGCGTTCGAAACAGGTACGAAATGGGTCTGCTTCTTGGGTGATAGCGCGGTTTCCAGCACCAAATGCTCGCGTGGCAAGTGGGGCTAGGGCAGAGTCTTCGCGTGACTCACGCTCAGCACGATCAATGATCTGACGCGCACCTGGGCCAGACCATGAGTCTTTGTGAGCAAAACGAATCTGTTCGTCTGAAGCAAAGCCGTCCATTGTTTGAGCCCATGCGATGCTGCGCGAAAGTGGTTCAGATGTCATATAACTACACGATACGTGGAGGGTGTACTAGTAGGATTGAAAGCCCCTATGAGTGCCTTTGTCGATGAAGCCCAATTAAACGTCCGCGGTGGCGATGGCGGTGCCGGCTGCGTCAGTTTCCGGCGCGAGGGCCCTGTGGCATTTGGAGGTCCAAACGGCGGCGACGGCGGCGACGGTGGTTCGGTATGGCTAGTTGCCGATCACAACGTTGCTTCATTATTGGCTTTTCGCGATCACCCCCACAGACGGGCAGGCGATGGCGTTCACGGAATGGGCAAGGACCTGCACGGTCGCCGTGGCGAAGACATGATCATCAAGGTTCCAGAAGGCACCGTTGTGCGCGATATGTACACGGGCGAGATTCTGGCCGACCTGGCAGTCAACGGCACTCGTTGGCAATCTGCCAAAGGTGGTCAGGGCGGACGAGGCAATGCGCGCTTTTTGTCTAACCGTAGGCGCGCACCAAAATTTGCTGAGCAAGGCGAACACGGTAAAGACCGCTGGCTAAAACTTGAACTCAAACTGATGGCCGACGTAGCGCTTGTTGGTTTTCCAAACGCAGGCAAATCGACATTCATTAGTTCTGTTAGCGCGGCGAAACCAAAAATTGCAAACTATCCATTTACCACGCTTGAGCCACACCTTGGAGTTGTGCGCATGGGTGGATCAAGCGAGTTCATCATCGCTGATATTCCAGGAATTATTGAAGGCGCAAGCGAGGGACGTGGACTTGGGCATCAATTTTTGCGCCATATCGAACGCGCTCGAGTGCTGTGCGTGCTTGTAGACCTTGCGCCGATGGACGAAGTATCCGCCGACGAACAAGAACGAATTTTATTGCAAGAGCTGCAGGCATATCAGCCAGAGTTGCTCGAGCGACCACGCCTAGTTGTTGGCACCAAAACAGATGCCGCAACCGAAGAAGTGATGCTTGCATGGAAGGGTCAACGGATGTCGGCCGTGACTGGTGATGGGGTTCGACCAATTTTGGGTGCACTTGCCGAGCTCGTGCAGCGCGCACGCACACTTGTGCCATCGCAAGAGTCGTCGGTAGTAATTCGTCCAGAACCAGAAGGCACGCACATTGAACGTATGGGCGATAACGAATTTAGATTGATCGGTCGCGATGTTGAGCGCTCGGTTGCCTTGAGCGATGTGACAACACCTGATGCTCTTAACTACATTGACGAACGACTGAAGCGACTTGGGGTTGCTCGTTTGTTGTCGCGCGCAGGCGCAAGCGATGGAGCAGTTGTGCATATTGGGGCCTTTAGTTTCGAGTACACACCGGAGACGTAGAGATGCGAATCGTTGTCAAAATTGGAACATCATCAGTAACTGATGAGCACGGCTCGATCAAGAACGAAGCCATTCGTGCATTGTGTGAGCAAGTGGCGCGCGTGCGCGGTGAGGGTAACGAAGTAATTGTCGTTACTTCTGGCGCAATTGCGGGTGGGGTTGGGGCACTTGGTTTGAAACAGCGCCCAACCGATACGCAAACACTGCAGGCTCTTGCCGCAGTAGGGCAAAGTCAGTTGATGAACAAGTACAACGAGCATTTGGCCTCGCATGGGTTGGTTGGCGCCCAGGTACTACTGGTTCCAAACGATTTTATTGACCGCACGCAGTACCTGCATGCACGACAGACACTTGTGCGTTTGCTGGAGTTGGGTTGTGTGCCAATTATTAATGAGAACGACGCGATTGCAAGTGACGAGATTCGTTTTGGCGACAATGATCGCATCGCTGCATTGGTGGCACACAGTGTGAGCGCCGATGTGTTGGTGCTGCTGACCGACATTGCTGGCTTGTTTACTGCAGACCCAAGTATTGATGCATCGGCAACATTCATCGAGGAGGTTGCTGCAGATGATCCACTGTTGTCGGTGAGAGCCAGTGCAAGTAGCACCGCTCGTGGAAGTGGCGGCATGTCATCTAAATTGTCGGCAGCTCGCATTGCTTCGTGGTCGGGTGTGCGAACAGTGATCGCTGACGCCACGAAGACTGATGTTGTGGTGCATGCACTTGCTCAAACACCAGGTGCAGGAACACAATTTTTGCCACACAATCGAAACCTTTCGGCTCGTAAGTTGTGGATTGCGTTTGCCGCACAACAGAGCGGTGTAATTGTTGTTGATGCTGGTGCAAAACAAGCGCTGATCGAGCGCAACACATCGTTGTTGCATGCCGGCGTTGCCGAAGTGCATGGGGACTTCTCGGAGGGCGATACCGTCGAAATTCAGGACTTGAGTGGTGCGGTGTTTGCTCGCGGTATGGTCAGCGTGAGCGCGGTTCACGCAAGCGCCGCAGCTGGCCGCAAGAGTGCAGAACTACCTGACGGCGTTGTGGCCGAGCTTGTTCACCGCGATGACTTGGTAGTTCTCGTCGACCAGTAATTTCGCAAGTGAGGTTCGCCGAGTGCTACGAGCGCCGCAATGTACGTGACTATGCCAATGGTGATGCCGACAGATACACGAACTAGTGCGCTTATTCCAACTGCAGAGCCAACTGTGTCGCTTCCAAATCTGACAGCTAGTGCCATCACAACACCCGCAATGGTGATGCGCAGTACATCGATGGCAAGGCGGCCGATGCGCATCGATTGGTTGTTTGATGCGAGAGAAATAATCGCAATAATTGCGCTCACGACGTAGGCGATGGAAAAGGCAATACCGAGGCCTAGTACGTCATAACGATCGACAAGAACAATGGCCAGAACAATATTGATTATGTTTTCGATGAGATTGATGAAAAACGGGGTACGGGTGTTGTGTTGGGCATAAAAGCCACGCAATACAAATAGATAGACGGAAAATCCTGTGAGGCCTAGTGCGAGTCCGCTCAGTGCCCTCGCTGTATTGACCGTGGCTTCAGATGAGAAATTTCCGTGCTGCAATACGAGACCGATGATGGGTTTGGAAAGAACGAACAAACCGAATGAGGCTGGGATCGTAAAAAGCGCGGTGAGTGTGACACCGCGAATCATGCGATCCGCAAATGCCTTGTGATCGCTCGCGGCGGCAAGACGCGCAAGATCGGGCAGGAATGTGGTTGCAATGGACACTGCAAGAAGGCCGTGAGGCAATTGAAACAAAATAAATGCTTTTGAATAGGCGTCAACAAGACCGCTACCCGGGGACGCAAGATTTTTGATCACGATCAATGCGATTTGGTTGGCAACAACGTAGCCAAAGGTCCAATAAGAAAGCTGAATTAATTTGCGTACTGCGGGATGGGAAAACTGTGGGCTGAATCGGAATGCAATGCCACTGCGGTGAACCGCCACAACCTGGATAAGAGCCATAACCGCGATGCCAACCGTTGTGCTGAGACCTAGTTGCCACATCAACTTGGATCCACCAAGAACATCGGTGATATTTGGCTGTGAATTGAAACCAATTGACAAAAGGAAAACGATGGCGATGATGTTGGCTGCTGCTGGCGACCATGCGGCTGCAAAAAAACGGCGGCGCGCATTGAGTAGTGCAGAGCACAGTGCGCTTACCCCATAAAAAAATATCTGCACCACAAAGATGCGTGTGAGCGCTGTGCCCGCATTACGAAATACTTCGGCATCGATACCTGGTGCTGGGTGAATTGAAAACAGATGAAAGATTGCTGGTGATGCAACAATCGCGGCGAGGGTGATTACGCCAAGCAAGATGAGTGAGATACTGATGAT
>JBIIWI010000005.1:0-46446 GCA_044339005.1 Ilumatobacteraceae bacterium
AACCCCACGATTGCTCGTGAGGTTCGCGGGCTTTAACCGCCGGTAGGGGATTTCACCCAACCCTGCAAGAAATACTCAAATTGCTATGTACCCACAAGGCTAAGGGCTGTAACAGCAAGTGGCACAAGCCAACGAGATTGCCTTGATGCGCTTAGGCGTGAGCAGGTTGCGGCAGGTTTTCGCCCCGTTTGATCTCTGCGCGAGTGAGCAACAAAACGCCACCCAAAATCAGCACACCACCAAACACCTGACGAAGGGTGAAATCTTGATTAAGAAAAAACATTCCAGTGAGACCTGCGACCAATACTTCCCAAGTTTGAATCACTGCGCTTTTACTTGCACCGATGCGATTCATGCCCGCAAAGAAAACACCCATTGCGCCGATCGTGCCCACAAGTCCAATCTCGAGAGCGGGCAGCCACACATTGGCGACATACGGCATTGTTGTCGGTAAGCCGGGGGGATCGAGAAGCCATACAACGGAAAATGAAGTTCCAGCGCCAGCAAAGACGAGGAGCAAACCTGTTGTGAGTTCGGCACGCGGCATGACTGCACCAGCGAGCACCGAATAAAACGCATAGGCAAATGCACCAACAACAATAAAGATCAGACCTTTCATTTGCCCCCCTGATACGTCGCTTGCACTGAGGATCACGCCGATGATGGTGGTGACAAGACACGGCCAGATAATTGCTGGTGGTTTGTGTTTATACAGCGCCCAGCCAAACAACACGACGACAATTGGGTAAAAAAAGAAGATCACCATTGACAAGCCACTCGGCAAATATTTGAGCGCATTAAACATGCACACGCTGTTGGCGTATAAACCAATCGCACCTAGTAAGAAAAGTTGAATGGAGGTTTTGCGCGATGGCCAATTGGTTCGACCAAATCGAACAGTACGAACTGTCAGGAGCACAATGCACGCAATGATGTAACGCGAGGTCATCAACCCAAATGGATCTGCTCCGTATTCGAAGGCGTGGTAGACAAAAATTGGTGTGATGCCATATAGCGAAGCGCTCAAGAGGGCGAGCGCGATGCCCAGCACTCCTTGGCTTTTTACAACGTTTTGGCTTGCTGGCACACAGCAAAACTAGTCGTTGAGCCCAAATGCTTCGTCACGTGCACGGTCACGTTTGATAATGCTGCGCGAGATGCGCACGCCAATCACGATGAGTGCTGTGATCATGATGCCGAAGGTGGCGTATTGCATTGAGCCGCCACGGTCGCCGGACAAAACAGGCTCTCTGCCGCACCCTGGTTTTGGATAGAGCCCGATGCAGTCACTGGCGTTACGTCCGCCGTATGGGTCCGGGAGTGTGCCAGGGAGAGTTATGGCGAATACATCATGAGTTGTTTGAACGAATTGCATGCATCACCATCGTCCCATCTCTTGGGCTTAAATACCAACTGTTCAACTACAGTCTTTGGTCACTATGGCAAATCAGCTCGCTCACGACTCTCAAGTTGTGTTGGTGGTTGATTTTGGCGCCCAATATGCACAACTCATTGCCCGCCGCGTGCGCGAGGCTCAGGTTTATTCAGAGATCGTGCCCCACAAGATCACTGCGCAAGAGGTGCTCAAACGCAAGCCGATTGCGATCATTTTGTCTGGAGGCCCAGCGAGTGTGCATGTGGAAGGTGCGCCAGTGCTGGATCCGCAGATTTACGAACTGGGTATTCCTATTTTGGGCATTTGCTATGGCGCACAGCTGATAGCCGAACAACTTGGTGGCAAGGTATCGCGAGGTGGCAGAGGCGAATACGGACGCACCGTTGTACAACGAATCGCAGGTGCTGAATCGCAACTGTTGAACAACGATATTCCTGAGCAGATCAATGTGTGGATGAGTCACTTCGACGCGGTGTCGGTTTTGCCCAGTGGTTTTGTGGCAACGGCGAGCACCCCAGATGCGCAAATGGCAGTCATCGAAAATCATTCTCGGAAAATCTGGGGAGTGCAATATCACCCCGAAGTCGTGCACACCGAACATGGTCAGTCAATCATCGAGCAGTTTTTACACCGACTTGTTGGAGCAAAACGCGACTGGACGATGTCGTCAATAGTTTTGGATCAAGTTGCTGCTATCCGCGCACAGGTTGGTTTAGAGCGAGTGATATGTGGTTTGTCGGGTGGTGTCGACTCTGCTGTTGCTGCTGCTTTGGTGCACAAGGCAATTGGTAAGCAACTGACTTGTATTTATGTAGACATCGGCCTGATGCGCAAAAACGAGAGCGAGCAAGTTGTCGAGACGTTTCATCGACACATGGGAATTGAATTGATTCATGTGGATGCTGGAGCGAGATTTTTTGAGAAGTTGAAAGGCGTCACTGAGCCCGAAGCAAAACGCAAAGCAATAGGCGAACTTTTTGTACGCATTTTTGAAGAGCACACAGGTGGGCTAACCGACGCAAAATTTTTAGTGCAAGGAACGCTGTATCCAGATGTGATTGAGAGCGGTGGTGTCGATGGCACTGCAAGTGTGATTAAGAGTCATCACAATGTTGGCGGTCTGCCAGATGACATGACCCTGAAATTGTGTGAACCATTGCGCACATTGTTTAAAGACGAAGTTCGAAAAGTAGGAACCGAACTTGGTTTGCCCGATGAAATTGTGTGGCGCCAACCATTTCCGGGCCCTGGTCTCGGCGTGCGCATTATTGGTGAAGTAACGCCAGACAAAGTTGCCATTTTGCAGGAAGCAGATTTCATCGTGCGCGAAGAAGTGCGTTTGGCTGGTCTTGAGCGCGAAATTTGGCAAGCATTTGCGGTGCTTGCTGATATTCGTTCGGTTGGAGTGATGGGCGACGAACGAACTTATGGTCGGCCAATAATTATTCGCGCGGTAAAAAGTGATGATGCGATGACGGCCGACTGGGCGAGACTGCCGTACGACTTGTTGGAAAAAATGTCATCGCGAATAATCAATGAAGTACAGGGAATAAACCGCGTTGTTTACGATGTGACATCTAAGCCGCCCGGCACGATTGAGTGGGAATAGGCCAGAATTCTTCGGTAGACTGACTGCATCATGATTCGTATCGCCGTTGGGCGTGTACGCCGGTGTGTGCCTCAGTTGGCCGCCATCATCCTCACCACTTCGGTGGCTGTGGGATTTATTGCTATGCCTGCACAGGCGCTTGGTTTGCGCCCTATGACTGGGTCGTCGGGGGATCAGCAGCAACGGGTCAACCAGATCATCGCCGAGTTGGACAAGATCGGCTACCAGATTGATGCACTTGATGAAACCTATGCCGAAGCGGTGAACCAGCAAGAGGACCTACAGGTAGAGATCGACGCGACCATTGCCAATATTGCAGAACTGGAAGCAAAACTTGCCGCGATGCAAGAAGACTTGAAAGCTGTGGCAATGAAGTCTTTTGTTCGCGGCGGTATGTCCAATAGTTTGTCGAGCATCTTGAGTTCGACAAATTCGCTGAGTGACATGGTGCGCAAGAAATACCTCACTTCTGTTGCGCTCAACACAGGCGCGGGTAATACCGATGCACTTCAGGGTTTGATTGATGATCTCACGAAAGAAAAGAAGAAACTAGAGAAGCAGCAGAAAAAAGCCAGCGACTTGGCCGACTATGCGGCAGCACGATTGAGTGCTGCAGAAAGTCTTGCTTCCGATTACATGGCTCGCCAAGCAGCGGCAGAGCGAGAACTTGGTTCATTGCTGAGGTCGGAACGACAGCGCCGCGAAGATGCAGCACTTGATGATGCAAAATCACAGGCCGCAAAATTTGCCGGATCAAAGTATGCAAACGTCGCTGCTCCATCGTCGCGGGCGGGTGTTGCAATTAAAGCTGCGCTTTCGCAACTTGGCGTGCGTTACCGATTTGGTGCAAAGTCTCCAGGCAGCGCCTTCGACTGCTCCGGCTTAACTTCGTGGGCATGGGAAGTTGCTGGCTTGGGTATTCCCCGCACATCACGAACGCAATATGCAGGACTTACGCGTATTCCAACTGCTGCTATTCAGCCAGGTGATTTGATTTTTTCTGGCTACCCAATTCACCACGTCGGGATGTACTTAGGTAGCGGTCAATATGTGCACGCACCGCGTACCGGTGATGTCGTCAAAATTTCTGCTGTTACTTGGTCACGAGTTGTCGGTGTGGTGAGGCCAAAATAGGGATATGGGTTCGATTCCGATAGCTCCAGCAGGTTGGCAAGGCAGTTCATTTACATCGGCAGGTATCACGCACGCCACGTACCGCAAAGGTGTCGGCCCTGGCGTTGTAGTCGTTCACGAAATACCAGGCATCACGCCGAGCGTGCTTGCATTTGCTGAGCGAGTCGTTGATTCAGGATTTACGGTTGTGATGCCGCTGTTGGTGGGCGAAGTTGGTCGAGAACCAAGCGGCAAGTACGTGGCCAAATCGATGAGCAAGATTTGCATCTCACGTGAGTTCACTACTTTGGCGATGCGTCAGAAATCTCCAGCGATTAATTGGTTGCGTGCATTGGCAAAGCAGTTGCATAACGAACTCGGTGGCGTTGGTGTTGGCGCTATAGGTATGTGTTTCAGCGGTGGTTTCGCTCTCGGAATGATGGTTGACGAAATCATGGTTGCACCCGTGTTGTCGCAGCCTTCACTGCCGTTCGCAATGGGCGCTGCTCGAAGTGCCGACTTGGGTCTGAGTCTGGATGACGAGATCATGATCAAGCAGCGCGCAGAAGCAGGTTGTCAAGTCCTTGGCTTACGTTTTACTGGCGACAAACTTGTTGGCACACGATTTGCGTCATTGCAAAAATTGCTTGGTGATGCCTTTATTGCAGTCGAGTTTGAGTCTTCGTCAAAAAGTGATCATTCGGTACTTACCGAGCAGGCAAGACAATCTGGTGTGCAGCGCGTGATTGAGTTTTTACAACAAAAACTCAAGCCAAATCAGTCGTAAATACAAAGCGCGGATTACAAAGCGCGGATTACAAAGCGCGGATCTCGAAAACTTTGCAACGATTTTGTTGCCTGACTTGCCGATGTACAGGTTTGAACGAGGTGTCGGGCAAGCCTGCCTTTGGCAGCTTTAGCATCGTGACCGCCGGCCTTGCCTGATTTTTCGTTAATCGAGACCACGATGTGTTTTGCAACAATGTCGCTGTCAAGAGTGAATGCGGCCCGATGCTCTTGTGGGAGCAGGTCAATAACTACGGCTCCTTTAAATTTCTTATTCAACATTGCCGAGAGATCATCGTGCCACCAGCGCGAAAGCAGTCCAAACGGTGCGAGTCTTGCGCCCATCTTGAGTCGGTAGTCGGGCACTGGTTCATCGGCGCCAACTGCACCCAGTAGACCAGAGATCACGATGATGCTGTTGAGGGCGCGATCACGTTGTGTTGCTGTGAGAGTTGCAAGATCCAGATGATCCCAAACCACACCTGTGTAACGCTGATGGGCGGGTAGTGACGGAGAACCATGCAGGCAAGAGTTGGCTACACGCGCTCGGTCGAGGTGTTTACCCTTCACTCCGAGCAATGTTGCGTCGCCACCTTTCAGCGTGTGGAGCCGATCAACGAGGATCTTTCGTTGAGTGGTTAAGGATTTTCCGCATGTGCCAGAAGATTCACGCCATGGCTTATTAGCTGCCCCTCCCTCAGCCTTGCCTTCAGAAGGCGGGAGCAAGATATACAACGAAGCCACGACACGAAAGTATGGCGCACCCCCAAGTAAAGTTGTGTCATGTACGAAGTGAAACCTGCAACAAGTTGGACGACTGATTTTGATCATGCCGACCCCGCATACAACGCCAATGCTCATGAGATTTGGGACGAGTTGCGCGAAACTTGCCCAGTAGCCCACACTGATCGCTACGGCGGGGCGTGGTTGCCAGTAACTCATGCAGATGTTTCTGCAATTGCGCGGGACACAGATCATTTTTCTTCCGAAGGTGCCGTTCTTTCAAACAAGCCGCCGAGGGACGAATGGATTTCTTTAGCACCAATAGGTGCAGCACCACCGATTACTTCTGATCCACCGTTTCATGCCGACGCGAGACGTTTGTTGCTGCCGGCTTTCAGCCCGCAAGTGATCAACGAATGGGAACCAGAGATTCGTCGTTTATGCAATGAGCTGATTGACAACATGGGCGATGCCCCAACCGTCGATGCGGCCGTCCAGTACGCACAGAATATTCCTGTTTACGTAATTGCCCGCATGCTTGGCTTGCCAATTGAAGACAGCGACTACTTCCGTGACACCGTGCACTTGGTGCTTGAAGGTATTGGTGCACCATTCGGTGAGCGTCAGCAAAGTTTTGAACAGCTTGACGCATATTTGGCAAAGCACGTGCAAGATCACATTGAGAATCCAAAAGACGACCTCATCGGCTTTTTGCTGAACGCAAAAATTTATGATCAGCCGTTGTCGCCACCGCACGTCGTGGGCACCATCATTTTGTTGATGGTTGCAGGCATCGACACAACATGGAGCGCCATTGGGTCATCGATCTGGCATCTCGCTCAGCATCCATCTGACTTGGCACGCATGGTCAATGAACCAGAACTTCTTCCAACCGCAATTGAGGAGTTATTGCGCGCCTATGCACCAGTAACGATGGCGCGCATCGTAAGCAAAGATGCGACGATCGGTGGATGCCCTGTCAAGCGCGGTGATTCCGTGTTGTTGCCATTTCCTGCAGCTAATCGTGACCCTCAAGTATTTGACCGTGCTGACGAAGTGGTGATTGATCGCGAAGAGAATCGCCACCTTGCTTTCGGGCTCGGAATTCATCGTTGTCTTGGATCCAACTTGGCGCGACTCGAATTAAAGGTCGCTGTTGAAGTGTTTATTGCAAGATTTCCTAAGTTTGACCTAGCAAATGCTGATGCAGTGACGTGGAGTCTTGGCCAAGTACGTGGCCCACGCAAGTTGCCAGTGCGAATTGTGCAACGCTCGTAATTAGTGACCAACTCTCAACCCCCAAACTCGATTGATCTGGACGGGCTCAACCCGGATCAGCGCGATGCCGTGCTGCATCCAAGCGGCCCCTTACTTGTTGTAGCCGGCGCTGGGTCGGGTAAAACTCGCGTTCTCACACAACGAATCGGGCATCTCATTGCTACGGGCACGCACCCGATGCACATCTTGGCAATCACGTTTACCAACAAGGCATCGCAAGAAATGCGGGAGCGAGTAGCGGCAATTGTCGGTCCAGTGGCACGACAAATGTGGGTGAGTACTTTTCACGCAGCGTGCGTGCGTATTTTGCGCGCACAAGCCGAACACATCGGGTATCCAAAGACTTTTTCCATCTACGACCAAAGCGACTCGACGCGCTTGGTGGGGTATTGCATTCGCGATCTGGGTCTTGACCCAAAGCGCTTTACACCGCGCGGAGTGCAGGCACGCATCAGCCTGTGGAAAAACGAGTTGGTCATCCCTCACGATGCAGCTTCGTTGGTGGATAACTCGATCGACGCAAAGTATGTCGACGTCTATCGCGAGTATCAGAAGCGTTTAGAGCGCGCCGGCGCAATGGACTTCGACGATTTGTTGACTAATACGGTGCGACTCTTTCGCCAACACCCAGACGTGTTGCGCACTTATCAAGAGCGGTTTAAACATATTTTGATTGACGAATATCAAGACACCAACATGGCCCAAAACGAGATTGTGCTGATGCTTGGTGCGCTGCATCACAACGTGTGTGTGGTGGGCGATACTGACCAGAGCGTGTATCGCTTTCGTGGGGCCGACTTCCGGAACATTATGCAATTTGAAAATGCGTTTCCCGAAGTAACAACAGTCGTGTTGGCGCAAAACTATCGGAGCACGCAAACGATTCTGGATGCCGCAAACGCGGTCATCACCAACAACATTGATCGTAAACCGAAAGATTTGTGGACTGACTTAGGTAAAGGCGAAAAAGTTATTCGCTACTTTGCCGATGACGAATTTGGCGAGGCAAACTGGGTTGTTAATCGGCTCAAAGAAGTGCACGATTCCGAGCATCGCCCTTGGAGCGATTTTGCGATTTTTTATCGAACCAATGCACAAAGTCGCGTGCTTGAAGAGTCGCTTATCCATCGCGGAGTGACTTACAAAGTCATCGGCGGCACCAAGTTTTATGATCGCCGCGAAGTCAAGGATGCTCTTGCGTATTTGCGTTTGTCATATAACACGCTTGATGAAGTGAGCCTCAAACGAATTTTGAATGTTCCAAAACGAGGCATCGGCGACACGACGATTAGCAAAATTGATGTTTATGCCAATGAATGCGGTATTTCGTTTGCGCTTGCGCTACGTAAGGCCGCCGAAGCTGGAGTTGGCGCCGCCGCTCAGCGAGGTATTAATGCATTTAATCAGCTGATCGATGAGTGTCAGGCACTGCTGGTCGATGGTCCAAGCGCAGTATTGCGGCACGCGCTGAATGCTGGTGGATACATGAGCGAGTTGAAGGCCGAAAACACAGTGGAGTCGGCTGGGCGAGAAGAGAACATCAAAGAATTGATTGGTGTCGCTGCCGAATTTACTCAAGTTGATGAATTTCTGGAGCAAGTTGCTCTCGTTGCTGACACTGACCAACTTGATTCAGATAATCACGTCACACTGATGACATTGCATTCAGCCAAGGGTCTCGAATTTCCGGTGGTATTCATCGTGGGCGTGGAAGAAGGAATTTTCCCTCACAACCGAGCACTTAATGACCCTGTCGAATTAGAAGAAGAACGACGACTTGCTTATGTAGGCATCACGCGTGCGAAGGAGCAACTTGTGTTGAGTCACGCATGGAGCAGAAGTTTGTATGGGTCAACTCAGTACAACCCACCATCCAGATTCTTGAGCGAGATTCCCGACGAGTTGATTCAGCGCGAAGGCAGCGTCGATTCTGGCGCAGACTCTGAGCGGTACAGCTTTCGTTCGCATGCCGATCGTGGATATGCGCCTCAGCAGCGTCTCAATCGCAACAACACCAATGTTGCTCCAGCATCAACTGCGCAACAACAAGATGCCAATCACGGGTTTCGAATTGGTGACGACATTGAGCACCCAACATTTGGCGAAGGTGTGATCATCGAGATTCGTGGCTCGGGTGAAAAAGCGGAGGCAACAATTCGTTTCCGATTAGTGGGAACCAAGCACCTCTCGCTGGCGTGGGCTCCGCTTAAAAAATCAAGTTAAGAAAAACTTGTAATATCAGTTTTAACCGTGCAGGTCGATGAGCAGAGTTTTCTGACCTTCGACAATCGGCGTGACATCACTCGGTTTTTGTAATTGATCAACCTGCAGGGTCCGACCGTCGCAATCGGTGAAGGTGTGTGACTTCTCGATTTGTGCAACCAAGCATTCTGAACTTTTGTCGGCTGGGTATGCATAGTAAACCTGCCAGCCCTTGAGCGGATCGGTGCCGTTGTGTTCGATGACGATCGATCGCTTGCCGTTTACATCACGCAAGTCGGGATAAAGGATGGGACCATTTTCGGCAATGGATTTGGCGACGTCAGTGACTTGACCCACGACAAATGTTCGGTCTCCTTGTATCACCTGGCGTTCACTTCGATTCGTGGCAAAAGTCGCCATGAGCCATGTGACCCCGAAGAGAACTGCGAAAAAGAGGAGCCCTCCCGCAATTGGCAGAACTGCGCGTGCGAGTGGAGAGCGAAGGCGTATTTGCATACTTCTAGTGTGGCCGATTGAGGCTGTAGGTCGACCGATTTGTGGGTTGGAATAGGTCACTGCCGAGGGCGTAAGGTTCTGTAGTCATGAAACGCCCTTACCGAGTTGTTGTGGCCAAACCAGGCCTGGATGGCCATGATCGTGGCGCCAAGACGATCACGCGTGCCCTTCGTGACCACGGCTTTGAAGTGATCTATACGGGTCTGCACCAGATGCCAGAGCAAATTGCCGAAACCGCCCTGCAAGAAGACGTAGACGCCGTTGGGTTGTCGTTGTTGTCGGGGGCGCATCTCACTTTGTTTCCGCGAGTAATGGAAGAATTGCGCACGCGCGATCTTGGAGACGTACTTGTTTTTGGTGGAGGAGTAATTCCTGATGCTGATGCAATTGAGTTGCGCAGTCAAGGAGTCGGAGAAATATTTGGACCAGGAACTTCTCTGAAAGAAATCGCAACATGGCTTGAGCAAACGCTCGATGCTCGAGAACAATAACGAAAGTTGAATAATGGACCTTTTTGAATATCAGGGCAAACAATATTTTGCCAAGTACAACATTCCTGTATCTGCGGGTGGAGTAGCAACAACTGTTGATGAAGCTGTCGCGGTTGCAGCAACCGCAAAGTACCCGGTTGTGGTGAAAGCTCAAGTGCAAGTTGGTGGTCGCGGCAAAGCTGGTGGAATTAAGTTGGCCAACGACGAAGCCGAAGTGCGGATGCATGCCAAAAATATCTTGGGCATGGACATTAAGGGGCATGTTGTAAAGCGTGTGTGGGTAGAACACGCATCCGACATCGCCGAAGAGTATTACGCGTCCTTCACGCTTGATCGCGCAGCAAAGCAGCACTTGTTGATGTTGAGCGCACAAGGTGGCGTCGAGATTGAAGATGTTGCTGCAAAAGATCCAACTGCGATTGTGAAGTTGCACATCAACCCAATCGATGGGCTCTCGCTCGAGACCGCACGTCGCGCCTCTGTTGAAGCCAAGATTCCCAACAAAGCCCTCGACGGTGTTGCCGACATGCTTGTTAAGTTGTACAACTGTTTCACTCAAGGTGACTGTGACTTGGCAGAAATTAACCCGTTGATTTTGAAACCAACCGGCGAGATTCATGCACTCGATGCCAAAGTTTCGCTCGATGTAAACGCATCATTTAGGCATCCAGAATGGGCTGAATATGCAGCGACCGAAGAATTGGATGCGCGTGAGCAACTTGCACGCGAAAAGAATCTGCAGTACATCGGATTGGATGGCACAGTCGGCATCATTGCCAACGGCGCAGGTCTAGCGATGAGCACGCTCGATGTGGTCAATCAGGTTGGTGGCACAGCCGCAAACTTCCTCGATATCGGCGGCGGCGCTAATGCCGAATTGATGACCGCAGCGCTTGAGGTAATTAACTCAGACCCGAAGGTCAAGAGTATTTTGATCAATATTTTTGGCGGTATCACTCGTGGCGAAGAAGTTGCCAAGGGAATTGTCGAAGCAGTGAAGCGAGTCGCCCTACGCGCACCAATTGTTATTCGTCTTGACGGCACAAATGCTGAAGAAGGGCGAAAGATTCTTGCTGATGCGGGGATTCCTGAATCACAACTCACCAGTCGACCAACCATGCTCGAAGCTGCTCGCGCCGCTGTCGAATTGGCCAAGTAGGAGAACGAATCATGGCAATTTTTGTAGACCAAAATACGAAAGTCATTGTGCAGGGATTGACCGGCGGACAAGGGCGCTTTCATGGCCTGCGCAATAAGGCATACGGCACCCAAGTCGTTGGTGGTGTCACACCAGGCAAGGCCGGACAAGACGTAGAGGGTATTCCTGTGTTTGATTCGGTCGCAGATGCTGTTGCGGCAACGGGCGCTAACGCATCATTTATTGCAGTGCCACCCAAAGCAGCGCCAGCAGCGATCCTTGAAGCAGCTCGCGCAGGAATTGGTTTTGTTGTGTGCATCACCGAGGGTGTACCGGCACAAGACGAAGCTCGCGTGTTTGCAACACTGCAACGCGATTATCCAGCCACGCGGTTACTCGGCCCAAACTGCCCAGGAATTATCAGTCCAGGTAAATGCAACATCGGAATTACTGCTGGCGAAATTGCGCAACTACCTAGTGCGAGCGGACCAAATGTGGGAATCGTTTCTCGATCTGGGACTCTCACGTATCAAGCGCTCTACGAATTGAAGCAACAAGGAATTGGTGTGAGCACATGTGTCGGAATCGGCGGAGACCCAGTACCTGGAACTTCCTTTGTGGATTGCCTGGCACAGTTTCAGGCTGACCCAGAAACACATGCGATCATCATGATTGGTGAGATCGGCGGTTCAGCTGAAGAAGAGGCCGCAGAATTCATCACTAATCATGTGACCAAGCCAATGAGCGCATACATCGCAGGTGTAACTGCACCAGCTGGCAAAAAGATGGGCCATGCAGGGGCCATTGTGTCGGGCGGTAAGGGCACGGCGCAGGGCAAGATGGATGCTTTGCGAGCTGCTGGTGTACAGATTGGTTTGAATCCAACCGAAGCCGGAATATTGATGGCCGAGATCGTTCGGACAATACGCTCTTAGTAAATGAATCGCCAACAATCACTGAGGTATCTCCCAGGCCTTGACGGTCTGCGCGCGGTTGCGGTGCTCGCCGTGATTTTGTATCACGCGAATAAGAGCTGGGTGAGTGGCGGCTTTCTTGGCGTTGAAGTGTTTTTCGTGATCAGCGGTTATCTGATCACCATGCTGTTGATCAACGAGTCGAAGGAAAATGGAAAAATCAATTTCAGAGCATTTTGGATGCGTCGCGCTCGGAGATTATTGCCTGCATTATGGACTCTGCTCATCGGTGTCACCACATATTGCGCGTTATTTGAGCGTGACACACTAGGAAGCCTGCGCGGAGATGTCGTAGCTGCATTTGTTTATGGCTTCAACTGGTTTCAGATCTGGGTTGGTACCTCGTATTTCAGTGCGTTTGGTTTTGTACCGCTTCGACACCTGTGGTCGCTAGCAGTTGAAGAACAGTTCTATTTGGTGTGGCCAGTGTTAATCGCCGTAGTGCTTAAGGTATTTGGTCGCAGACCATTGCTCTTGGGAACTTTGTTTTTTACCGCATCCATTGCAGTTTCGATCTATGTTGCAAAAACATTTGAACCGGGCGCAAATGGTTCGGTACTCGAAACCCCAGATCACTACCTAGCCCTCTTCGGCCACACTGTTTCAAAAGTTGATTTTCTATTTTTGGGCACACTTGGACGATCGGGTGGTTTGCTCATCGGCTCTGCCCTTGCTTTTTGGTGGAAGCCTTCAATGTTCCACAACGATCATCCAACATCAGAGCGTCATATTGTCTCGGCTGTTGGCTGGTTGGGTGTCCTTGGGCTCGGTGCAATGTTTTGGAGCTTTCATGATGTCGTTGAAGGCGGTGTTGATGGTGGCACGAGTGGTTACGCACCATTGTTCCAAGGAGGTTTTCTCCTCGTAGGGCTTGCGAGCATCGCAATAATTGCAGCGGCGGTACACCCACACACTGTGTTGTCAAAGCGTGTCCTTGGAAACCCAGTACTGGTGTATATCGGTCAGCGTTCATATGGGCTGTATCTCTTTCACTGGCCAATTTTTCAGTTTTATCGCCAGTTTGCTGGTCAAGGACTTAACGTTCCTGAGTTTGTTTTGCTCTTTGCACTCGCACTTGCGATCACTGAAGTTTCCTATCGATTCATTGAGATGCCAGTGCGCTCAGGTGGTTTGCGCGAAGCATGGGGTAAGTTCCGACATTCACGGCTCGAGTCAGACAGAGAAAAACGACAGAGCATCATTGCGATTGGAGTCGTTGCTGCAGTAGTGCCGATCTTTGCATTGGTGAGTCTTGCGACTGCGCAGGTCAAACTGGATGATATTGGTCAGAGCCTCGCTGATGGTGAGAGCGGTGTCGTCAATGTGATGACAAGTACGACACTTGCTATTTCCTCGTTAACTACGTTGTCGGGTGTAACTGGTGTTGTTGACACCGTTGTGCCTTCACCTTCGACAACCACGCTGGATGGACAGGTCATCGAAATTATTGCAATTGGCGATTCCGTGATGCTTGGAGCCGCCAATGTACTCACAGAGCGTGGAATCACAGTAGATGCTTTGAAGAGCAGACCGTTTCGTCAGGCACTTGAGATCTGTAACTATCTCAAGTCGGTAAACCGTCTTGGCGAAATTGTGATTATTCACCTCGGCACAAACAACTATGTTGACCAAAAGACGTTGGATGAGATCATGGTTCCATTAGCCGATATTGACACCGTCGTGTTTGTGACAAATCATGTGCCAACAAGGAAATGGCAAGAGCCAAACAATAAATTGATTCGGGCGATGCCAGATCAATATGGCAATGTCAAGATCCTCGACTGGTACGCAATTGCTGTAGCGCATCCAGAATATTTATACGGAGACAAAATTCACCTCAACCCCGAGGGTCAGGCTGTATATGCCGACCTCATCATGCAAGTAATAGGAAAGTAGTGTTTGGATCATGACATCATCTGCAAAATCACCAGTACGAGTAACCATCACAGGAGCAGCCGGACAGATTGGTTACAGCCTGTTATTTCGGATTGCCTCAGGCGCGATGCTGGGTGCAGACACACCAGTGATTTTGCAATTACTTGAAGTAACGCCAGCACTTGGTGCACTTAGTGGAGTCAAAATGGAATTGGATGACTGTGCATTTCCAAACCTTGTAGATGTTGTGATGACCGATGACCCGAACATTGCTTTTGGCGATACAGATATTGCCTTGCTCGTAGGAGCAATGCCACGTAAAGAGGGCATGGAGCGCAGCGATTTGCTGTCGGCAAATGGTGGAATCTTTAAGCCACAAGGAGCTGCGATTAGCGCCAATGCTAAAAAGGACATCAAAGTGTTGGTCGTGGGAAACCCAGCAAACACCAATGCGGCAATCGCCATGCATAACGCCAAGAACATTGACCCACGACAGTTCACAGCGATGACTCGTCTTGACCATAACCGTGCGATCAGTCAGCTTGCGCAGCGCGTTGGGCGCCCAGTGTCATCGATTAAAAAGATGACCATCTGGGGCAACCATTCGACAACTCAGTACCCAGACTTGTTTCATTGCGAAGTTGATGGCAAGAATGCTGCAGAACTGGTCAATGATCAGGCATGGGTTGAAGAAACATATATTCCAACGGTTGCGAAGCGCGGCGCGGCAGTGATCAAGGCTCGCGGATCTTCATCGGCGGCAAGTGCCGCAAATGCAGCAGTCGACCATATTCGCTCGTGGGTGTTAGGTACTCCGGTCGGCGACTGGGTTTCCATGTCGGTGCCATCTGACGGTAGCTATGGCGTGCCGCAAGGTGTCATGTCATCGTTTCCCTGCGTTTGCGAAAACGGTGAGTACAAAATTGTGCAAGGCCTCGAGATTGATGCATTTAGTCGTGCGCGAATTGATGCCTCTGTAGCCGAACTCATCGAAGAGCGTGATGCGGTGCGCGAGCTTGGATTGATCTAGAAACTGAACTAGCCCGAGGTTTGGGCAAATGCTGCTCTGGTGTCGGCACGCGAGCGAGTGCAACCAAGTGGGTCTTGCTTCACTAGTTTTTTCAGCTCCTTTACGGGGGAGATCTGCTCACCCTTGCGCCATGCATTCAAATATTTTTGTGGCCAAATCTCGCCTTGCAATAAATATGCTTCAACAACGGGACACACGCGTGATATTCCTAGATGTGTGTGGCACCTGGTGACACGGGCGTTGCCGGATGAACCCATAACGCCGATCCAATCGCCGGCACTAACACGCTGTCCAGTAGCAACCTTTACTCTGCCGAGGTGGGCAAAGAAATAACGAACGTTGTCATCGCCAACGAGGGTGATTGTCTTGCCACCGCGGGTGCCTGGAGCATCAATTGTTTTCACCCATTTGTCGAGTGTGCGCGTTTGGGTAATCGTGCCGGCAGTTGGTGCGAGTACATGGGCATAACAACCCTCTACATCGACTGCAGGGTAATCAATGTGATCACGTGGGTAGTGCACCGCAACTTTGGAAAATGGAAAAACGTATATCCCTTCTGCGGGTGGTGCACTATCTGAAGAAGTGTTATCGGATGCAAGTAATTTTGTGGGTGAGAGCAATACAAAAAGCAAATTCGTCGCAGCAACGCACATCGAGACCGTTATCTGGAGCCCCCTACGCATGATTGCGAGCGTAGTACGGATCGCATAAATGTTACGGTAGAAGTATGAAGAGAAAATTTTTTATCGACACCGATACTGCAAGTGATGATGCAGTCGCTCTAATCATTGCACTTCGTCATGGAGACATAGATGTGGTCGGCATTGGTGTTGTCGCTGGCAATGTTCCACTAGAGATGGGTGTCCAAAACGCTTTATACACACGCGAATTGTGTGAATCCAGCGCTCCCGTTTACGTGGGTGCAGCAAAGCCGCTTGTGCGAGAACTGCGTACAGCTCAGTTTGTGCACGGCATGGATGGCATGGGGGATATCGGACTCGATCTCACGGGTAGGCAGCCAAACGCAGGAAATGCGATAGATGAGTTGATCAAGTCGGCACATGAGTTTGATGGAGTGCTTGAGCTCGTGACACTTGGACCGCTAACGAATATTGCACTCGCGCTAAAAAAAGATCCGAGCATTGCAAAGAGAATAAAACGTTGTGTTGTGATGGGCGCAGTTGCCGATCACATCGGCAATGTCACGCCCGTGGCAGAGTTCAACATGTGGGTTGATCCAGAAGCTGTAGATGTCGTGTTGCAATCTGGAATGAATCTTGAGTTTGTTGGATGGGATATCTCACGCAAGTTCGCTGTAATCACGCCTGCAGAATCAACCATGTTGCGGGCAATGGACACGCCGTTTGCAACGTTCACGATTGACATTCAACGAGTACTTGAAAAGTTTTGCGAAAACGAAACCCACCTTGCTGGATTTGACTTGCCAGATCCAATTGCAATTGCCTACGCCATTAATTCAAGCATTGCCGATGAAGTACGCGAGATGCACCTCGTTGTCGAAACTCAATCACCAGCGACTGAAGGCATGGTGGTGATGGACACCCTTGGGGTATTGCATCAGGCACCGAACGCTCTCGTGGTGACAAGCGCAAGACATGATGTGTTTATGTCAATGCTGATGGACGCCCTCGAAGTATGAGCCAGCAATCACCACTTGAGAAAGCATTTGTGCAACTGGGTGTCACCACCCGCAATGGACATGACGAGTCGATGCACTATGGGGCAGTAGTTGGTCTCGCACGAGATGGATCGATTGAGTTTGCGCTAGGTGACCCATCGACCATCGTGTATCCCAGGTCGTCAACTAAACCAATTCAGGCAACTGCAATGGTGGCAAGCGGACTTGACTTGCCACCACGGTTACTGGCACTTGTTTGCGCGAGTCACGACGGATCGCCGATGCATCTTGCCGCGGCACGAGAAATCTTGGCCACAGCTGGTTTGAATGAAGATGATCTCGGTAACACCAAGGATTATCCACTCGATGATGATGCAGCTGCCGAAGTGTTGCGTTGCGGTGGCGTAAAAACTAAGTTGCAAATGAATTGCTCGGGCAAGCACTCGGGAATGCTTGCGACATGCGTACACAACGGCTGGTCGCATGATGAAACGTATCTGCAAGAGTCGCACCCGTTGCAGCAGCGCATTACGCAGATGGTGCCAGAATTGTGTGGCGAAGAAGCTGCATTCATTGGAATTGACGGTTGCGGTGCACCAGCACACGCCATGTCGCTCACTGCACTAGCCCGTGTCTTTCGTACCGTGGTGATGTCGGACCCGACAAGTGCTGCAGGAAAAGTGGCGCATGCAATGCGGAGTCATCCAGAAATGGTGGGTGGTCCTACGCGCGATGTGACACTGCTGATGCAGGGGGTGCCTGGATTACTTGGGAAAGATGGCGCAGAAGGTGTATTCGCAGTTGCGATGCCCGATGGGCGAGCAGTTGCGCTCAAGATTTCAGATGGTGCCAATCGCGCACGTCCGCCAATGATGAAAGCAGCGTTAGAAGCGCTTGGAATCGATACAACAGGTGTCGACCCAAAAGCTTTTGACTCGACTATTTATGGGCACGGCAAGCCTGTTGGCAGCGTGCGTATTACCGCGAAGCTGTAACTTGCTAGAAATCTTGGCTAGCTATTACTAGCTAGTTCTTGCAGAATGAGTCGGCAATATCGAGGGCCTGATCAATAATTGCTATGCCCTCACGTACTTCATCTGCACTGACATTGCACGGTGGTACAACATGCATGCGGTTGAAGTGTGTGAACGGCCAGAGGCCTTCCTTCTTGCAAGCAGCAGCAATGTCAAGCATTGGCTTGGCATCTGCTCCAGCAGCATTGAACGGTACAAGAGGTTCGCGTGTCTCGCGATTGCGCACGAGTTCAATTGCCCAGAAAACTCCAAGTCCACGAACTTCACCAATTGAAGGATGCTTTGCCTTGAGCTTTTCGAGCTCGGGACCAATAACGGTTGCACCGATATTCCGTGCGTTCTCAACAATCTTTTCTTCCTTGAAGATATTGATTGAGGCAACTGCTGATGCACAAGACAGTGGATGTCCGCTGTAGGTAAGTCCACCTGGGTACACGCGATCTTTAAATGTGTCAGCAATTTTTTGACTAATGACAACACCACCAAGTGGCAGGTAACCGGAGTTGACACCCTTTGCGAATGTGATGAGATCTGGAACAACGTTCCACTTGTTGACTGCAAACCACTCACCACAGCGGCCAAAACCGGCCATTACTTCGTCGCACAGCATCATGATGCCGTATCGATCACAGATTTCGCGCACACCTTGCAAGTACCCATCTGGTGGAACGAGGATGCCGTTGGTTCCGACGACAGATTCGAGTGCAATCAAGGCGATGGTATGTGGACCTTCGACCATGAGTGTGTCCTCGAGATGTTGCAGTGCTCGTTGGCACTCTTCCTTTTCGTTAGACGAATGAAAAGCCGAGCGATATGCATACGGTCCCCAGAATTTAACGACACCCGCAGTGCCGGTCTCGTTTGGCCAGCGACGTGGGTCGCCGGTCATGGCGATAGCCGTAGAGGTGGATCCGTGATACGAACGGTATGTCGACATCACTTTTTGACGTCCGGTGTGAAGTCGCGCCATGCGCACTGCGTTTTCGATAGCTTCAGCGCCACCGTTTGTAAAGAACACCATGTTGAGATCGCCTGGTGCGAGTTCGGTGATGAGTCGTGCTGCTTCAGAGCGGGATTCGTTGACAAATGAAGGTGCAACTGTGCACAACTTGCCAGCCTGTTCTTGAATTGCTGCAACAAGTTTCGGATGCTGATGACCAATGTTGAGGTTGACCAGCTGGCAAGAAAAATCGAGATATTTTTTGCCTGCCGAGTCCCAAAAATAACTGCCGAGGCCGCCCGCGATCTCTACCGGATTGAGTGTTCCTTGCGCAGACCACGAATGAAAGACGTGCGCGCGGTCGTCGAGATATGCCTGGGTCTTTGTTGCTTCAAGTGTCATGACAACAGCCTAATCTGCGACCATTACAACCCTTACGATTCCGATTAGTTGAGCGTTGCCAAAACCCTCTTGTGTAGTTGTGGCCATGCTCCAGCCAAGCCAGCGTGTAGTGAAAAAGTCTCAACTTTGTCGAGCATCACCCATTGCAGGTCTTCGGATTCGGCATTCGCGGCGAATGCTCCCGCGTCGCCGTTGGTATGGGCAATCACTGTGTCGTATCGCCACGGTCCATGGTCGTCACTAAACACATCTCGCACCAAATAGTCATCGCTATTTATGCCTGCTTCTTCTGAGGCTTCGCGGCCAGCAGCCGTCAAAGAATCTTCGTGGCTATCGAGCGCGCCACCCGGAAGCGCCCAAGTGCCTCCGCCGTGAGTCCATGCAGCGCGCAGTTGCAACAATACGTGCGGCTCGGGCATGTCGAGTCGAATGAGCAGTAGGCCTGCAGCGCCGTGGAGTCCCCAATGCTTGTGCCCACACGAGCACATCACCCATCCATCGCCGTCTCGAAAAGCCATGATTCAGATCGTAGTTTCGGTTTCGGCCTGAGCCTCGCGGCGCGCGTTAGATCTTGCAGTGGCACGTGCAGTCGCTTGTGCAGCGGTGATTTCGGCATGGTGTGCATGACATAACACTTCGAGTCCGCCTCGACCCGTTGCGTCGGGCAGCAAGTGATGATGACACCCTGGTCCATAACCCTTGCCTTCGCGGGGTTCGATGTGGTTGACCTCACAGTCACGTCGGGCAGCGGTGCAACCGCTGCGAATGCAGTGGTATTTGGCTCGGCGTTTCGCGGACGAACGTGCAAATCTCCAGATGTGTTCACGTTGCCATGCGCGACCACATTTGTCTGAGCACCACGTAGTGCGTCGCTTGCCCGTAATGAACTCGTTGCACCAATGGCAGCGCCCGATTTCTCCTTGCCATTTGCTGAGCGGGCAGGAAATTCGCTCAGCGACGAGTGGCGGCAACTCGAGTTTGTTAACTGCATGTTTCGTTTGCTTGCGTTGGGTAGCCATGGGCGTTCACAAACAATAACAATCCTGAAACAATTTGTAGACATAGTCGAAATATTGCTCTCGTAATCTCTTTGTCGTTCGGCTGCAACGGCGCCTCTGAACGCGTCTGTATTTCTGTGGCAACGCACCTGTTGCCCCTACCGAATGGAGAGAAGCATGAAGTTTTTACTCGAAACACCAGACCCGGTGACCGTGCTCGGTCAGCAGGTGAGTTTGATGTGGATTGTGATTGGAGCCGCGCTTGTGGTTTTTATGCAGGCCGGTTTCGCGCTTGTTGAAACTGGTTTTACGCAAGCGAAAAATGCTGCACATGTTGTAAGCACAAACTTTGCGATTTTTGGACTTGGCTTCATTGGTTTTTATCTCGTTGGGTTTGCATTTTCTTTCGGTGGATTTAGCTACTCCGCTTTTGGAATGGATGCGCCAGTCGGATCTGCATTGCTCGGGAGTGGCGACTGGGTCTTTTTGTGGAAGGGCGGATGGGCGTTAACGGGTGACGCAATGACACCTGCAGCGATTGGATTCTTCTTGTACATGGTTGCTTTCATGGACACTGTTGCGACCATTCCAACTGGGTCGATGGCCGAGCGTTGGAAGTGGAACAGTTTTGTGTTGTGGGGTTTCTTCTGCGGTGCTATTTATTATCCGATCATTGCTGCGTGGACGTGGGGTGGTGGCTGGTTAGCGAAGACGTGGAGCTCAATGTCTCTTGGCGCTGGCTATGTCGACTTTGCAGGCTCCGGTGTTGTGCACGCAGTAGGTGGAGTCGCAGCGTTTACCGGAGCAATTGTGTTGGGACCGCGAATTGGAAAGTTTGGTAGTGATGGCAAGCCCCGCACAATTGCAGGCCATCACGTGCCAATGGCCATGTTGGGAACATTTATTTTGTTGTTTGGATGGTTTGGATTTAATGCGGCCAGCACATTTGCGGCGACTGATGTTCAGTTTGCCGTTGCAGCGACTAACACAGCAATCGCTGGTGCATTTGGCTCAATCGCAGCAATGCTCTACATCACTCGAAAGACCGGCAAGCCGGATCCGGGCATGATGGTCAACGGCATGCTTGCTGGCTTGGTGGCAATTACTGCACCGTGCGCATTTGTTGCGCCTTGGGCTGCGGCCGTCATCGGAGTAATCGCAGCAATTTTGATCATTGAATCGGTTTACTTTTTCGAGCGTCGCGGGATCGACGATCCAGTAGGTGCAATTTCTGTGCACGGAGTTGGTGGTCTTTTCGGAACATTGAGTGTGGGCATCTTCGCAAACGGAACGTATGGTGCGGGTTGGAATGGTTCGGCAAGCGAGGGAGTCAAAGGCGTTGTCAAGGGCGACTGGGGTCAACTAGGTGCTCAGGCTCTCGGTGCCGTCACCATCATCATTGTTTGCGGATCTATTTCGTACGCATTCTTCGCCCTACAGAACAAGTTCACCAAGGGCGGCATTCGATCCAAGGCTGAAGATGAAATTGCTGGTCTTGATTTGCCAGAGATGGGTGTGCTCGCGTACCCAGAATTCAGTGGGTCTCACAAGTAGCAGTAGTAGCAGTAGTTATTTGGTGATGTAGTCGCCGAGAACTCGAGTTGTCCGACCCAGTGACAACTCGAGTTCTCGTGCAAGACCATACGAAATTGTTTGAGAACGCAAACTTTTTTGTACGTCACGAATAACCCAGCCGTTGTTTTTATCTACCCAAGTTGGATGCATCACAGGTTTGTCAAAAACTGTTTTGCCAGATGAAGATATCGAGAGGGAAATCGTTGCTATCACCGCGTCTTGACTGTTGACTGGCCAACGTTCGTCGGTGGGCAAATTTGATAACACATTGCCTAATCCGTACATCACCCAAACTCCATTGACTTGACTGGTTGGCTGCACCACATGTGCGTGATGCCCAACAATCAAGTCAACAAGTCCAGATGCGGTGAGTTCGTCTGCAATCGAAGTCTGCATTGAATTTGCAGTGGATTCTTTTTCTGTTCCCCAATGCATACTCACGATTGTGGCTTGTGAACCCAACTCGCGAGCACGTTGCGCGTCGCGCAAAATACGTTTTGAGTTGATAATTGCAGAGCGCCATTGTGTCTCGTCGGGCATGATGAGGCCGTTATAGCTAAATGTGTATGAAAGGTGGCAAAGCTTGATGCCTTTGACAACGACAACATGTGGTTCTATCTCATCCGGTGTGCGAGCCATTCCCGACTGCTGTATGCCTGCATCTTGAAGTGCGTTGACAGTTGCATCAATACCGTTGTTGCCTCGGTCGTACGTGTGATTGCTTGCTGTTGAACAGCGATCAAAGCCGGCATGGGCGAGGGCAGTGGTGATTTCCTTTGGCACACCAAAGAATGGATAGGTTGAAAGCTCCTCGCCGTCTGGTGCTATCGGGGTTTCGAGATGGCAGATAGCAAGGTCGACTCCACTCACCAAAGGTTTAATGTCTGCAAACATTGGCCGAAAGTCGTAATCGAGTTGCAACTCCGAAGTGGAGTTGGCGATTGCTGTGCGTTTAGCTTGGTCAATGAGGGGAGTGTGCGACAGTACATCGCCAGTGAAGGCAAAGGTGATTGCAGTTGGTGACGACGCTGTTGTGGGAGTAGTTGAAACTTCGGTCGTGGTCGAGGTTGAAGTTGAGCATCCTGCAGCGATGCATGCCAAAGTAAACAACCATCGACTGTGTTTCACACAACCAATCTATTGCAGCGCAATTACCGCTTTGCGAAGTTGTTAACGCGGATTTTTTGCAATGAACTCAACCATGATGTTGGCTAGTTCTTCACCTTTGTTCTCTTGCAAGAAGTGCCCTGCATCTTTGATCGTCACATGCGGCTGATTGGCTGCACCTGGCACGTCTCGCAAAAAGGTTTTTTCGCCACCTGCTGTGACCGGATCTTGGTCGCTAAATGTGCACAAGAATGGTTTTTCAAACTTGCGTAGTACGCCCCACGCGATCTCATTGTCGCGATTGGATGGATCATCAATTGTCACTGGAACGAATGTTGGGAAAATGCGAGCGCCAGACTTGTAGCTCTCATCTGGGAATGGCGCATCGTATGCTTCGACTTCTGCAGGCGAAAGTGCCTTGAGGCTGCCGCCATTGACGATGGTGCCAACTGGAAATGTAGGAGTGGTTTGCGAGAAGTTACGCCACTGCATGAACGCATCATTCGAAGAAAAATCAACTTTGCGACCAATTGGCAAACCGGTATTGCCGGCAACGACTCGATCAAATCGTTCTGGTTCGGCAGTTACGAGTCGCAGACCCACAAGTCCGCCCCAGTCTTGACCAAAAAACGTGATGTGTCGTAGTTGCAGTTTGTCAAAAATTAATTCGCTCATCCATGCAACGTGTCTTGCGTATGAATAATCGGTTTGCTCTGTTGGTTTGTCGGAGCGACCAAAACCAACCAAGTCTGGGGCGATAACCCGGTGCCCTGCAGCGAGCAGGATTGGAATCATTTTGCGATAGAGGTAGCACCACGACGGCTCGCCGTGCATCAACAGCACTGGGTCTGCATCGCGCGGGCCTTCATCTATGTAATGCACGCGCAATGTGCCGCCCTCGAGGTCGGAGATATCGCAATAGTGGGGCTCGTAGTTATAGCCATCAAGATTGGCAAAACGTTCGTCGGGTGTGCGCAATGTTTTCATGTCTTTGTCCTTTTGGAGTTTTACTGGGCTACTGGATTAACTGTTAGATAGTTGTTGCTGTGAGATCGTCACCGAGCACGATTTCGCCTGCGAAATGAGCGGCGGCAAGCGCGCGCCACTCTTCTTCCTGGCCAGGCTGAATGCTTGGTACGTAGTGCGTCAAAATCAACTTCTTCACACCAGCGCGTGTTGCTGTTTGTGCTGCTTGTTCGACTGTCGAGTGGTAATCCAAAATATCGAGGAAGCGTTTGTTCTTGACAAGGCTGACAAGATCAGCACGAATTACTGTCTGCACATATGCATCGGCACCTTTGCAAATGGCGTCCAACGTTTCGCATGGAATGCCGTCTCCGCCAAGTACGAGAGACTTGCCTTCGTGCTCAACACGGTACGAAACGGTTGGCTCAACCGGCGCATGATTGGTCTCGCCGACAGAAATCTGTGCTTCTCCAATCGTGAACGTCATGCCGGGTGTTACTTCAGTAACAATGATTTTTGGTTGCCACCACAACGTGTCTGGGTGATGTGCAAGTCGGTAGCTGATGTCGGGAGCGAGTGATGCAAGTATTCCATTCACCACTTCTTGCGTGCGCGGCGGTCCGTAAATGTGGAGTGGGGTCTCGGCCTGACTCATGACGTAGTGCGTCGTGATTACATCATTGAGGTCGGTGAGGTGATCGCTATGGAGATGGGTGATCAACACGCCTGACAAAAAAATAGGTAGCGAGCCAGCCCCTGTGAGTCGCATTACAACTGCACGACCTGCGTCGACCAATATTTGAGTCGCGCCGGCTTTCACCAACGTCGCTGGGCCTCCGCGCTTGGCGTCTGGCATTGGGCTTCCTGTACCGAGCAAAATGACTTCCATGGGGTCTCCAGTTTTCGTGCAGCTATTTGTACAACTATTTATGCGATTACGAACCTAGCAAACTTTTTGCATACACTATGAGAAAAGTTCGTCTCAGTAAGAATTGGAACGGCGACACTCGGAAGATGGGGGATAGTGAGATGGCTCAAAATAAGTCGGTGCACCCAAATGAACCTGAATTTGCAGGAACGATTGATTCGTCTTATCAGACATCGACTCCGGCATGGCCAGACTTGCCAAAGGGTTTGCATGGCGCCAACGTCATCACCATCGTTTTTGATGACATGGGTTTTTCTCACCCAAGTTGTTTCGGCAGCACGCTGCACACACCCAACATTGATCGTCTCGCTCAAAATGGCTTGCGCTACACCGGTTTCCATACAACAGCGTTGTGCTCGCCTTCGCGTGCAAGTTTGTTGACAGGTCGTAATCATCACGCTGTAGGTATGCGCGGTGTATCTAACTGGAATACAGGTTTTCCAAATATGCGCGGAGGTATCACTCCAAAGGCAGCCACGATGGCAGAGGTGCTGCGGCTCGAAGGTTATGCAACGTTGTGTGCAGGAAAATGGCACCTTGCACCAATGGAAGAGTGCACTGCAGCAGGACCGCACACCAACTGGCCACTACAAAAAGGTTTTGATCGCTTCTACGGATTTTTGAATGGTGAGACCGATCAGTTCTATCCAGAGCTCACTCGCGACAACCAACATATTTTGCCGCCGCGCACTCCAGAAGAGGGATACCACCTCTCTGAAGATCTTGTTGATCAATCGACAACGTGGATACGAGATTTGGTTTCAGTACGACCTGATCGTCCGTTTTATTTGTATCTCGCATTTGGCGCACAACACGCACCGCACCATGCCCCCGATAGTTATTTGGCAAAGTGGCGTGGCAAGTTTGACGAAGGTTGGGATGTGCATCGCGATGTTTGGTTTAAGCGACAGGTTGAGATGGGAATTGTTCCTCCAGACACCGTTCTTTCGCCGCGCAACCCTGGCGTTCGCCCATGGATCGAACTGACTGCCAACGAAAAACTGTTTGCTTGCCGTTTACAAGAAGCATTTGCTGCGATGCTCGACCACACCGACGCGCAAATTGGTCGCTTACTCGACTTTTTAGATGAGCATAATTTGACAGATAACACGATGATTGCGTTGTTGTCGGACAATGGTGCAAGTCGTGAAGGCGGACCGCAAGGTGTTGTTGATGAATTCAGTTTCTTCAACAGCATGTGGGAAGACGTTGACGACATGGTTGCCAATCGACTAGATGACATCGGCACCAAGAATGCTCACTCCAACTATCCGTGGGGCTGGTCGCAAGTTGGCAACACGCCTAGCCGTTGGTACAAGTCACAAACATATGGCGGCGGTATTCGTGACTCACTGATTCTTCATTGGCCAAAAGGAATTGATCAACCAGGCGGCATACGTTCACAGTTTTGTCACATCACCGACATTGCGCCAACGGTGTATGACGCGCTTGGAATCACTATTCCGCCTGTAGTCAATGGGCACGGACAAATGCCGATGCATGGCGAGAGTCTGACGTATACGTTCAACACTTCAACGCGAGAGACAAAGCGTGGCCCGCAATATTTCGAGATGATGGGTCATCGTGCGATCTGGGCTGATGGATACAAGGCAGTTACATTCCACGACCAAAACGTGCCGTATGAAAACGACACGTGGGGTTTATACAAACTCGACGAAGATTTTTCGGAGATGCATGACTTGTCGGTGAAGCAACCAGAAAAGCTCAAAGAGATGATTGCGTTGTGGTGGGAGCAAGCCGAGTTGCATGGCGTGCTGCCGCTTGACGATCGCGGAATTGAGATTTTTGGTTCAAAGTCACGACCTGGTTCACCGCACTACGGAAATACGTATACGTACTATCCGCCAGTTGCGCACATTCCAGCAGATGCATGCCCGTTGTTGAGCGGTAGGGCGTGGACGATTACTGCGGACATCATCGTTGGCAATCGACCCATCGAAGGCGTCATTTACGCACGCGGCGCACACAACATCGGGCACTCGTTCTTCGTTAAGGATTCTGTTTTGCACTTTGACTACAACGCCCTCGGTAAACATCAGCGAGCGAGCGCTCCAATTTCATTACAGCCGGGCAATCATCAGCTTGGCGTCCGATTCGATCGGGAAGATTCAACGGGGACGATCACATTGATGGTCGATGGAAGAGACATCGGTTCAGTGCACATTCCCAAAATTGTGCGAGTACTCGGTTCGATGGGGATGGATCTGGGGAGCGACCAATTGTCGCCTGTGGTGAGTGACTACGTTGCGCCATTTGCGTTTAACTCAACTATCTCTAAAGTGCATTTTGAAATTCGCAGTCGAGCAACCAAGGCCGACATCGATGCATTCTTAAAAACAGAAGCTGCAAAGGAATAATGACTCCATGTCAAACGAACTGATTCTCGACTCATTGCAACGCCGCATGAAGGCCTTGCATTCGCTGTACGACCAAGCATTGAGCACAATGACGATTGATCATGTCAATCACTTTGAGCGTGAGGGTGTCATGCCGATTGCGTTCAGTTTGTTTCACATTGTCAACGTGATCGACGGCTCGTTCATGATGATCACCGGCGTTGCTCCAATCTGGAACGACGAATGGAAGGCGCGCGTCAATCCATCCATCGCCGATCACGGCAAACACAAAACAGTGGAAGAGATGGTTGGACAACGCATAGGTAACTACGAAGCATTTCAGGAGTACTTGCAGTTAGTTTTTGGTCGAGTGCACTCGTGGCTCGAGACCTTGGATCCAAGCGAACTGACACGTGTCGTGATTGCACGTCCGTTCCCGCCGCAGATTGAGTCGACATATTCGGCTCGTGTGGCAGGTGAAGTTGGTATCACGGTATTAGATGCAGTTGAGTGCTGGATCTACCAACACGGGTTGCGCCATATGGGCGAGATTGAACTGGCGCGCGGGCTTGTTGGTCTTGGGGGAATGACGAGTTAGGAACTCGCAGCGTGTTTAGCGCTGTGGCCCGCGAATGAGTTTGCCTGGCAACTCTCCGGTGAATGCGTCATTCTCAACTGTCTGCACACCACTAACAAAAGTTTTGTTGTAGCCCCGTGCAGTTTGCACGAGGCGTCGTCCTTGTGCAGGCAAGTCGTAGGCCATATACGGCATATCAAAACCCAACTCGTCGAAATTGATGACATTGAGGTCGGCTTTCATTCCTGGCGCAACAATGCCGCGGTCGAGTAAGCCGTGTAGCTCTGCCGTGTGTCGTGTTTGGCGGTAGACGATGTGTTCGAGAGAAAGTTTTGGACCACGAGTACGGTCACGCGTCCAGTGCGTGAGCATAAATGTGGGCATACCACCGTCGCAGATGGCTCCGCAGTGTGCACCTGCATCGCTCAGACCATTTCGCGTTTGCGGATGTTGCATCATTTCGTACGTCATTGAAAGATCGCCGTAGATGTAATTGAAGAACGGCGAGTAGATAATGCCTTTGCCATCGTTGGTCAACAGATGATCGACGATCAATTGCATTGGAGCAACTCCAGTGCGCTGAGCTATTTCGCCTATTGCTGTACTTGGATGTGGCTCGTAATCGATGTTTGCGGTCGTGACGGGGTACATGCGGTGCAAAGATTTCGTGACAAGTCCGTTGTAGAAGCCGTCGGTTGGTATCTCGCTCACGAATCGTGCGCGGCGCACGGGATCTTTTAGTGCCACAATGCGCTCGGCAAATGGCAAGTGAGCAACTTCGTGATATGCGGGGTGGGCGAGCAATGGATGCACACTGCCCTCTAGGCACATCAAGATTCCAATAGACCTACCTGCGGTTTGAGCAACGATCTTTTCTCCGTCGGCATGCGCCTTTGTGAGCAATGCAAGAGTTTTGCGCCACACTTCGCTGCCGTCATCCAACTGATTGACATTGACGCTGACAGTTGCACCAGATCGGCGCGCGAGCTCTTGCATCCAGGGCCATTCATCAACGGGCACGCGCGAATGTTCAGGAGAAAACTGAAAGATGCCGTGACCTACTCGTTTCATCGCATCGGCAATACCAAACAACTCATCTGGATGAGCGTTTGTGCCCGGCACAAGCTCGCCGTGCTTGCTCCGATGCAATGACGTGCGCGAAGTAGAAAAACCAAGTGCACCAGCGCGAAGTGCTTCTTCGGTAAGAGCGCTCATTTGTGCAATGTCATCGGCAGTTGCATCTTCGTTGGCGGCGCCACGGTCACCCATCACGAACGCCCGAAGTGCACCGTGAGCAATCTGCGTACCCATGTCAAGAATGTGGGGGGTGCGCTCAAGGGCATCGAGATACTCGGGAAACGAGGTCCATTCCCACTTGATTCCTTCAACCATTGCGGAGCCGGGAATATCTTCGACACCTTCCATGAGATCGATAAGCCATTGATGACGTTCGGGTGCCGCTGGGGCAAAACCAACTCCGCAATTGCCCATCACCACAGAAGTAACGCCATGCCAACTACTTGGAGTCAGCCAAGGATCCCATGTTGCCTGAGCGTCGTAATGAGTGTGCACATCAACCCAGCCGGGAGTGAGCAATAAACCATCGGCATCTATGTGGCGATGTGCATGGGCGGTCGATACCGAACCTGGCTCGCCAACCTCGGTAATGATGCCGTCAACAAATGCAACATCTGCGTGCCGTGATGGTGAACCGGTGCCGTCGACCAGATTGGCCCCCGTGATGACGGTTCGGTTACCGGTTTGCATAACTGGAAAATCTAATGCGCGTCGAGCCAGCCGCGCCACTAAACGCAGCGATTGCGAATTACTCCAACGCCCTCAAGGGTTGTTTCGATAATGTCACCGCGTTTTAGGTAGACGGGCGGCTTGTGTCCGTGACCAACACCAGCAGTGGTACCGGTAAAAATTGCATCACCAGGAAAAAGCTCGCAGATGCCAGACAGGTGCGAAATGATTTGTGAAACATCAAAGATCATGTCGCTGGTTTTGGTGTCTTGCCGAATCTCACCGTTGACCGAGCATGTGAGGCGCAGGTTGTCGCGACTTGAGTTGTCGTGCATGTCGGTAACCCACGGTCCCATAGGTGTAAAACCAGCGCGGCTTTTGCCAAGGCTGAACTGCGGTGGCACGCCGCTGTATTGCAGCGTGCGGTCAGAGATATCTTGGCCGGCGGTGATACCCGCAATGTGTTGCCATGCGTCTGCTTGAGCAATATTGACGCCGCCAGTACCGATCACGATGACGAGCTCCGATTCGTAGTCGCATGTTGCGCCAACAAGATGAACGTCGCCACATGGTGTATTGATCGAGCTTTGAAACTTGGCAAACGTGAGTGGGGTAGTTGGTATTGGGCTGGCCATTTCTTCGGCATGCTTTTTGTAGTTCAGACCCACTGCAAACAGTTGTCGGGGCCGAGGCACGGGAGAGTCGAGCTGTTCGAGTGAACATGCAACGCCATCTGTCTGTGAAAGCGATGCGGCATGTGCACGAAGCGATTGCCAAACCGAATAACACGACATCACATCGCTTGGCAGTGAGCCCTTGCTGGAGTGCTCAACATCTACAACCCGAAACTCGGTTGATGATCCAATTACGAAATGTGCCCGACCTTGAACCGACGCAAGTTGGAGCGACATGGTGATCTTTCTGTGCTGAGTTAAATGCGACCGTATGCGGCTCGACGCTGTGCTTCAGCCTTTGCTCTGTCGAGACGATCTTTTTCTTTTCGTTCTGCGCGTGCACGACGTTTTTCGTCTTGTGCTGCTGCATCAACAGTTGAGTTTCCAGTTGCACCACGAGTGGTAGTTACTGGCGAGCTTGGAATTTTGAATCGATCATCAGTTAAAACAAGTTTGCGAAAACCGCCAAGTGAAACTGAATACTGAACCGCCATGAGTCGAACTGCATCGAGGCCAAATGTTTCAACAAGCGCTGGGATCACCAGTTGGAGATCCTCGACGCTTGGATCGTCTGACTGATCGCCGAGCAACTCGATTGCCCGCTCAGTTGCGCCTTCACCGAACAACACGCCAGTGTCGAGGTACGAGCGACGCTCTTTCATTGCTTCACGAATCTTTGGTGCGAGTGTGGCTGGCTCGGTAAACGCGCCTGCTGGAAGTGCGAGCACCTTGGCGAGGGCGTCGCGTAGTTTCTCTTCGACTGCACCTGCAAGTTTGACGATCGAATCATCGGACAATGTGCTGAAAACTGCCGCATAACGGCGCTCAATCAAAATGGTGTCTCGGGAGTTGCTAACTGGCATGGGGTGTTCCTTTTCTGCGCTGTTTAAGCGACGCTTCAGTGTGTCAGGTGTAGGGCCTCGTTACTACATATTTGGTCTCTTGTTTCGTCTCTTGTTTCGTATGATGTGCCCATGAAGGCAGCCACGCCAGCCCTCGTCACCCTGGAACAACTTGGTATTGACTATGTTGCGCATACGTTTGACCACGATGCGGCCACCACGGACGACATTGGATACGGCAGGGCAGCGGCTCGTGCGCTTGGCGTGGAAGAGGATCGGGTCTACAAAACGCTTCTGGCGCAGGCGGAGAACGGACCTGTGGTTGCGATTGTGCCGGTGAATACGCAGCTTTCACTCAAAGCACTGGCTCAAGTGCTGCATGCAAAGCGTTGTGAAATGGTTGCCCCACGCGATGCGTCACGCATTACTGGTTATGTCGTTGGAGGAATTAGCCCATTTGGACAGAAACGGATCTTGCCAACTGTTGTTGACGAGAGCGCAGTGCTGCACACAACGATCTTTGTGAGCGGCGGTCGCAGGGGTTTAGATATAGAGGTTGGTGCTGTTGACCTTATTGATGCGCTGCACGCAGAACTCGGCGCAATTGCAACTGCTAGTGACTAACAAGGGCTTGCACCTCTCGAATGTTCATTTGATGTGATGTGTGCAACGTCAGTTCTCCAATTGTTCCGCTTGCCCCCAAATTTGTAGACCATGTGACATACCATTGCACTGCAACATCTGCTTCAAATAATCCACTTGCTTGTGTCGCTGAAGAGTGACGGTAGGTGTACATGCATGGAGAAGGTAAGCGGTCTCCAAATTGCGACATCCAAATGAATCCTGAGTTATCGCAAGTAAGCGGACCAGATCCCAAATCGCCATCACCAGGATTGAAAATAAGTTTCTTCGGTGTGGCTTTAGTGGTAACCGAAACAATTCCTACTGGAGTAATGATGGATGCGGTGACTGCAACGGGAACCCAAAGCAAAGGGTTGACCCAAATCCATGTCCCAACATCAACAAATCCACGTCGAGCGGGTGGAGCAAAGTTGCCCCACATCGCTGGAAGGTTGTCGTAGACAATGGACGCGGCATGTTGAGCGAGCTGACCCGATGACATTTGTGGAATCCAGTGATATGTGGTCATTGGATCACGGAGTGGACATGTGTAGTTAAACAACCTGTAGCTAGTGGATCCAATTTGTTTAGCTACCGCACTACCGGGTCCTGTAGCGCTTGCATCGCGGGGCAGAGATTCTGACCATTCGCATTCGGGGTCTACGCCATCGCCACCACCGGGTGACGCACCGTATTCGACACCAGCAATTATTTGGTCGCCGTGCACCGAACTGCTGACATCAATTCCTGATCCAGCGTTTGTAGATCCGTCAATGAGCGGTGCTTGAGTTGCACGCACCGCAGTAGAACTCACACTGCTCAAGAGAGTTACTGCAATTGCAATCAACGAGATGCTTTTTGTGTTTAACTTCATGGCGTAGTAAATCCGCATTGATCAACATTGAATTTGGTCATGCGTGATGTCCAAGAATGTATTTTCCAGACACCCTGGTCCAACGCCATCATCCAAGCTGACAGATATGAAGCAACTGCATCGTTGAAAATAATGTCGTCAAGGGGACTGTCGGTTGCACCACCGTCGACCATGACTATCGAGTTGTAACTACAAGTATTGACTATTGCATTATCGGCATCAATGATGCTCAGCGAATCAATTCGCACGAGTGCAATGCCCAAGTCTGTGCGGGCGTGAATATTGGCGGCCGAATAATCGTGGACGCGCTTGACTAGGTCTGCGCGCTGCGGAGAATTTGGAGCAGATATTCGTGTGACATCGCATTTCTTCGGCGCAACCATGCACTCGTGGTAGTACTTATCGTCTGCAGTGAAATCTCTGCGGAGTTGCTCGGCTATGTCAAGTAGCGGGTCAATGCTCACATCCGTTGTTGCTGGAACTGAGTCAAGCACCACACTCATTTCTCCCGTTGGAGATAACACCACGCTGCCGTTGTCGAGTTGCAGGACACCTCCTTGTGTGACGCAGGCACACAGTCCAAGCAGGAGAGGAGCAAGTAACGATTTTCTTGTAAACATGCGGATCCTTTGTTCGTACCCGAATGTGGATATTGACATCCCATATGTGCGGTAGGCAGATCGTGCTCACAAAAACAGACGGTAGAATTAATCCACCCCAAAATGAGCCAACATCACCCAGACCTCGCGGCCGAACAGGCCCATATTGATAGGGCATATGAGTGCCTGGAGCGCAGCCGCACCGATGCTTGGCGCATCAGAACCCTCAATGAAGCCGACACGGGTGGCACCTTCCAGGCCCGTTACGAGCGCAACGCTTTTGACGAACAATTGGTACTTCGCCTCACGCAATTAGATCTGGGAGATGCGGCACTTGTGTTCGGGCGCATCGATCGATTTGGTGAAGCCGAAGGCGAAATCGAAAGTTTTCACATCGGCAGACTTGCAGTAGCAGATGAACATCGTGAGCCAGTGGTGGTCGACTGGCGTGCACCAGTTTCTGAACCGTTCTATCGCGCGACTGGTCGCGAGTCGATGGGTCTTGCACGCCGCCGCCATTTTGCAGTCAATGGTCCAAAATTATTGGGCATCGAAGATGAGCTATTTGGTGAAGGACATCTAGGTGTCGGTCAAGACGAAGGTCTTGGTGGAGGTGTTGCATCAGGTGTTGAGCAGACTGCAACTGGTTTGCGCGGGTACTCAACATTGTTGACAGCGCTTGCGCGCGGACGCACCGGACAACTTGGTGACATCGTTGCAACAATCCAAGCTGAGCAAGATCAGATCATTCGCTCTGGCCACAATGGTGTTCTTGTCGTACAGGGTGGGCCGGGCACTGGTAAAACAGTTGTGGCATTGCACCGTGCTGCGTACTTGTTGTACACATTTCGTTTTCCACTCGAAGATCAGGGCGTGTTGGTTATTGGCCCAAACCGCGTGTTCTTGCGTTACATCGAGCAAGTATTGCCTTCGTTGGGAGAAGCAGGCGTTGAACAAGTTGTGCTTGCCGACTTGGTGCCAGGTCATCGCATCGGAGTGATTGACACCAACGCTGCGAAGCGTGTCAAAGGCGACATTCGGATGGCGAAGGTGATTGCCAAAGCAGTTCAGGATCGTCAACGACCTGTACGTGACGATGTCGAGATTCCGTATGGTGCTGGTTACATGCGATTGCGTGCTACCGAGTCTGCACGCATTGTGCGCGATGCACGACGACGCTTCCGTCGGCATAATGCGGCGCATCGTTGGGTCGAGACCGAAGTTATTTCGGCAATGATCGCATCCAGTCGCAACCCAGACGCCGATGTAGACACGTTGCGAGATTCGTTGCGAGATATTCCAGAGTTTCGTGCAACCCTCGCGCGAATGTGGCCGATGCTTGTGCCGGCTGAAATGCTGCATGACTTATTTGGATCTGCGGCGCTTGTGAAGTCTGCCGCCAAAGATGAATTTTCTGCTGAAGAATATGGATGCCTAGTGCGCGCACGCAGTAACTCGGTTGCTGAAGTGTTGTGGAGCGATAGTGACGTTGCACTGCTCGACGAAGCACTTGCGTTGTTGGGCCCACGTCCACGCAAGAACGGCAAGATTGATGAGACCGATGAAGTACGAGTGTTTGGGCACATCGTGATCGATGAAGTACAAGACCTCACACCAATGCAGTTGCGCATGGCTTCGCGTAGGTCGCTGAGCGGAGCAATGACGGTTGTTGGTGACTTGGCCCAGGCAACGGGCCCTTTTGCGCCAAATGATTGGTCGGACTTGTTGCGATATCTGCCTACGAAGCGTGAGCAAGAAGTGATTGGCTTAACTGTGGGTTATCGAATCCCTGCTCAGATTATGTCGTTGGCAGACAAAGTGATGCTCGAAGCAGCTCCTTCGCTGCGTGCTCCCAAATCGGTTCGTGAAGGCGATTTTGGTCCAGACATCGTTGAGGTAAAGAACAGCACCGACTTACTTGATGTTGTGATTGAGCAGGCAAAGTTGCTCTTAACAAATGTTGGAGAGGGCAATGTTGCAATCGTTTGCCCAGATGACATGACCGATGCTGTCGATAGCGCCCTCACTACTGCTGGCGTTGCTCACGGACGAGCAAATACAACTGCACTTGACTCACGTCTCACAGTGGTGCCAGTGAGCGTTGTGAAGGGTCTTGAATTAGACGGAGTGCTCGTAGTTGAGCCTGCGCGTATTGTCGCAAGTCAGGTGCATGGTCTACGGGCACTGTATGTCGCACTTACTCGTTCGACGCAACGTTTAACTGTCGTGCACAGCGAGCCGTTGCCGCCGTCAATGCAGAGCTAATTACTTCGCAAATTTCTTTGCAAATTATTGCTGCGACTGAAGTACTAAATCAAGGAATCTGAGTGCCTTGTCTGCGTCAGCTGGCCGTGTGCGCTGCACAGAGCTTGAAGCAAGATCAATGATGCGTTGCAAGTCCAAGACTGTTTGATCAACTGTCTCGCCACCTTCGGCCACAATTTGCGGCTGTAGTGCTCCCCAAATATTGAGCACCGTTGCAAGAGTTGTTTTGGCTCGAGGTTTATCTTGATTAGTGATGGCAAGTGAAAGCTCGGACAGTGTCGATTTCAGTTGACCAAACAGTTCAGCGGTAGTTCCAGTTGGCAAAGTAGTGACAGCTGGTTGAGCAAGCGTGGTTGGCGCGGCAAGGTTGATCGTCGTTGCACAACCCGTGCCCGCAAATGTCAAAGCTCCGAACAACATGGCTGCGCAAGCTTTTTTCATTGCTGTATTGCTCGTTCGTTGCATCGTTCTATGCAAGTACAAGAATTCGTGAACTCGTAAATTCGTCTAGTGCTACATCTTTGTTGTCAACACGAACAACACGAGATCCGTCTTTGTTTGAGGTAACGATCGTGCCACTATGACCAGGCTTGAGGTTGGCCTGTTCGAGAACCTCAAGAATGCCAGGTGCAAACTCAAGTTCTTCCGGGATGCGATTGATGGTGAACAACTTTCCTTCAACAACATCGCTGAGTTTCGAAAGGCGTTCTTGACGATATGAAGACCCAGGTATTGGATTGCCATGCGGGCATGTTGTTGGATTGTGCAGCACTCTATTCATCGCACTCTCAACGTCTTGGTTCATGATGTGCTCCCACTTGCCGGCCTCGTGGTGTGCATTTGCCCATGAAAGCCCAAGCACGTCGGTAAGAAATCGTTCGGCGATTCGGTGACGACGGACTACTCGCTCGGCGAGAACATCACCATCTGAAGTGAGCGAAATCTTTGCACCGCGAATGACAATCAAACCTTCGATCTCCATGCGCTTGATCATTTCAGATACTGATGGGCGAGAGACTCCTAGACGATCTGCCACTCGGGCCTGAATGACATCGATATGGTCTTCGCGCAACTCAAAAATACATTCGCAATATTCTTCAAATGCTGGGTGATGTTCGCCTGCGGTTGCCACTTAGTCTCCTAACGTTTCACGTCCGACACCGCGTAGGCCTGCCCACACGAGATCTGCAACTTGTTTTCCGATGACATCTGGATTGAATGCAATGTTGTTGTCGAGCAAATGTCGTACGACGCCCTCTGTTGCACCAATAACTCCATGTGCGAGAGTGCGCAAATGTGCAGCATCTAGATCTACGGCAATCAACGGAGCAATTGCATTTGCGGAATTGTCGACGACTCGACGAACAGCACTTGCAAATTCCGCATCATTGCGTGTTCCGCTGTCGAACAAAAACTTGAAACGATTTTGGTCTGCTGCGGCCCAGCGAAAGAACGCGATAGTTCCTTGCTCCGCTTGCAGTCTGCCACCCGTTGCCTGAACAGTGGCCTTGGTGATTTCGTTGATCATTTGCGTGCCAGCATCTTCAATCAGTGCCAAAAACAATGCGCGCTTTGATTCAAAATGTTGGTAAACAACTGGCTTTGTGATTCCCGCCATGTCGGCGATGTCATTCATAGAGGACTCGTGAAAGCCTTTAGTCGCAAATACCTTTAATGCGACATCGAGGATTTGATCTTTACGTTCGTGAGCGGGGAGTCTCGTTGACATGTCGTTACTACCGTACTCGCGTTGTCGGCATACGCCTATTCGTTCCCTAAACGCCGTTTAATTTGTCTTCTTTTTCGGCAGATTTAATTGCATATCCCAAAACAATTGCAGGAGCTAGCAAGATGGACCCAATGACGAGACCGGCGGTAGCAAGGCGGCCGATGAGGGGGGAAAAAGTGTCGATCAGCCCAACCGCGACTGCGACAATTGACACGCCAAAAGCAAGATATCCAAAGCGATTGGCTCGTTTTGTCCATACAGCGATAAGGCTGCGACGGCGCCGGACTGGATCGGGAGTTTGTGCTGTTGATGTCATAGCCTCAAACCCATGGTAGAGGGCGCACGGGTGAATAAAGACATCACTGTTTCGCTCGACTGGCGCGACCAAGTAGCAGTCGTCACGATAAATCGCCCGGATAAGCGCAACGCTGTCGATGTCGCAACGTTGCATGCATTGCGACAAGCACAGCTTGATGCGCTCGCAGGTTCGGCTCGGGTATTGGTACTCACTGGTGCAGCACCAGCATTTTGCGCTGGGGCCGATTTGGCGGGAGTTCATGAAGACGAATTTCACGATGCATTGCAGGAAGTACTGCGGGGTTTTACTCAATTGCCATTTGTAACAATGGCCGCGGTCAACGGTCCAGCGCTTGGTGCAGGTGCTCAACTTTTAGTTTCATGCGATGTTCGAGTTGCAACACCGACAAGTGTGATTGGTGTGCCAGCAGCAAAGCTTGGGTTGGTCGTTAATCACTGGACTGTCGAGCGGATTGTGCACGAATTGTCATGGCCTGTTGCTCGCGCAATGCTGTTAACGGCGACTACATACACAGGAGCGCAACTGGCAGGTTTTGGATCGGTGCATCGCCTTGGTTCGTTAAGTGATGCGCTTGAGTGGGCAGATGAAATTGCTCAACTTGCTCCATTGACAATTGCGGGACACAAACTTGCACTCGAGTCGACGGCGGGATTGCCTGATGTCAATGAATTGGTACGAGCGGCACGCGAAAAAGCGATGCTGTCAAGCGATGTAAAAGAGGGTCGCACTGCGTTTGCCGAGAAGCGCAAGCCGAGGTTTACCGGCGCATGAGCATTGTTGTTGACCTTCGTGATGCAGTAGTTGTGTTCAACGGTTTTCCCGCGTTGGCCGAAGCTTCGATTGAGGTGCAACGAGGAGAGATCGTGTTGTTGCAGGGGCCAAACGGTGCAGGCAAAACGACACTGCTACGCGCATGCGCCGGTTTGTTACCAATTGTGCGCGGCGAAGCAAGTGTGTTGGGAGTAGACCTTTGTGTCGACCGCCAATCTGTGCGTCCACGAGTTGGATTGCTTGGGCATGCAAATGGATTGTTTGCAGATCTCACTATTAGCGAAAATGTTTTGTTTTGGGCACAGATGGTTGGTGCATCAGAAGCTGAAGTGGCATCAACGCTGCATCGCTTTGGCATCGACGGTCGATTGTCTCAACAAAAAGTCATGCAGTTGTCGGCGGGTCAAAAACGTCGCTGCGCACTGGCTTGCTTGGTTGTTCGTCGTGCAGAGTTGTGGCTGCTCGACGAACCACATGCCGGGCTGGATGCATCTGCACGCGATGAGATTGATGCAATTATTCGCGAGGCATGCAGTGCAGGAGCAACTGTATTAATTGCATCGCACGAACTTGAGCGTGCACGCGGACTCGCAACACGAAGTGTGTCAGTTGTTGCTGGACGAGTGGTGTCATGAGCACACAACTTTCACTCGGTCGCGTTGCGCGCGCAGTCGCTGCAAAAGATTTGCGTATTGAGTTGCGAAGTCGCGTCGTGACCAACCAGGTTTTTCCGTTTGCGGGTCTTGTAATGGTGATGTTCGCATTTGCGCTCGACAACGATGATGTATTGACAAGGGTTGCTGGCGGTCTGGTGTGGCTTGCCACGCTTTTTTCATTGATCATTATTGTTCAGCGCTCGTTTGCGGTCGACACTGCCGACGGAGCGCTCGAAGCGCAACGAGTTGCAGGTCTTGATCCAGCTGGGATTTTTGTTGGCAAAGCTCTAGCAGTGATGGTGCAACTCGTCACCCTCGAGATCATGTTGTTCGTTGCAGCAGTTGTGTTGTATCGAGTGCAATTGAATGCCAATGGTGCAGTGCTGTTGGTCACTTGTGTGTTGAGCGCAACGGCGGGATTGAGCTTCGTGGGTACGCTGTATGGCGGTTTGACTGCCGGAGCACGAGGGCGAGAAACATTGCTGCCTTTGTTAATGCTTCCGGTTGTTGCACCAGTACTTATTGGCGCAACTCGCGCCACTGAGTCGGCGTTTACGAGTGGAGGAGCAGCGGTGTCGGATGGCTGGCCATGGGTTGGAGTACTCGTCGTCTTTGCTGCTGTATTTGGACTCGGCGGAATCTTGTCTTTCGGATCGTTGATAGAGGAATAGAGGAGTAGCGATAAATGAACACACAAACATTTAGCGCGAAGGTTGCAACTCCAACGACACGATTAGTTGGCACGATGGCGTTGGTGTCGATGGCCTGGGTTGTGATTGGTGGATTATTCGTCACTCCTAAAGATGTTGATCAAGGTGACGCAGTTCGAATTATGTACGTACACGTACCCACCGCATGGGTTGCGTATCTCGCATTCATAGTTACCGCTGTTGCGTCAGCCTGCTGGTTGCTCAGTCGTAAGCACTCAATGGGTTTCGACCGAGTTGCAGGAGCATCAGCAGAAGTCGGCGTGGTCTTTATGGCGATGACGTTGCTGAGCGGAAGTCTGTGGGGCCGCATAACTTGGGGTACGTATTGGGCATGGGATCCACGACTGACAACAACATCATTTCTTCTCGTGACCTACATCGGCTACTTGGCAGTACGCAATCTTGGAGGCTCGCTCGAACAACGTGCGCGCCGCTCGGCAGTTATTGCGCTGCTCGCTGTTCTCGAAATTCCACTAGTGCACTTCAGCGTGTTGATGTGGCGTTCATTGCATCAGGAGGCAAGTGTGCTGAGTGGCGATGGAGACATCAAAATGGACGGATCAATGCTGACCACACTGCTTGTTGGGGTAATCGGTTTTACCATGACATTTGCATGGTTGGTATTGCACCGACAGCGGGTGCTGGCTATGCAAGATGCGATGCAAATGACACAACTTGATGTCGCACTGCGCGAACGCGCCAACGAAAGCAGCAGGTAGAAGTAATGGACCATCTCGGATTCATCTCAGTTGTGTATGGCACAACGTTTGTTGTAATTGCCGTGCTCGTTGTCAGGACAGTTATTCAGGGTCGTGATTTGGCGAGCAAAGTTGCCGACAAGGACAAACCTTGGACTTAACTCCACGCACGTCTGAAGTAAACGCGCCACTCGCACCACGTAAGCGCAAGGCAAAATGGGGTTACGTCGCTTTGCTTGTCATAATTGTGGTTGCAGGGGGAACTGTTGTCACCAAGTTTTTAACATCAGCAATTGACTACTACTGCAACGTCGACGAAATTGGTAGCCGCGATGGGTGCGAACCTGGAAGGCGCATCCGGGTGCAGGGCACAGTTGAAAATGGGTCGTTGAAGTCGATCAATAATTCAACAAACTTCGTGATGATCTTTAATGAGAAAACGATTCAAGTTGTGTATGAAGGCGACCCGGGTGGCATTTTTCAGGAGTGCATACCGGTTGTTGCGCAAGGCCGTTTAGTTGGCGAAATTTTTGAGGCAACACGTATTGAAGTGAAACACTCCAATGCATATGTCGCCGATAATGGGGACCGATTGGAAAAAGCAGAGGCACAGGAATGTTCGCCGCAGGCGGGGTAAGTGGCGCGCTCGGACGAGCTCTTCTGCTCGTTGGAATAATTGGATCGTTATTCGGAGCAATCGCAGCAATTAGTAGCGCGCGCTCACGGGATCAATCGGTAGCTCGACTCATACCTCGTTTTGCAATCTTAATTTTTGCCGCATCTGTAGGCGCTTTTGCGACCATGGAGTATGCGATGATCACGCGCGATTTTTCGCTGGCGTACGTGCAAAAAGTTGGTTCGACTGCGACTCCTGCCCTGTACAACTTTGCAGCAGTGTGGAGCGCGCTCGAAGGCTCAATTTTAATGTGGGTGCTCATTTTGGCTGGCTACACATTGGCGGTTTGTTTTTGGCTGCGAAAAAAAATGGATGATGCATTAGCCAATTGGGCAATGGGAGTGATGTTTATTGTCTCGGCATTTTTCTTTTTGCTTTCATTCGGCCCAGCAAATCCATTTGCCGCAGGCGCACCCGGAGTATTTGATGGACCAGGGCCAAACCCACTGTTGCAAAATCACATCTTGGTGATGTTCCATCCACCGCTGTTGTACTTGGGTTATGTGGGTGTCACTGTGCCGTTTGCATTTGCCATTGGAGCACTTGTTACTGGCAGAGTTGGCGAAGGTTGGCTGTTGGCTACACGCAGATGGACGCTGTTTGCATGGGGGTTTCTCACATTCGGAATCATCCTCGGAAGCTGGTGGAGTTATGAAGTTTTGGGGTGGAGCGGTGTGTGGGCGTGGGACCCGGTGGAGAACGCTTCATTGCTTCCGTGGATCACTGCAACTGCGTACATTCACTCCGTGTTGGTGCAAGAACGACGCGGCATGTTGCGAGTATGGAATCTTTCGTTACTTGTCTCCACATTTAGTTTGACGATCCTTGGCACATTTCTTACTCGTAGCGGTGTGCTCAACAGCGTGCACGCATTTAGTGAAAGTGCCATTGGCCCATGGTTGCTGGCGTTTTTTGCCGTCATCGTAATTGTTTCAATTGGTTTGATCGGTTGGCGCGGTGACAGGTTGCATGCGCCGGGCAGCATCGACTCGGTTGTCTCGCGCGAAGGTGCATTTTTGATCAACAATGTGTTATTTGCAGTGTTTGCATTTGTTGTTTTGCTCGGCACAGTTTTTCCACTCGTGATTGAAGCACTGCAGTCGCGCACGATTGTCGTTGGAGCTCCGTTCTTTGACCAGCTGGTTGCACCAATCGGTATTGCATTACTGACGCTTATGGCGATTGCTCCGGTATTGCCTTGGCGCAAGGCTTCTGCCGAGTTACTGAGTACCCGATTGTTTTGGCCAGCCTGGTGTGGCATCGGAGCGTTGGGTATTAGCGTCGCTCTAGGCGCGACGGGCTTTATGCCGTTACTTACGTTTGCTCTTGGCGGCTTTGCCAGTGGCTCTGCATTGCGGCAGGTTGTGTTGGCCACACGCAGGCAGGGTCTGCGCGGATTAGTTGGTCGCACAAACGGTGGAATGATTGTGCATGTCGGTGTCATCCTGATTGCTGTGGCACTTGCTGCATCAAATAGTTTCACGCATAGCCAAGAATTGTTTTTAAAAACTGGCACACCCGCATACTTTTCTGGACACAGTTTTGAGTTGATCAAGATTGTCGAGGAGACTACCGATCGTGCCATCAGTGTGAAGGCTCTGATCTCGATCGATGGCGGCCAGTCGTATGCCCCTGCCATCACCAAATTCACCAAGGTGGGAATGAATATTGGAACGCCTTCAGTGAAGACGGGAATTCGCGGAGATATTTACCTCACACTTGAGCCACCCGTAAAGCAAGACTCTGGTGAGGCACACATCAAAGTGTTTATCAAGCCGCTGCTTGTGTGGTTATGGATTGGTGGATTTTTAATGGCACTTGGCACATTGTTGGCTGCGTTTCCTGGTCGACGACGTAAGCCAACCGATGCAACGTCGGCACTGATTGGCAGCAACGATGTTGAGTGAAATGAAAGCCAAACGAGTTGCACCAATCGCAGCAACGGTGGTCGGCATCGTACTCATTTGTTTGTTGTGGGTATTGGTGAGCGCAAAACCAAATCCATCTGACAATGCCGATTCGCCGCTGCTAGGGCAACCAGCGCCAGCAGTGGTGACTACAACTCTTGAAGACAAACCATTTGACTTGTCTCGTCGAAAAGGATCGTGGGTCGTATTCAATTTCTTTAACTCAACCTGTGTTCCTTGTCGCGCGGAGCATCCGCAGCTGTTGACATTTGCACAAAACCAATTGTCAACCGAGAATCCAGCCGAGATGTACACGGTGATTAATGATGACGACGACAGTGCGGTCTTGGCATTTTTTGCAGAGAACCAAGGTGACTGGCAAAAGATTCGTGACAATGACGGCAGTATTGCGGTTGCATTTGGGGTTGCCAAAGTTCCAGAAACATGGATTATTGACCCAAACGGTTATGTGCGCTTACGCATTGCTGGGCAACTCTCGGAGGGCTTGCTCGATGAGCAGATGTCGTTACTGAAGGTGCAGTTTGGTTCATGAGTAAATCGACCAAACTCAACAACAAGTATTCGTGGATTTTTATGGCCGCGATTGCCAGTGCGCTGTTGATTTTTGGTGGCTTGCGCGAAAGTGGTCCACGTTCGCAACAAGATCGCATTGATGCAATTACTCTGCGACTTGCTTGCCCAACATGTCAGGGTGAAAGTGTCTATGTGTCGCGGGCATCGGCTGCAGAAGCGATTCGCGCAGAGGTTGCGCGACAGGTTGGTAGCGGCTTGCGTACCGACGACGAAACGATTGCTTATATTGAGCAACGTTTTGGTAGCGAAGTGTTGCTCCTGCCTCGCTCGTCTGGCATTGATTCGTTGGTGTGGGCATTGCCAATTGCCGCGTTGATCTGCGGTGCTGCTGCTCTTGGCGTGATGTTTAGAAAATGGCGTACGGCCGATGATGGTGCAGCGAGCGCAGAAGATGAAGCATTGGTGGATGCAGCCATGTCATCTATAAAAGCGATGGATGTAAAAGCGTGACGGATTCAGACTCATGATTAATCCAGATGAACAGGTAAGCCTGGAAGAAGAGCGCAGATTTCTACTCGAGTCATTAGTTGATCTTGAGCGCGAACACGCAGCAGGCGATATTGATGAAGAGGATTACCGGGTTCTCAAAAATGGCTATGTACATCGCGCGGCGCAGATCATCAAGGTTTTGGATGCTGGAGTAGATGCTCGTGAGGCTCGTCCTCGCGCATCGATAAAGCGCAAACTCGGTGCCATAGCAACGGTTGCAATCATTGCTGGTGCCGCGGGGTGGTTTGTTGCCCAACAGTCAGGACAACGATTGCCTGGGCAAACATTGAGTGGGGGAATTGAAGACTCAACGGCATCGATATTGTCCCAAGCTCGTGCGCTCAATTTCTCTGAACCAAAAACCGCAATTGATTTGTATTCAAAAATTTTGGCGCTGAATCCAGACCATGTTGAGGCCCTGACATATCGCTCATGGTTGATCGCGCTTGTCGCACGCGACGCGCCAGACGACATGAAGATACTTGCGTTCGCCGCGGCGACTCAGGGGCTTGACCATGCGATTGACGTTGAGCCGGAATATCCCGATGCACACTGCTTCCTTGGCATAGTGCGGTTTCGACTTGCAGGAGATGCCGCTGGGGCTAAAGAGCAACTCGATATTTGTGCTGCAATGAATCCGCCAGCAGAAGTGATGGGCTTCGTCGACTCAATTCGAGCAGAAGTAACAACCGCCCTCAATCAATAGTTGGCGGCGGCCATGCATGACCACGCGCGATCACACCGTTTTGTCGCTCAAGAACCCACACTGAGGCTTTGCGCGAGTCGCGCATACCAGTGACCTCCATGCCGCGGCGTTCGAGTGCCTCTACAACCATGGGAATCATGTCTCCGTGACTGCAGAGCACAGTGTTATCTGCACAACTCTCGAGTAGTTCAAGAATTGGCTCAAAGGAATTATCTTCTGCGAGGCGCTCATCTACTGTTACTGAGATCGTAAGAGTTGCACCGAGCGGCTCAAGAGTCTGTACGCATCGAATGTATGGGCTCGACAAAAGCTGTGGTGGAGCAAAGTCGGCCAGCCGATCTGCGAGCGCAACTGCTTGAGCAATTCCTTTATTGTCTAGCGGTCGTTTGCGGTCATCGTCATTGGCAGGGTCTTCAAGCCACTTACTGCGCTTACCGGCTTTGGCGTGGCGAACTAAAAAGAGTGGCATGCGCCGTCAATCTAGCGATGTAATGAGGCAGACTTGACGCAGGAGAGATGAACAATGGGCTTTTTTGATCGCAACCGAGAGCAACTTGCAAATAAGGGCATTGATGATGCCCGATTGCCACCTGGGCAATATTTGACCGAGCGATTTCCGGTTCTACATGTAGGTGATGTGCCGACATACGAGCCAGGTCAATGGGATCTCAAAATATTTGGATTGGTTGACAAACCATTCACGATCAATCTAGATGAATTGAAAAACATGCCATCAGTGACATTGCTGACCGATATTCATTGCGTGACCAAGTGGTCAAAGTTTGATACGACGTGGAAGGGCGTGCGCGTTCGTGACTTGTTTGAGCGTGCTGGAATGCAAACAGGTGCTGCGTACATCATGGGCCACGCCGAACACGGCTACACGGCAAATCTGCCACTCGCCGACGTGCTGCTCGACGAATCACTCGTTGTTTATGAGTACGAAGGCGAAGAGATTGAACCAATTCATGGTGGGCCGGTTCGATTGCTCGTGCCTCATTTGTATTTTTGGAAATCACCGAAGTGGTTGCGCGGCCTTGAATTGCGCGCAACAGATGCACCAGGGTTCTGGGAACAAAACGGGTACAACATGTACGGAGACCCGTTTTTGGAACAGCGTTTTTGGGGCGACTAAAACGTTCTAAAAAACTGCGCCAGCTAGATAGTCGTTGCGCAAAACGTGTCGCCCTGTGGGAGCGATGCGGACAACTCTGGCGATGTGTCACCGTAAATTGCGGTGAGCATTCCCTTGACCATTCCTCGGTCGACTGCACAGATAACTGGGTGCTCAATCGCAACGTCACCAAATGGGCAATGGTTGTTGACAATGCGCAACTGATTGTTGCGTTGATCGGTGTGTGCGGCAAAACCGTGCGCTGTGAGCGCATCGGCAACAGCTTGCAATGCTGAGCGCAATGAGCGGTGTCCAGCAGAAATGTCGTCGCCTTTAAAACCTGCTGCCATTGCGGCGCCGTATTGCTGACCAACTTGTTCGGCCATGATCTCTGCATCTTTGGTGGGCAGTAGTGCAAGTGCTTTACCCAAGAGCGAAAGAACCAAATCTTCACTGCGCACAGGAAACGTAAACTCGGCGCCGTCGCCAACAATGCGGTAACGCTTCGAAGGGCGACCAGCGCCTCCTCCTTCAATACGGTCTACCGCAACTTCGAGGTATCCACCCGCAGCAAGCTTGTCGAGATGGTGTCGAGCGACGTTTGGGTGTACATCAAACTTGGCTGCAACTTGGGCTGCTGTTACGCCCGCCTCGTAGTCGCGTGCAAAGAGGTAGACGGCACGACGAGTGGGGTCACCAAAAGCAGATGTGATCGCCGACACGGTCGCGGTGAATGAACCCGACGTGTGATTAGCCGATTTGCTTGGCACACAGGTATTGTACCTATGGCCGTAGTGCAAAT
>JBIIWI010000006.1:0-46394 GCA_044339005.1 Ilumatobacteraceae bacterium
TGAATCGCCTCAATGGATCTCGCAACAATCCGCAATTTCTCGATCATCGCCCACATCGACCACGGTAAGTCGACCCTTTCCGACCGAATTTTGGAGATGACAGGGGCTGTGCAATCGCGAGATATGCGCGCCCAGTATTTGGACTCAATGGATCTCGAGCGCGAACGAGGCATCACGATCAAAGCGCAAAATGTGCGCGTTCCTTGGAAGGGTCACACGTTTCACCTCATTGATACACCTGGTCACGTTGACTTCGGATATGAAGTGAGTCGATCGCTTGCCGCGTGCGAAGGCGTAGTGCTTGTTGTTGATGCTGCGCAGGGGATCGAAGCGCAAACACTTGCTAACTGCTACTTGGCCCTTGAAAGCAATCTCGAAATTGTCGCGGTGCTGAACAAGATTGATTTACCTGCTGCCGACCCCGATCGGTACGCGATGGAAATTGAAAAGGTTTTGGGAATTCCTGCCGAAGATATCTTGCGCATCTCCGCAAAGACAGGTGTGGGTGTGCCCGAATTGTTGGATGAAATAATCGTTCGTATCCCGCCACCAAAAGGCGACGTAAACGCACCACTCCAAGCACTCATTTTCGATTCCCAGTACGACACGTATCGCGGTGTGGTATCGAGTATCCGCGTAATGAACGGTCGAATGAACAGCGGCAGCAAGTTGCTGTTCATGCAGACCAAGGCGACACATGAAGTGATTGAGATCGGTGCACGTATGCCGGTGTCCACGCCAGTCGCCGAGCTTGGGCCTGGAGAAGTGGGTTATCTCATCGCAGGCATCAAAGATGTTGGCGAGGCTCGAAGCGGGGAGACCGTGACTACGGCAATTAACTCGGCAACTGAAGTATTGGATGGCTATCGCGATCCAAAGCCGATGGTATTTTGCGGACTTTTCCCGATTGACGGCGATGACTTTGAAAACTTGCGTGAAAGTTTGCAGCGTCTCAAACTCAATGATGCATCCATTGCGTATGAGCCAGAATCTTCTGGCGCACTTGGGTTCGGTTTTCGTTGTGGATTTCTCGGCCTGTTGCACATGGAAATCGTGAAAGAGCGCTTGGAGCGCGAATTCAATTTGGCGTTGATTGCTACGGCGCCTTCCGTGGAATACATGGTCAATAAGACCAATGGTGAAAAGGTGAAGGTTGACAACCCGGCAGACTTGCCAGCCACCGTATATATAGGTTCAATCGAGGAGCCGTTCTTTCGCGTCAGCATCATTACGCCAAAGGATTACACGGGCTCACTGATGGAATTGTGTCAAGACCGACGTGGCGAACTGATCAAGCTCGAATATCTTTCTCCTGAGCGTGTCGATATGCAATACAAAATGCCACTTGCAGAAGTTGTTGTCGATTTCTTTGATCAACTAAAAAGTCGTTCGCAGGGTTACGCAAGTTTGGACTACGAACTTGATGGATACCGAGTGTCTGACTTGGTACGTGTAGATATTTTGTTGAATGCGCTGCCTGCAGACGCTTTTTCTACAATCGTTCACCGCGATAAGGCATACGACTATGGAAACCGCATGTGTGCGAAGTTGCGTGAGCTCATTCCGCGACAAATGTTTGATGTTCCGATTCAGGCCGCGATTGGCGGACGTATTATTGCGCGCGAGACAGTGAAAGCAAAGCGTAAAGACGTTTTGGCCAAGTGTTACGGTGGCGATATTTCCCGTAAACGCAAGCTGCTCGAAAAGCAAAAAGAAGGAAAGAAGAAAATGAAGTCAATCGGCCGCGTAGAAGTGCCAGGTGATGTATTCATTTCTGCACTCAAACTCGATGACTGAAAATTCTGACAAAAACGGTGGCATGTTTCGCTCGCTAAAGAGTTTCAATGCGCGCCTATTTTTTACAGGTCTCATTTTTTCTAATGTTGGCTCGTGGCTTCAGCTCACTGGTACATCATTTTTGCTTTACCGACTCACAGGAAGTGCGGTAGCTCTAGGAATCAATGCCGCTTTGCAATTCTTGCCAATGCTGATTTTTGGGGCATGGGCTGGCGCGCTTTCAGATAGGTACAACCGACAGCGAACAACGACTATTACGCAATCCCTGCTTGCGTTACAGGCGATTACGCTCGGAATCTGCGACCTCACGGGGATCATCAACGTACCAATTGTCTTCGTGCTCACACTCGCACTTGGTCTTGTTGCTGCGATAGATAATCCTGCAAGACGCGGACTTGTCACCGAACTCGTCCCGCAGGAAGACATGACCAATGCGATGAGTTTGAACACGGCAGTAATGACCTGTTCGCGCATATTCGGTCCAGCTCTTGCCGCTGCATTGGTCGGACCATTAGGTACTGGGTGGTTGTTTATCATCAACGGCATTTCGTACACCACAATGTTGTACGGAGTCACCGGCTTGCGTAAATCGGAAATGTTCTTGCCGCCGCTACGACCTGCAGGTGGTACGCCAGTTCGGGATGGTTTGAGATTTGTTCGACAAAATGAACGTTTGCTTATTTTGTTCATCATGTTTACTGTCGTGAGCACCTTTACTTTTAACTATGGCGTGTCGTTGCCGAAGCTTGCAGATAAAGAATGGGGAGATCCAGAATATTACGGATGGGTGCTAGCGGTGATTAGTGCCGGCAGTATGTTCGGTGCGTTGCTGACAGCTCGGTTGCGTCAGGTCAGATACAAGTGGGTAGCGACAAATGTTCTTTTGATGGCGTTTGCGAACATCGGTATGGCTTGGTCGCCCAACGTATGGATTGCTTTTGTGTGGGCAGTTCCTCTCGGTGGTGGTGGTGCTGCAATGATTACCGCTACAAACTCAATTATTCAGAATGAGGCTCCACCCGATATGCGAGGGCGCATGCTTGCGCTCACCGCAGTCGCATATTTGGGCTCGACTCCAATTGGAGGTCCGATCACGGGGTGGGTAGCGGATGCCATAAGTGTCCAGTGGTCGCTTGGGTATGGAGGAATTGTTGGTGCACTTTCGGGCATCAGCATGAGTGTGTGGATTTGGAGAAGTGGTGTCGACCGTAAATAACTCTGTGATGTGGTTTAGGCGGGATTTGCGCCTAGCCGACAATGAAGCATTAGTAGCTGCTGCACAGGCAGGAAGTGTGACACCGCTGTTTGTCATTGACCCAAAGTTTTCTGAGCGCTCTGGAGCGCCACGTTTGGCGTTTCTTCTACGAAATTTGCACGAGCTGAACAAATCTATGGGTGGTGCCTTGGTGGTGCGCACTGGTAATCCGATAGATGTGGTTCCGGCGGTAGCGCAAGAAGTAGGGGCGACTGCAGTGTTTGCCGCAAAAGATTTTGCACCGTATGGCCAAGCACGAGATGCGCAAGTTGATACCGAGTTGCGCAAGGTTGGTGCAGAGTTGCGCAGTGTCGGATCTGCGTATGCAGTTGATCCCGGATTGGTGCGAAAGGCAGACAACACTCCATACGCAGTTTTTACTCCGTTTTCCAAAATATGGTTGTCAATCGGGTGGTTTGCTCCGTTGCCTCAGCCAACGGTTGTGTGGCAAGGTGCGCCAAAGGTGCATTCGGATGCTTTGCCAACAGAACCTGAGTGTGCAGCTGTACTGCCACCTGCAGGTGAGCAAGCAGCGTGGAAAGTGTGGGAATCATTTCGTGATAGCGCGCTGAACGATTATGCCGAGACGCGAAATAATCCAGATATCAATGGCACAAGTCAGTTGTCGCCGTACCTACGATTCGGCATCGTGCATCCGCGATCGCTCTTGGCCGAACTTGGCGACTCAAAATCGCACGCGGTTTTCCGAAGCGAATTATGCTGGCGTGAATTTTATGCGGATGTACTGTTTCATCAGCCACGAACCGTGTGGGAAAACTTGCAACCAAAAATGAACAAGATGACGCACGACACTGGTGCAAATGCAATAGCTCGATTTGATCTGTGGTGCAAAGGTGAGACCGGATTTCCGATCGTCGACGCTGGAATGAAACAAATGTTGGCAACTGGATGGATGCACAACCGTGTGCGAATGATTGTTGCGAGTTTCTTGGTGAAAGATTTACATCTGCCATGGCAATGGGGTGCCAAGTTTTTTATGCGTCATTTGGTGGATGGAGATATCGCATCCAATAATCACGGCTGGCAATGGACGGCCGGCACGGGTACAGACGCATCCCCTTACTTTCGAATTTTTAATCCCATTTCCCAGGGCGAACGTTTTGATCCGCAAGGCATTTATGTGCGTCAATGGATCCCTGAACTGAGCGAACTGGAAAATGATGTAGTGCACTCGCCATGGACTTTGGGATTGCTTAATCCGTACATCGCGCCGATGGTGGACCATGCGGAGGAGCGCCTTGTTTCCCTCGATCGCTACAAAGCGGTATCGGGCAAGTAAAGAAGCGCATCAATTGGCGCATCACTAGGTGCATCGTGTCTCGGTATCCTTGTGACGATGCTTGACGACCGCAAAACAGCCATTCTCCGCGCTGTAGTGGAGGAGTACATCTCGACCGCACAGCCTGTTGGGTCATCGCATATTGCCAATACATCTGGTGTGCATGTTTCATCAGCCACGGTACGTAATGACATGAGTTTCCTCGAACAAGAGGGATATTTGGCTCAACCACATACATCGGCAGGGCGTATTCCCACCGATAAGGGTTACCGTTTTTTTGTTGATCACCTGACACCTTCGGGCACTCTTGAACTTGCGGCCCAAGACCGCATTGGTCAGTTTTTTGACACCGCACACGGACGCTTGGAAGAGACATTGCAGCGCACCAGCACATTGCTCGCCGAGATGACCAACTATGCAGCGGTAGTGATGGGCCCAAAAGCTGAAGTCGCTGTAGTTCGTTCTGTACAACTCGTGGGGCTGAGTGCTCACATGGCAATGGTTGTCGTTGTGTTGTCAAACGGTGTGGTCGAGAGTGAACCAATTGAGCTCAGTACATCCATCACCGATGACCAGACTGCTGCCGCAACGCAATCGCTCAGTCGAATCATGATTGGAAAAGCGCTTGGCGCATCACTGCCGCTCATGACGTCGGGTGATGCGATTGCCGATGCACTTGCCGCACAAGTAGTGCGCGCGATGAATAGTCGAAAGGTTGATGAATCAGTATTTGTTGGTGGAGCGTCGGCGATGGCGCAAGCCTTTGACGCGGTAGAAATCGTGCGATCCGTGTTGCACACACTCGAACAGCAATACGTCGTTGTTTCTCTTGTGCGCGACATGCTGAATAGGGGCTTGTCGGTTGCTATCGGCACCGAACACGGCGTCGAACCCCTCGCCACATGTTCGTTGGTGCTTTCACCGGTAGTGGTGGACGGTGCAACGCTCGGCACCGTGGGTGTGTTGGGGCCAACTCGAATGAATTATCCGCAAGCTCTTGCCACTGTTGAGATTGTTGGCGAGCGTCTTGGACGAAGGCTTACTGAGGGCTGATCTTTTTATGTCTACAGATTTCTATGAACTCCTAGGTGTTTCTCGCGGTGCTGATGCCGATGAAATAAAGCGTGCGTATCGCAAACGCGCTCGCGAGTTGCACCCAGATGCAAACCCGGGAAATGCGGAAGCCGAATCCAAATTTAAAGAAGTGTCTCACGCATATGAAGTGCTGTCTGACTCGGATAAGCGTGCGCGATATGACCAGTTCGGCGAAGCAGGTGTTGGCGGTCGTGGTAATGCTGGTGATCCATTCGGCGGCGGAAGCGCGGGCGGATTTGGCGACATCTTTGAAGCATTTTTTGGAGGCGGTTCGCCGTTCGGCGGTGGTGGGCAACGGCAACAATCGGGTCCACCACGCGGCCAAGATATTGAGGCCACAGCCGAAATCTCATTTGAGGAAGCTGTATTCGGATGCACAACTGGGGTGAAAATGCGCTCGGCGATTCGGTGCGATGAATGCGAAGGCAGCGGAGCAAAAAAGGGAACATCGGCAAAGACCTGTGCCGAATGCGGTGGAGCTGGGCAAGTGCGTCGTGTTCGCCAAAGCATGCTTGGGCAGATGGTGACTGCGGCGCCGTGTGGTCGTTGCAGTGGAATGGGTCAAATCATTGAGGCGCCATGTGCTCCATGTCGAGGTGACGGTCGAATCGTTAAAGATGTAGAGCACACAGTTGAGGTGCCGGCTGGAATCAACACAGGACAAACTTTGCGCGTAAGTGGTCGGGGTGCTGTGGGTATTCGTGGTGGTGGCGCAGGGGATTTGTATGTTCATGTGCGCGTTGCCGAACACGAGACCTATCGACGTGAAGACGATGATCTCGTCACCGATGTTGTTATTTCGATTGCGCAGGCAGCACTTGGAACTCATTTGGTGTTGAGCACGCTTGATGGTGATGAAGATTTGGTTATCCCGCCTGGTGTACAGCAGGGACGTGAGTTTTTGCTCAAAGGTCGTGGAGTGCCACATCTCAATCAGGGATCACGTAATAAGGGTCGCGGAAACCTGCGTGCACAAATTGTGATTGCTGTGCCAACCAAACTCAATGATGCAGAGCGGGATCTATTGACTCGGTTTGCTGAATCCCGTGGTGAGCATGTGACACAGACGGCTTCTAAATTGAAAGCCAAGATCAAGTCAGCATTTTTGTGATCGAAACACTTCGCCGAAGTGCTGCTCACGTCTTTGTTCGGTCGCTAGAAATACCAAGCCTCAGCACTGATGACCAGCATCATCTACTCAAGGTTTTGAGGGTGAAATCAACCGACCAAATCACGGTGAGCGACGGAGTCGGCAGCTGGATCACGGCCACAATCTCCAAGGATGGGGACGTCCGAGCAACAAGTGAACCGCATGTAGTTGAGCGACCAAAGTGGGCCTTGAGCATTGCATTTGCTCCGGTCAAGGGTGAAAAGCCAGAACTTATTGTTCAAAAGCTCACAGAACTTGGAATCGATGAGATCATTCCACTCGCACCAACTGCTCGATCTGTGGTGCGCTGGGATACGGCTAAGGCAGAAAAGCAAACTGGAAGACTGCAACGAGTGGCCAACGAGGCTGCAATGCAAAGTCGCAGAGTCTGGCTTCCAGTGGTACAACCGGTTACACAACTCGCCGACTTGGTGCTTCGCACTGATGTTGCGTTTGCGGAACCAGGTGGAGTCGAGGTATCAGCAGTACATCGAACGATTGTTGTTGGTCCGGAGGGCGGATTTACCCCTGACGAACTGGGCGATTCAGTTGGTCGTGTTTCTCTTGGGGAATCCGTGTTGCGAGCTGAAACTGCTGCAATAGTTGCAGGTGCGTTGATGACTCGTTGTCGAAGGAGTGGGATGTGAATTTGCCAGCAAACGATCCACTTGACGAACAGTCATATTCGCGACTGGTTGGCGAGCGATTACGCAGTATTCGTCAACAAAAGAATTTGTCGCTAAATGAGGTCGAGACGTCCACTCAGCAAGAATTCAAAGCATCGGTTATGGGCGCTTACGAGCGTGGAGAGCGCGTGATCAGCGTGTTAAGGCTCGAACGTCTTGCGCGTTTTTATGGCGTGACGGTTGATCAGCTGCTGCCTCGAGATAAGCAACGCGAAGATTCTGCCCAGCCAGGTGCTGCTGCACCGAAGAAACTGCGAATCGATGTTGCTAAATTGTCTGCACTCGAAGGTGATCAATTCAAGATGCTCGAGCGACTTCTGCGAATGATTCAGGTTCAGCGGCAAGACTTTAACGGCAAAGTTATTACTGTTCGCGCCAACGACACGCGGGCAATTGCGGTCATGCTTGATGTGAGCATTGACGATGTGGGAACCAAGCTGGCCGAACTTGACCTGCTATTTGTGCCACCTAATGCAACTTGATTCTTCGTCCCATGGTGTCTACCTGCACATTCCGTTTTGCTCGAAGCGGTGTGATTACTGCGCGTTTGCAACATTTACCGACCGTCATCATCTAACAGGCGACTATCTGCGCGCAATGAGCATTCATATCAACATGGTCGTGGCTCAGGGAATGATTCCTGCAACGAGTGTGTTTGTGGGTGGTGGTACACCAAGCATGGTGCCGGCAGAAGAACTGGTTGCAGTGATGCGTGAGATACCGCTGGCACCAAATGCCGAAGTGACTGTTGAGTGCAACCCCGACAACATCACTCTTCAGATGATGCGCACATACCGAGAGGGTGGAGTGAATCGAATCTCGATTGGAGTGCAGTCAACTGTCCCGCATGTGTTGGCTGCGTTGGGTCGTACGCATGATCCAGAAAACGTTCGCCGATCGGTTGCGTATGTGCGTGAGGCAGGTTTCGCAACGTTCAATCTCGACATCATTTATGGTGCTGCTGGCGAGACGCTTGCCGACTGGCGCACAACAGTGTCCGATGTTGTGGCTCTTGATCCACCCCATGTTTCTGCTTACGGTCTCACCGTTGAAGCCAACACTCCACTGGCCACACAGCCAGAGCGACACCCAGACAACGATGATCAAGCAGACAAATACGAACTCGTCGATGAATTATTTGCAAATAGCGGACTGGTGAATTACGAAATCTCTAATTGGGCCAAATCCGGTCACGAATGCAAGCACAACTATCTGTATTGGCTACAGGGTAACTATGACGGTTTTGGATGTGCAGCGCACGCACACAAAGACGGCCGTCGATGGTGGAATGTGCGCACACCCGACCGCTACATCGAGATGATTAATGCAGGCGAGATTCCTGAATCATCAAGCGAAATGCTCGATGGCGATACGCGCAAACTCGAGGCTCTGCAATTGCTTGTTCGAGTGCGCGACGGCGTACCAACTGATGCATTAAGTACGCAAGATCGAGAATTGATGAGCGACTTAATTACACAGGTGGGTGACAGACTTGTGCTTACTCGCGCAGGCCGTTTAATGGCTAATGAAGTGAGTTTGCGATTGCGGGTTAATGCCTAAAACGGGTAGGCTTTTACAAAAGTAAGGGCGCGTAGCTCAGTTGGTTAGAGCACTACCTCGACATGGTAGGGGTCCCGGGTTCGAGTCCCGTCGCGCCCACTAGAGATTTAGAAAGTATTTGTTGTGCTCTGACTGTCAAGCACCGGCATTCTTGACAATGGCCTCAGACTCGCGGGCTGCAGCCTTGTAAATGCCTTTGCTCATCAGCGACATCTCGCTTCGACGACGCTTGTCGTAAATTACCGCCCGATCAGCATGCACCGACGCATCGTCTGGGGCTGCCCAACCTGCAAGGTCGGCTAAATGGCATGCGAGGCGCAAATCGGTCTCGGTGAGTTCGATTGCACGCTGAATTAACACATGTGCTCCGCCTGCGAGGTGGGCGAGTTCTTGGGCCACAACAGCATCTGGCGCAGGCTTGAGTCGTGATGCCGCACCATCCCACCAACCGCCATAGAGACGCCAAATATTGCGCACCACGAACTCAGGCTCGTCGTAGAACGGACGCATGTATGGCTTGTCGAGAATGTGTTGCGGAACTTTTACCGAGTGGATAATGGTGTCGAGGGTCTCACCGGCATTCATCATTAAGACCACTTGTGATACCAAAGTCTCGAGCGACGTCGCAATATCGTCAAGCACGGTGGCGATTCGCTTCTTGCCCTCAATTGGTAATCCGTGGGCGGGTAGTAATAGCTCTGGTCCTTGCGCGATCATGCGTCGCAATGCGGTTGCCCACTCAAGCGCGTAGCGCTGCACTTTCTGGGGGTTTCCCGCATTGGGGTAATTCCAAATCACAAAGTCGCCAGTGAACAGCCACTTCTTTTCGGGTATCCAACCCCACAGATGGTCGTCTGTCTCGCCGCGAGCATGATGAAACTCGACGGAAGTATTGCCAGCCTGAATGATGAGTTGATCTGAAAATGATTCGTCGGGTCGAAGTGTGGCGAGTGGAAGAAACTGTTGAGCATTCTCTCCAAGCGATAATGCTTCTCGCATGTTGCCCGAGTTTGGTTTCATATCCGACTTGATGCCACCAAACTGACGCTGATTGATGCGCACATTCCATTCGTTGGTAGTGGAGTAGCGGTCAATGCGCTTAACGACATTCTCGTGTCCAATGACGTGAGGTGCAGGCGCACCTTTGGAGATTGCATCGTTTGCGAATGCGAAACTCCCACCTACGTGATCGGCGTGACCATGTGTGTAGACAAGAGTCGAAATGGGCGATGCGCGCCAAGTTCGAATCGACTGCACAACAGCCTCGCCGCTGCCTGCGCCAGATGCGTCAAAGCACATCAGGCCATCGCCGGTGTCCCACACAACCGAGTGGCTGAAACTTTCGACGATTGCAAGGTCGGTTGCGAGTTCGGTGATCTCGTTGTTAACGCGGTTGAGGGGCTGGTCGACTATTCCGGAATCAATGACTTTGGTGGAAAGCTCAATCGGGTGCATACACGAACTCTAGTTGTGGGCTAGTTTCAAATTCGTTGCTGGCGGTTCCTTTGGCAGTCCCAGCACTCGCTCACCCAAAATATTGCGCATCACATTTGATGTGCCGCCCATGATCGTGTACCCAGAGGCGTAGGCGAGACCTTGAGTAACGTCATCCCAGAGCGTTGCATTCATGCCGAGGGTGCTGAACACAAAGTTGGCAATGCGGGTTTCAAGTTCAGTACAAAAACATTTCGTGGCGGCCGAGAAACCTGCTGGTGCCTGCCGCAGTGTCTCACGAATCACAAGAATGCGTCCGATTCGATATCCGATTTCTATATTTGCTATTTCCTGACGTACAACTTTGTTGGTGGTGTCCGCTCGCTTGCGAGCCATGTCGTACAGAGCCTTGTTGGAGACAAGTCGGTCAATGCCACCACGCTCGTGCTCGAGCTGCCGCATTGTTTGTGAAAATGCACCACCTTGCACACCGACCAAGTTTGTTTTTGGAACTCGTACATCGGTATAAAACACTTCACAGAAATGACTGTTCGTTGTCATGTCTTTAATCGGCCGCACATCAATGCCGGGGGTGTTCATCGGCACGATGATTTCGCTGATGCCTGCATGTGGTGGTCCGTCGGTACTGGTGCGACAGATTAAGTAGCAGTAATCCGCTACCTCGCCAAAGCTTGTCCAGATTTTTTGCCCATTAATGACCCATTCGTCACCGTCGTCTTGGGCAAAAGTTTTGAGCGAAGCTAGGTCGCTGCCCGCATTGGGTTCGCTCATACCGATACACCAAGTGGTTTTGCCCGCAAGCATGTCTGGCAAAAACTCGTCTTGCTGCTCCTTCGTGCCGTATGCAATGAGAGCGGGACCCATCTGGCGGTCGGCAAACCACGATGCAGCAATGGGAGCCCCTGCGGCAATCATCTCTTCGGCAATGATCAAACGCTCAATTGCGGGTCGACCGCCACCGCCGAATGCACTTGGCCAAGTCATTCCTATCCAACCAAGTGCCCCGAGCTCTGCAGAAAAATCCTTGGAGTAACCGTTCATCCACGTGTCGTTAAATCTGCCGTAACGTGCAACGGCATCGTTGGCGACACTTCGCGCGCGTGTGCGTAATGCAACGTGCTCGGGGTCCCACGCAAAATCCATGCTCACGATGGTAGGTGGTCGATGCTTGTGATTGATGTGTCGTGACTGGCCAAGCCCCTGTGGCGGCCGTTGTGGGGTATTGTTTACAGATCAGAAACAAGTTCCGGTGTCACCGGACGAACAGGCTGGAGCCCCCTCATGGCTGGAAAAATCAAGGTCCTCAATCCCGTAGTTGAACTCGATGGCGACGAGATGACGCGGATTATGTGGAAGTTCATTAAGGATCGATTGATCCTGCCGTACCTCGACATCAACCTTGAGTATTACGACCTCAGTATCGAGCATCGCGATGCAACAAGCGATCAGGTGACAATCGACTCGGCAAAGGCAATTTTGAAGCACGGTGTTGGTATCAAGTGCGCAACCATTACGCCAGACGAAGCCCGTGTTAAAGAGTTCAATTTGAAGCAGATGTGGAAGTCGCCCAACGGAACCATTCGAAACATTCTTGATGGCGTGGTGTTTCGAGAACCGATCATTTGTAACAACATTCCTAAGTTGGTGCCGGGTTGGACGAAGCCGATTGTGATTGGGCGTCACGCACACGGCGACCAGTACAAGGCCACTGACTTCCGCATTCCTGGTGAAGGCACCGTAACCATGACCTATGTTCCGAAAGACGGAAGTAAGCCGATCGAGATGAAGGTTGCCGATTTCACGGGTTCTGGCGTCGTGATGGGTATGTACAACTTTGACGAATCAATTCGAAATTTTGCGCGAGCAACAATGAACTATTCGTTGCAGCGTAATTACCCGCTGTTCTTGAGCACAAAAAACACGATCTTGAAGGCATACGACGGTCGATTCAAAGATCTGTTTGAAGAAGTATTCAACCAAGAATTCAAAGCGCAATTCGACAAAGCTGGACTCACCTACGAGCACCGTCTCATCGACGACATGGTGGCGTGCATGTTGAGATGGGAAGGCGGGTACGTGTGGGCGTGCAAAAACTATGACGGCGACGTTCAGTCAGATATCGTCGCGCAAGGTTTTGGCTCGCTTGGTCTGATGACATCGGTGCTCACAACTCCAGACGGTCGAGTGATGGAGTCGGAAGCCGCACACGGCACAGTGACTCGTCACTATCGCGATCACCAGGCTGGTAAGAAGACTTCGACCAACCCGATCGCATCGATCTTTGCATGGACACGTGGACTTGAACATCGTGGCAAGTTGGATGACACACCAGCAGTTATCGACTTCGCTCGCAAAGTTGAAAAGGTATGTGTTGAAGCTGTTGAAGCAGGCGAGATGACAAAAGACTTGTCATTGCTTGTCGGTGGCGAAGATGCACCTTGGCAAACAACTGAAGAGTTCTTGGAAACTCTCGACCGTCGTTTGCAAAAGATTATGGCGTAGATCGAATTATGCGCGCAGTCGTATTGCGGAGTCATGGTGGTGTCGAGGTATTGACTTTCGAAGACATTGCGACACCAACACCTGGCCCCGAAGAAGTGCTTGTGAGTGTTCGCGCGACAAGCCTTAATCGCGCCGATTTGTTGCAACGAATGGGTTTCTATCCAAACCCATTTCCCGACACTCACGATGTTCCTGGAATGGAATTTTCTGGAACTGTCATTGGTCTCGGTACGAAAGTACGTGCATGGAAAATGGGCGATGAAGTGATGGGGATTGTGAGTGGTGGGGCATATGCCGAGCAATTGGTAATCCACGAGCGACAAGCAATGCGTATTCCTTCAAACGTTTCACTGCCTGATGCAGCTGCAATTCCTGAAGTGTTCATTACTGCTTGGGATGCTCTTGTGGTTCAAGGTGGATTGACTAATGGTCGCTGGGCACTTGTGCATGCAGCGGCATCGGGTGTGGGCACCGCAGCAATACAGATTTGCAAGGCAATTGGTGCACGAGTGATTGCTACGTGTTCGACAAGCAAGGTTGATGCATGCAAAGCGCTTGGAGCAGATGTAGTGGTGGACTACAAGACAGCCGATTTCGTAGATGCTGTGAAGCTGGCGACGAATGGTCGCGGCGTGGATGCTGTGCTTGACGTAATTGGAGGCGACTACCTAGATCGCAATGTGGCATGTCTTGCACTTAAGGGTCACATTGTGCAAGTGGGGGTAATGGCCGGTGGCAACCTTCAATTCAATTTGGGAGCGATGATGGGAAAGCGCGCCAAATTATCTGGGACCGTCTTGCGCGCGCGACCGCTTGAAGAGAAAATTGCAATTAGTCAGCGTTTTGCGCTCGAGATTCTGCCGTTGTTTGAAACTGGAGCAATTCAGCCTGTGATTGACAGGAGATATGGCTTTGCAGACATTGCGCAAGGACATACGTATATGGAATCAAATGCCAATATTGGCAAGATTGTGATTGATATCAGCGCGAGTTAGCGCTTTTTCATCTCCACGTAATTGCGTTCGTCGACACCGGTGTAAGCCTGGCGGGGACGGCTGATCTTTTGCTCTTTGTCCTTCAGCAGTTCTGACATGTGGGCGAGCCAGCCAACTGTGCGAGGGATAGCAAACAGAACTGTAAACATCTCTGGTGGGAAGCCAAGAGCTTGGTAGATCAGACCAGAGTAAAAGTCGACGTTTGGGTACAACTTGCGTGAGATGAAGTATTCGTCATTGAGTGCAACTTCTTCAAGTTTGAGCGCAACGTCGAGTAGTGGGTTCTGACCGGTGACGGCAAAAACGTCGTAGGCAGCTTTTTTGAGGATCGTGGCACGTGGATCAAAGTTTTTGTAGACGCGGTGTCCAAAACCCATGAGTCGGTCATCGCCATTCTTGACCTGCTCAACAAATGCGGAAACGTTTTTAACATCACCGATTTCGGTAAGCATTCGGATTACTGCTTCGTTGGCGCCACCATGAAGTGGGCCCGACAGTGCAGCAGCTGCCGCTGCGGTGGCCGAGTAAGGATCTGCTTGCGACGAAGCAACAACTCGCATCGCAGTCGTGCCGCAGTTTTGCTCATGATCTGCGTGCAAGATGAACAACACATCCATTGCGCGAGCAAGCGCCGGATGAACTGTGTAGTCGTCTCCGATGCGGTACATCATGTTCAAAAAGTTTTGTGCATATGACATTGAGTTGTTTGGCAGCACAAATGGCAATCCGGATGAGAATCGATAAGTCATCGCCGCAATGGTCGGAACTTTGGCGATAAGTCGAAGGATCTGTTTGTTCAAAACTTCATCATCGAAGATGTCTTTGGAATCTTTGTAGAAAGTTCCAAGGGCGGCAATAGCCGAAATAAACATGCCCATTGGGTGAGCGTCGTAGTGGAAGCCGTCAACAAAGCGCTTGCGCATGTTTTCGTGGATCATCGTGTGATGAGTGATGTCGTAATTCCAAGCCTCTAACTCTTGGCTTGTTGGTAGCTCACCTTTGAGCAAGAGGTAAGCAACTTCCAGAAAGGTTGATTTCTCGGCGAGTTGTTCAATCGGGTATCCGCGATAGCGCAGAATTCCTGCTTCTCCGTCAAGGTAAGTAATCGATGACGCACATGCTGCAGTCGACAAGAACGCAGGGTCGTACATGCGAAGATTCGGATCGAGTTCACGTAGCGCCGATGAGGCAAAGACGCCATCTTTGACTTGAACAGTAACTTTTTTGCCTGTTCGGTCATCGATGATGGTGATTGTTTCAGCCATCTGGATTCCCTTCATATATGTTGAGGAGCTTCCTGTCCCCGGGGAAGAGTTTAGCGGTTGCCTCGCTAGAGGGGCGAGTTGTCGTGCTTGCGTGAAGGGAGTCGCTCACGTTTATCGCGCAGCATCGTAAACGCGGCCGAGATTTCACGTCGCGTATCGGCCGGACTAATTACTGCGTCGATATAACCACGCTCAGCAGCCACGTAGGGATTCAGCAATCGTTCTGTGTAGTCAGCTTCAAATGCGGCGCGCTCTTCTGGTGTCGCGCGTCGTTGCAGGATTGCGGCAGCTTGACCGGCTCCCATCACGGCAAGTTCGGCACTTGGCCAGGCCATGCATAAATCGTTGCCCATGCCCTTTGAGTCCATGACGATGTATGCGCCACCGTAACTCTTACGCAGAATCACACACACTCGTGGCACGGTTGCGCGAGCGTATGCAAACACGAGTTGACCGCCGTGTCGGATCATTCCGCGCCACTCCAAGTCCTTGCCTGGATAGAAGCCGGGAGTATCCACAAGTGTGAGGAGGGGAATATTGAAAGCGTCGCAGAAGGAGACAAACCGAGCGGCCTTTTGCGATGCGGGAATGTCGAGTGTGCCGGCCAACACCATTGGCTGATTAGCCACCACGCCAACAGATTCGCCGTCGATCGTGATGAAAGCAGTGATGACGTTTGCCGCCCAGCTTTCTCGAACTTCGAGCATGTCATCATCATCGGCAATTGCCCGAATAACTTTGCGCACGTCGTAACTACCGGTTGCCGTGTCGGGAATGATTGCACCGGCTTCTGGCGTGAGGCGATCACTGGGGTCATTGGTTGCAACGTGGGGAGCGACGTTGTCAACATTGTCTGGAATAAATGACAGCAGTTGTTCGAGCGCAATAAGCGCACTTTGTACATCTTCAACCACCAAACTTGCAACACCACTTTGTCGAGAGTGAGCATCGGTGCCACCGAGCTCTTCGTTAGTCATTACGATGCCGGTGAATTCGGCGACCATTGTTGGGCCAGACACAAATGCATACGAATCCTTAGTCATGATGACAAAGTCGCTGAGACCGATGAGTAGCGCGGGGCCGCTCACTGCCGGACCAGTTACGATCGCAAAAATAGGAACAATGCCAGAGCACATAGCGACTTTGCGTGCGGCCTGACCCCACCCAAACAAAGCATCGATTCCTCCAAGGATGTCGGCGCCAGAGGATGCCATGGACAGCACAAGTGGCAGACGTTGGTTGAGTGCTGTAGTGGCTGCATTTGCAATTACGCCGGATGCATCTGCAGAGAGTGCTCCAGAATGGACAGTCGGATCAATCTCAACCCAAACAACGTTGCGTTGCGATTCGCTGAGTAATCGAACGTCAGCACTTGCCGCGCCTTTGACTGCCTGTTGCAATTGAACGGGTGACGATATTTTGCTGTTCGCTACTTTGCTGTTCAATGCCGTCACGCCTTGACTGTAGACGAAGATTGGCTAGGTGGAATAAGAGTCGTTGTAACTCCTGGTTGGCGATCACCACTTTTTGCGACAACATTCTTGGTGACTTCGAGTGTTGCACGAGTTGATTTGTTGGGGATTGGCCGGCGTCGCGAAGCCCATCCAACCACTCGTCGCGGAAGTTCGGGAATAGCTACTCGCACAAATTCACCTTTGAGCCATCCAGGAATTGCCGTGGCAGGAACAATTGCTGGTCCAAATCCTTCGAATGCAAGCGAAGTTAGTAGTCGTACGCCGTCAATTTCTGCCTGCGCAGTAAATGCAAGCCGTTGTGAGCCCGCGGCTCGGTCGATAATTTTTCGCAGCGCTGTATTGCGTGGCGCGAGCAAAATCGGTTCTGTTACAAGTTCTGCGATGGTGATTGTTTCAAGCGCAGCCCATTTGTGTTTTGCATGAACGAGCAATACGAGATCTTCGGAAAACAATGGTTCAAGAACTAATTCTGGATCGTCAACAGGGAAGTGGACAATTGCAGCATCGAGTTCTCCGCTGAGTACACGCGGTAGGAGGCTCGACGTTCCACCTTCGTGGATAATTGCGCGCACGAGAGGGTGAGCTTTTTTGAGAGCCGGTAGAAGTCGTGGCATCAGCCATCGGCCAGTGGTGCCAATGCATCCCAGCCGTGTCTCGCCTTCAACTTCGGTGTCGCTCGAATGGACGTCGGCCTCAATGTCTTGGAGCTCATGAATAATGCGGCGAGCACGTTCGACCACCACGACGCCCTCTTCGGTGAGCGCTCCGCCGTTACGTTCTACAAGCGCAACTCCGAGATCTTTTTCAAGGCGTGAGATGTGGGCGGAAACATTGCTTTGCACGGTTCCAAGAGCCCTAGCAGCACCTGAAAATGAGCCATGATCAGCAATTGCAATCAGGCTGGCTAGATGGCGGATTTCCATTGCCTTCAGACTAGCCAAATTCTCCGTATACCTATCTCAAAAAAAGATGGGGGACATCGTGATGTTCGCCTTGCGTGCTTACTCCTTGGTAGGGCATAATGGGAACATATCGCGGTGGGCTCCCCCCAGAGCCCGCCCGACAGAATCCAAAAATGTGGCTCCCCCGCCACAGGATTCTCAGGTTGAGAGGCCCCGCAGAAATGTGGGGCCTTTCCCATTTCTTGGCTGAGGGTGAGTGCGAATTATTTTTGTTGTGCGTTTGCGGCTTCCGCTGCTGCCTTCGTAACTTTCTCGCGCACAACATTGAGTGCACTGCCGGCCTTAAACCATTCGATTTGTTCATCGCTGAATGTGTGCAGCGCTTGGAACTCAATAGGGTCTCCGCCACGCTTGTTGATGTAGCAGCGCACTGGTTGATCTGGCTTGGGTGGCATGTCTCGCACCGTGATGGTGTCGAGTTCGCCGATCATGTCGTAAGTTGCTGGGTCAGCAAAAGTAAGTGGGACGACGCCTTGCTTCTTGAGATTGGTTTCCGCGATGCGAGCAAATGAGCGAGCAAAGATCACTGCTGCGCCACGATAGCGAGGTTCCATTGCAGCATGCTCGCGGCTAGAGCCTTCGCCGTAGTTCTGGTCGCCAATTGCCGTCCATTGCACTCTATTGTCGCCGTAGTGTCGAGCAATTTCTGGGAAGGTGCGTGTCTTGCCGTCGATCAAGTCAATGCCTTCACCAACGACATCGTTGTATGCGTTGACAACACCAGCGAATAAGTTTCCACAGATGTTTTGCAGGTGACCACGGTAGGTGAGCCATTTTCCTGCAGCTGAAATGTGATCGGTGGTGCATTTGCCTTTTGCTTTCATCAGCACAGGCATCCCAAGGAAATCATTTCCATTCCACTTCTCGAACGGCTTGAGCAACTGGAGGCGATCACTTGTGGGATCAACGGTTACTTCAATGTCCGATCCATCGGCGGGGGGAGCAATGAAGGTGTCATTACCGGCGTCATAGCCTGCCTTTGGCAACACTTCGCCCTGAGGAATTTCGAGCTTGACTTGCGTGCCGTCTGGGGCAGTGAGTGTGTCGGTCGTGGGGTCAAAGTCGAGACGACCTGCAAGCGCGAGTGCGATGACGGTGTCTGGACTTGTAACGAAACTCAGGGTGTTGGCAGATCCATCGTTGCGTTTGGGGAAGTTGCGGTTAAACGAGTTGACAATGGTGTTCGGTTTACTTGTCAATTCTTTGGGTCGATCCCACTGGCCAATGCAAGGACCGCAAGCATTTGCCAGAACGGTTGCTCCAATTGCTTCAAGATCGGCGAGTAGTCCATCGCGCTCAATCGTCGCGCGGATCTGTTCTGATCCTGGCGTGATGAGTAACTCAATTTTTGCTTTGAGGCCGTGAGCCTTTGCTTGGCGCGCAACTGAGGCCGCGCGAGTGATGTCTTCGTACGACGAGTTGGTGCAACTGCCAATCAATGCTGAGGAGATCTCGAGTGGCCACTCATTTGTAGATGCTGCAGCCCCAATATCTTTGCCAACTTTGTGGGCGCGGTCTGGTGAGTGTGGGCCGTTGATGAGAGGCTTCAACTCGGACAAATCAATCACGATGGTCTGGTCGTAGGTTGCGTCATCATCTGCTCTGAGGTTTGTTGCGACTTTGTCGGCGGCCTGAGCTATTTCGGAACGACCTGTTGCTTGCAAGTATGCCGACATGTTTGCGTCATATGGGAACAAGGAACATGTGGCGCCAATTTCGGCTCCCATATTGCAAATAGTTGCCTTGCCAGTTGCCGAAATGGTGTCGGCGCCTTCACCGAAGTATTCAACAATTGCGCCTGTGCCACCTTCTACGGTGAGCACTCGAGCTACTTCAAGAATTACGTCTTTCGGACTTGACCAACCGGAAAGTTTTCCGTTCAGTTTTACGCCAATTACTTTTGGCCAGCGCACATTGAATGGGAATCCGGTCATCACATCTACTGCATCGGCGCCACCCACTCCGATTGCAACCATTCCAAGTCCACCTGCATTTGGAGTGTGGCTGTCAGTTCCGATCATCATTCCGCCCGGGAAGGCGTAGTGCTCGAGCACAACTTGATGGATGATGCCGCTGCCTGGGCCCCAAAAACCAATGCCATATTTTGCCGAGACACTTTGCAAGAAGTCATACACCTCTTTATTGGTGTCGATTGCAACACCCATGTCGATGCGTGCCCCAACTTTTGCTGAGATGAGGTGATCGCAATGAACCGTCGATGGCGCTGCAGTCGTTGGAAGTCCAGCAGTCATGAATTGCAGGAGAGCCATCTGAGCGGTGGCATCTTGCATCGCGACACGATCTGGCGCGAAGTCTGCGTAACTGCGTCCGCGCTCCATTTCTTGTGATTGGGGATCGGAGAGATGATTGATCAAAATCTTTTCGGTCAACGTGAGATTGCGACCTAGACGCTTTCGGCCAAGTGCAACATTCTCTTCGAGTGAAGCGTAAACGCCGTTGACGAGTTCGATGGGGGTTCCTGCTGAAGCAGTCATATCGATAATCCTCTCGCTAAATGAGTAATTTACTTATTTTACTAATTACCACTTGTCCCAGTGCAAAACTTTGTCAAGTGGTAGACGATTGGCGGCCTTGAACTCGGTACCAATTGTGTAAGCAATAGGGAACAAACCGCCCTGTGTGACTTTTTCGAATGGAATGCCAAGTAGTTCGGCCGCTTTCTTCTCACCATCAAACATCAAGTGGATCGTTGTCCACGCGGAACCCATACCACGACCACGTAGCGCGAGCATGAAACTCCACACAGCTGGTAGCAATGAACCCCAACCACCGGCGCCACTAGCAACATCAAGATTTTCGAGACGACCCTCAATGCACGGAATCATGAGCATTGGCGCTTTCTCGAAATTCTCTGATAAGAAAGTTGCGGAGTCACGCACTTTCGGTAGCTGCTCGTCACGGACATCGCCGCGTGGCTTGCCGCTTGGAAGACTTGAGTAGATGGCCCAGTTGGCACGATAGATGTCGGCAAGTGCTTTCTTCTTTGCTGCGTCTTCTACAACAATCCAGTGCCAGCCTTGGCTATTCCCGCCAGTTGGCGCTTGGAGCGCGATCTCGAGGCATTCTTCAACTATTTTGCGCTCTACCGGCTTCTCAAAGTCGAGACGCTTGCGCACGCTACGGGTGGATTTGAGGACTTCTTCGGAGGAAAGGTTCAGTTGCATGCCGTCTAGTGTGCCATGCCACGATAGAGATACACGATTTCGCAAAGGGGTATGCAATGAGCGCAGTACAACGAGTAGATGTGCCTGGGGTTGTTGAAGATCGGGTCACGATTTCAATTGTTGACGGCATTGCTGATGTGAAGATGAATCGAGCTGACAAACGGAACGCTCTCGATAATGCAATGTTTACGTCGCTGAGTGCTGCAGGCGAATACCTCAAGACCCTTGATGACCTACGTGTAGTGGTGTTGTCTGGAGACGGTGCATCCTTTTGTGCCGGGCTCGATTTCTCATCGTTTGCACAGATGGCTGAGTCTGGACCGCGAGCGAATTCGAGCGACAACAAGCCAGACATGAATGCTGGGGCGATGGTGGATGGTCGGATTACCCACATGGCGCAACAGGTGTGTTGGGTGTGGCAAGAAGTACCGGTGCCAGTGATCGCTGCGGTGCATGGTCATGCATTGGGTGGTGGTATTCAGATTGCGCTTGGATGCGATATTCGAATCGTGCATCCGGATACACAACTTTCAGTGCGCGAAGTCCACTGGGGTTTGATTCCTGACATGACGGGAACATTGATGCTCAGCAAACTTGTTCGACCAGACCTTGTAAAAAACTTGGTATTCACTGCGCGCATATTTAGTGGCCAAGAGGCACATGAGATGGGTATTGCAACGCAGTTATCGCAGGATGTGCATGCCGACTCAATGACGATGGCGCGAGAGATTGCAGGTCGGAGCCCCGATGCAGTGCGTGGCGCCAAGAAACTCATAAATTTGCTTGCTAACAGCGGGGCAGCCGAACAATTTGCAGCCGAGCGAGCAACGATCGGTCAGTTGATTGGCAGCGCCAACCAGGCTGAAGCGGTGAAGTCACATTTTGAAAAGCGTCCACCAAACTTTGAGTCGGGCAGTTTGTTTCGCTGATTAGTCGCTAGAGTTTCAACACGGGCCAGCGTCGTCCCTGCGGATTTCTTTTTAGTAATCCGCAAAAAGTTCAGCCTGAACGAAGTCAGCTGAACCTAGTAGTCAAATAGGACACGACGACGATGCAACAATTGATGCCGCCTGCAAGCGGTTTGTACGACCCACGATTTGAACACGACGCTTGTGGCGTCTCGTTTGTCGTTGACATTAAGGGTCGCAAGTCGCATGACATCGTCGCAATGGGAATTGGCGCGCTGTGCAGCATGGAGCATCGAGGTGCCACTGGAGCGGAAGTAGAAACCGGAGACGGTGCAGGTGTCCTCATTCAAATTCCACATCGGTTTTTCTCCGAAGTCGCAAATTTTGTTTTGCCGACAGTGGGTAGCTACGGAGTTGGGATTGCCTTTTTGCCGGCTGACAAAAACCTTCGCGAGGCAGCAGTAATTGCAGTTGAGCGAATCGTTGCTGAGCAGAACCTAGATGTTTTGGGATGGCGTGAAGTGCCAGTTGATCCAAGTTGTCTTGGGAAAAGCGCGCGAGACGTGATGCCGGCATTTTCGCAGGTGTTTATCGCGGATCGAGAAGGCGCGCGGGAGATCGAGTTAGATCGCAAGTTGTTTATTGTTCGCAAGCGCATTGAACACGAATTGCCAACAGAGTTGCAAACATACTTTCCGTCTTTGTCGAGCCGCACTCTGATCTACAAAGGCATGTTGACAACGCCTCAGTTAGCAATGTTTTTCCCAGACCTCACCGATTCACGAATTGAGTCAGCGATCGCTCTCGTGCACAGCAGATTTTCTACCAACACATTTCCATCGTGGCCGCTTGCTCACCCGTACCGATTTATCGCCCACAACGGTGAAATCAATACAGTGCAAGGCAATCGCAACTGGATGCGTACTCGAGAGTCTCTGCTCAGCAGTAACTTGCTGCCGGATCTCGAACGAGCTTTTCCAATCTGCGCAATGGGTGGTAGCGACTCTGCAAGTTTTGATGAAGTGCTCGAGTTGCTGCACCTGGGTGGACGAAGTTTGCCTCACGCAGTGATGATGATGATCCCCGAGGCGTGGGAAAACAACAAGACGATGACCGCAGAAAAGCGTGCCTTCTATCGATTCCATGCTTCATTGATGGAGCCTTGGGATGGACCAGCCTGTATTGCTTTCACTGACGGCACTCTGATCGGCGCAGTGTTGGACCGCAACGGGTTGCGACCAAGTCGATACTGGGTGACCGACGATGACATTGTGATCATGGCCAGTGAAGTTGGCGTTGTCGACATAGATCAAGCAAAAATTGTGCGCAAAGGCCGACTACAGCCAGGTCGAATGTTATTGATTGACACGAATCAAGGTCGCATTATCGAAGACGACGAAATAAAGCAGCAACTCAGTTCAATCGCTCCCTATCAAGAATGGCTCGATGCGGGACTTGTAGAACTGGGTGACTTGCCAGCAAGAGAGCACATGGTGTTCAGCCGCGACAGCGTGCTGCGGCGCCAACAAGTTTTTGGTTACACTCACGAAGAACTCAAAATCATTTTGGCACCAATGGCGAAGAGCGGTGGAGAACCACTTGGGTCGATGGGAACAGATACGCCAATTGCGGTGTTGTCTGCACGCCCGCGTTTGTTGTTCGATTATTTTCAGCAGATGTTTGCACAAGTCACAAACCCACCGCTTGACGCAATTCGCGAAGAAGTTGTGACTTCCATTGGCACCGCAGTTGGGCCAGAAAGCAATTTGCTCGAGGCAGGGCCAGAACATTGTCGACAACTGGTATTGCCATTTCCGATTATTAATAACGATCATCTAGCGAAAATCATTCATATCAACGATGACAATACTTATCCACAATTGCGGTCAGTTGTAGTGAGCGGTTTGTACAGGGTTGCTGAGGGGGAGCAGGGACTTCGCGATGCGCTCGATACTGCACGTGCAACTGCAAGTCACGCTATTGAAGACGGTGCGCGAATTATTGTTATCTCTGACAGAAACTCTGATGAGGTTTTTGCACCGGTTCCATCACTGTTATTGACGAGCGCTCTGCATCATCACCTCATTCGAGAGAAGAAGCGCACACAAGTTGGTTTGATAGTTGAGTGTGGTGATGCACGCGAAGTGCATCACATGGCATTACTCATTGGTTACGGCGCGGGAGCCATCAACCCATATCTTGCGTTTGAGTCGATTGAAGACATGATCGCGGCGAATGATGGATCAGGCACTAACGGACTCGGTGGTATTGACGCTCAAAAAGCAATCAAAAACTACATCAAGGCTGCAGGCAAAGGTGTCCTCAAAGTGATGTCGAAGATGGGCGTTTCTACTGTTGCTTCATATACAGGCGCACAAATATTCGAAGCTCTCGGGCTTGGCAAGGAGCTTGTGAGCGAGTTCTTCACTGGCACTGTGTCGCGATTGGGTGGCATTGGACTGAGCGAGATCGCTTTAGAAGTTGCTGCTCGTCACGCGATTGCGCATCCTCTTCGCCCAGATCAGCGAACGCACCGCAAACTTGAACTGGGTGGTGAGTACCAGTGGCGTCGTGAAGGCGAGCATCATCTTTTTAATCCTGAGACTGTGTATCGATTGCAGCATGCAACTCGCGCAGGAAGGTACGACGTATTCAAGCAGTACACCAAGTCGGTAGATGATCAATCACGCGTGTTGTCCACATTGCGCGGTTTGTTTGAATTCTCGGCAGATCGCACGCCGATCCCAATTGACGAAGTTGAGTCTGTAGCCAGTCTTGTTACGCGTTTTTCTACGGGGGCTATGAGTTACGGGTCTATTTCGGCCGAGGTTCACGAAACGTTGGCGATTGCAATGAACCGAATTGGCGGCAAGAGCAACACGGGCGAGGGTGGCGAAGACGCAGAACGCAATATTCCTTTATCCAACGGCGATTCGAAGCGATCGGCAATCAAGCAAGTTGCATCAGGTCGTTTCGGTGTAACCAGTGAGTATTTAGTGAATGCAGACGACCTGCAAATCAAGATGGCCCAAGGTGCAAAACCGGGAGAGGGCGGACAGTTGCCAGGCCACAAGGTCTACCCATGGATTGCAAAAACTCGCTATTCAACTCCTGGTGTCGGACTCATTAGTCCGCCCCCTCATCACGACATTTATTCGATTGAGGATTTAAAGCAACTCATTCACGATCTTAAAAACTCAAACCCAACAGCTCGAGTGCATGTCAAGTTGGTGGCCGAAGTTGGTATCGGCACGGTTGCTGCCGGGGTGAGTAAAGCCAAAGCTGACGTGGTACTGGTCTCGGGTCACGATGGTGGCACCGGCGCGTCTCCGCTTACATCGCTCAAACATGTTGGTGCACCCTGGGAACTTGGGTTGGCCGAAACACAGCAAACATTGTTGCTCAATGGACTGCGCGACCGAATCGTGGTGCAGGCTGACGGGCAAATGAAAACTGGGCGTGACGTCATTGTTGCTGCGTTGCTTGGGGCCGAAGAATTTGGGTTTGCTACAGCACCGCTCGTAGTGAGTGGATGCGTGATGATGAGGGTGTGTCACCTTGATACTTGCCCTGTTGGCATTGCGACGCAAAATCCAGAACTTCGCAAGCGCTTTAGTGGTAAGCCAGAGTTTGTTGTCAACTTCTTTGAATACATTGCTCAAGAAGTGCGCGAGTACCTTGCACAATTGGGATTCAAGACCTTGCAGGAAGCAGTTGGACATGTTGAGGCATTAGACACGCGACTCGCCATCACTCATTGGAAAGCTAAGGGGCTTGATATCTCGCCAATTCTGGCGATACCGCAAAATCCTTACCAACAAACTTTGCACCAATCTGTTGGGCAAGACCACGGTCTTGCAGATGCACTCGACGCGCAACTCGTGGAGCAGTGCGCCAGTGCAATCCAGGATGCACGACCGATTGAACTTGAGTTGCCAATTAGCAATGTCAATCGCACCGTCGGCACAATGCTTGGCAGCGCTGTTACTCAGAAGTGGGGAAGTGCGGGGCTACCTGTCGACACAATTTCATTGAAATTTACTGGATCAGCTGGACAAAGCCTTGGTGCATTTTTGCCGAAAGGCGTAACAATTTCCCTGCACGGCGACGCCAACGATTATCTGGGTAAGGGCTTGTCTGGTGGACGCATTGTGTTGCGACCAAGTATTCGCTCCACATTTGCTCCGGAGAGCAACGTAATCGCAGGCAACGTGATCGGCTACGGGGCAACTTCGGGAGAAATTTTTATTAACGGACTTGTTGGTGAGCGTTTTTGTGTGCGCAACTCGGGGGCTCTTGCTGTTGTGGAGGGCATTGGCGACCATGGATGCGAATACATGACAGGTGGGCGAGTCGTCGTTCTCGGATCGACCGGTCGCAACTTTGCGGCGGGTATGAGCGGCGGAATCGCCTATGTATATGACGCAGATGGACTGTTCGAGTCGCGAGTCAATACCGAGATGGTGGACGTTGTAGAACCAAATTCGCAGGATGCATCGTGGTTGCGCGAAACATTAGAGCAGCATGTGCGTTTGACTGGATCGCCGCTTGGCGCGGGGATGCTGGAGAAGTGGACTTCTGCATCTCAGCAGTTTCTTAAAGTGTTGCCGCGAGATTATGCGCGAGTGATGGCGATCATTGATCAGGCAAAAGTCGATGGTTTGAGTGAAGAAGAAACATCTCGACGAGTGATGGAGCCGGTCAATGGGTGAACCAACAGGATTTCTTAACTGGAAGCGCACAACGCCAAAGCGTCGTCCGATACCCGTGCGTGTCGCGGACTGGCGCGAGGTGTACGAAGCATTTCCTGCTGACGAATTGAAGCATCAGGCGGGAAGATGCATGGATTGCGGTATTCCTTTTTGCAATAACGGATGTCCGCTTGGCAACTTGATTCCAGACTGGAACGACCTTGTGTATCGCGATAATTGGCGCGAGGCACTTGACCGGTTGCACGCAACAAATAACTTTCCAGAATTTACGGGTCGGTTGTGTCCTGCGCCATGTGAATCTGCTTGCGTTTTGGGAATCAATCAAGACCCTGTTGCGATCAAGCAGGTTGAGGTTGAGATCATTGATCGGGCATGGAGCGAAGGTTGGGTGGCGCCTTTCGTCTCTGCGCAAAAGACTGGCAAGCGTGTTGCAATCATTGGCTCTGGTCCAGCTGGTTTGGCGGCTGCGCAGCAGCTCACTCGCGCAGGACATGAAGTGGTGGTGTTAGAGCGCGATGATCGCATAGGTGGTCTGTTGCGTTACGGCATTCCAGAGTTCAAAATGGAAAAGCGTCATATCGATAGGCGCATCGAGCAAATGACACAAGAGGGAACCGAGTTCCGAGTCAATGCTTCTGTGGGTGACAACGTCGATATCGATGTATTGGTTGCTTCGCATGATGCAGTTGTTTTGGCCTGTGGCGCGACTCAATGGCGAGATTTACCCGTCCCTGGCAGAGAGTTAAAAGGTATTTATCAGGCAATGGAATATTTGCCGCCAAGCAATCATGTCCAACAGGGTGACATAACCGAAACATCGATTAGTGCACACGGCAAACATGTGGTGATCATCGGTGGTGGAGACACTGGTGCCGACTGTCTAGGAACAGCACACCGACAAGGTGCGCTTTCCGTGACTCAGCTTGAAATCATGCCGCGTCCGCCCGATGTGCGAGCTGATTCAAACCCGTGGCCGCAGTGGAGTCTTGTGTTTCGCACAAGTTCGGCGCATGAAGAAGGTGGAGAGAGAGTATTCAGCGTGAACACCGATCGATTTGTTGGCAACGCTGAAGGCAGTGTTCGCGCTCTCGTACTCAACGAGGTGGAGCTTGTTGATGGAAAATTTGTGACGGTGCCGGGCACAGAGCGCGAACTGAAGGCCGACTTGGTGTTGCTCGCACTTGGCTTTGTTGGTCCTGAAAAGAAAGCATGGCTTGAACAATTGGGTGTTGAGCTGGATCCACGAGGGAACATTGCTCGCACCGACGATTACGCAACAAACGTTCCTGGCGTGTTTGTGGCTGGCGATATGGGTCGCGGACAAAGCCTGATTGTGTGGGCGATTGCTGAAGGTAGATCTTGTGCGGCAGCGGTTGATAAGCGCTTGATGGGCTCATCAACACTTCCCGAACCAATCACTGCTTCTGCTCGACCAATGGCATAGTGATTGATTAATCACTGATTATTCGGCTATTCGCCTATTATTGAGATCAATGAAGAGCAGCGCGAAAGCGATCCAACACGCAGCAGTGGTTTTGATGAGCCTATTTTTTGTAGGCGCATGTAGCACCACAATCGCTGGTACAGCGACAACAATTGTTCCTGTAGGGCCAACAGACTTCGCAACGATCCCTCCAGTGCAGTCAACGCTTCCCAACATTGTGACCACATTGCCTATCGGTGCAGTTGGAGTTGAACAGATCTACACCGTGAGGGCGGGCGATTCACCGAGCTTGGTTGCCAACTTGTACGGCATTATGGTGGCCGAGTTGTTGTCGTGGAATGGACTCGTCGCAACGAGTCAGTTTCCATTTCCTGGCTCGATATTAAAAATTCCTCCAACTGCAACAGTGAATAATCCTCAGATCAATGTGGCTCCAGATGTTGCGGCTGGTCCAAGTCAGCCTGGATGCGATCCTCGTCCAGCCGGCACGTACAAAGTTGCAAAAGGCGACTCGATGTACATCATTCGTAAGAAGTTTTGCATTTCACTTAGCTCGCTACTCAGCGCTAACGGATTTAACAGTTCCAGTGCGTTGTTGTACCCAGGGCAGATTTTGAATATTCCTGCGTCTGGCAGTTAGACGGATTGAATTAACGAGCCGTATTGCGACGGCGACGTGAGTGTCGGTCAAATGCCAACTCGATGAGTTTGTCAAGAAGTTGCGAGTACGGAACACCCGAGGCTTGCCACAACTTTGGATACATCGAGATTGGTGTGAACCCGGGGATTGTATTGATCTCGTTACAGAGGAAACCGCGTCCACCTTCTTCGTAAAAAAAGTCAACTCGAGCCATGCCCTCCGCGCGTAACGTGTGGAAAATAACGGCGGCAAGTTTTTGTACTGCTTCGGTCTCGATTGCAGAAAGCGGTGCAGGAATCTTGAGCTGCGCACTGTCACTTACATACTTATCGTTGTAGTCATAAAATTCGCTACTCGGAATGATCTCTCCTGGTAGAGATGTGCGAACGGTGAGGTTCCCAAGAACCGCAACTTCGATTTCGCGCCCGACAATGGCTTCTTCGATGAGCACCCATTCGTCATACGTAATTGCAAGAGCAATTGACTCTCGGAGTTCGCCCAAATTGTTTGCCTTTGTCACTCCGATAGATGAACCCATGTTCGCGGGTTTAACAAATACAGGAAGTCCAAGAGTGTCGATCGCGTGTTGAAGGGCAGCGTCGGTGACATGTTGTTCGTGCAGTGACACATACTTTGGTTGGGGAATTCCGTTGACGGCAAGCAGTTGTTTGGCAACACCTTTATCCATTGCTACAGCACTGCCAAGAACACCTGAACCGACATAGGGAATGTTCGCAACTTCTAGGACGCCTTGAATGGTGCCGTCCTCACCGAGTGGTCCGTGTAGCAGTGGCAATACAACTGCGCGCTCGTCACTACGAACCTGGGCAACAATTTCGGTAATCGAAATTGGCGTTCCAGCGGCGACAAGTTTGTCGGCCGCATGTTCGGTGACGAGCACCCATTGGCCGATACGAGTTATGCCAACCGTGGTGATGCGATACTTCTTAGTATCCAATGCTTGCAACACGTGTGCTGCGGTGACGCAACTGACATCGTGTTCGGCGGATTCTCCACCAAAGAGCACGATGACGTGAATGCGTTGTATTGAAGTCATTAAAAACACGGTACTAGGAATCCATGGCAATGCCGATGCTCGGTAGGATTGCACTATGCGCTTGATGGCCGCCGATGTGGCGAAGGCGACCAACGGAATTCTGGTCGGTCAAAATGCTCATCTGTCGGGTGTCAGTTTTGATTCTCGCAGTATTCGCCCAGGACAACTTTTTGTGCCGATTGTGGCCGAGCGTGATGGACACGAATTTGTTTTAGCTGCACTTGCGGCAGGTGCAGGGGCCTATTTAACAACTGGCAAAACATTTGGTCGCACATCGATTGCAGTGCCCGACACACTTGCGGCTCTACTGCAACTTGGTGCTTGGGGTCGAAACAAACTCGATGCGCAGCTCGCCAATCGTGTTGTTGGCATCACCGGTTCGGTTGGCAAAACAAGCACAAAGGATTTCATCGCAGCAGCACTTGGGTCAACATTGCGAGTAACCGCGAATGAACGATCCTTTAACAATGACCAGGGTCTGCCCGTAACTATCTTGAACGCCACGGATGATGTGGAGGCGCTCGTGCTCGAGATGGGCATGCGTGGCTTTGGGGAGATAGCTCGACTGTGCGCGATTGCTCGGCCAAACATCGGTGTTGTCACAAGGGTCGCATCAGCGCATACCGAACGAGTGGGTGACATTGATGGAGTTGCTCGCGCAAAAAGCGAACTCGTTATGGCACTTGATGTGTCGGGTTTTGCTGTTCTTAATGTTGACGATGAACGAGTGGTTGCGATGCAATCTCTCACTGAGGCAACCGTCATTACCTATGGAATATCTCCTTCGGCAACCGTGCGAATGACTAGTTGTGTTTTGGACGAGCGCGCATGTGCATCGGTTTCGATTGAGTCACCGTGGGGCAAAGCATCTTGGAAGATGAATGTGCCAGGTAGGCACATGGCGCACAATGCCGTTGCGGCCATTTCCGTTGCCGGAATATTGGGGCTGGATCTTCAGCGAGCGGCTGATGCCATTTCGGACTCGATCCTGTCGGAAATGCGGATGCAACATCGAAATGCGCACAGTGGTGCGTTAATCATCGACGATTCGTATAACGCAAACCCTGCGTCTATGACGGCAGCGCTTCATGCGTTGAGCGCAACTCAGGCAAGTCGCCGCATAGCTGTGCTTGGTGTGATGGCCGAGTTGTCGGAGCCCGAAGGCGACCACATGCAGGTTTCGTTGCTTGCTAAACAGCTTGGTATCGAAATTATTGCGGTGGGGACCGATTTGTACGGGGTGCAATCTCGATCGCTCGATGAAGTTGCCGCGATGCTTTCAACAGTAGAAAACACGACCGCAATTTTGATTAAGGGATCACGCGTTGCCCAGCTCGAAAAACTTGTCTTGCTTTTGACCAACTAAAAGTCGGCTAACTATTAGCCCGCGAGGGGTAATTGCTTTTTATCTATTGCCACAATATTGCATCGCCATGAAAGAAACAGGGCGGTAGCAGAACTGATGAGCAGCATTCCCCGTGAGCCATAACGGTCGATGAGGGGACCAAAAAAGATATTGCCTATTGGTACGAGCCCGCCGAAAGACATGAACCACAACGAGAGAACACGACCTCGCACTGCGGGTTCAAGTCGCATTTGCACAACTGTCATCATTGCCGTCGTCGTCGCGAAATAAGCAAATCCCAAAAAGAACCCGGAAATAAAAGCGGGTAGTGGCGACTGCGAGAGGGCGAAGAAAAACATTGCAACAGAAAATCCGGCGAAACCCCACTGAATCAGTCGACGCATGTCGAGATGTGAAAAGACAGTGCCAATTGCGAGACCGCCAAGACATGCACCGAAGCCCCAGGTGGCATACAACCATTTATACGTTGCTCCGCTTTCATCGATCTTAAATGTGAGTCGGGCAACTGCCGGGAAAAGGCCGACGTAGGGAAGTGAGAGAAGGGAAAATGTTGCTAGTGAAACTATGAGTCGTCGCACGACTGGTCTATTTCGTGCAATAGAGAGCCCAACGGTGAAGCGACGCCAACCCTGTGTTGGGTCCGGCACGAAATCTGGCACTGTCACTCGGAACAGAGCAAAGATCACGAAGAGATATGTTGCAGCGTTGAGGTAAAAGAATTCGGCAGTTGTTACACCCCACTGTGAGAAGACCGCAACAATGATTGGGCCTACAACACGCGAACCATTAATGACTGTGCTGTTGAGCGCGATCGCTCCAGATAAATCTTCTGGAAGCACGAGTGACGGCAACAAGGCGGACCACGCCGGTGCGTTGAGCGCGTTGCCGATGCCCACACCAAATGCGGCTGCAAAAAGCGACCAAATTGGAGGTGTACCCAGTGCGAGCGTTGCAAGAGCGACCGAAAATGAAAGCTGAACTATCTGCATTGAGATGAGCCATTTTTTTCGATCAAAACGATCGGCGATGACACCTGCAGGGATGGATAAAAAGAGCAACGGCCCAAGTTGGGCAAAAATGAGCAAACCCACAACAGATGCCTTGCCAGTTCGGTGGTACACATAGGCCGGGAGCACCACATTTTGCATCCATGTGCCGATATTTGAGCCCAGGGACCCAAACCAAACAAGGCGGAAGTCGCGTACGCGAAGAGCGGCTCGGGCGCTACCTCGTCGGGGTTGGTGGATGGTTGAGTCGCTGGTATCAGTCATGGTTGTTGTTGGATCGGCAAGGATATTGATCATGGATCAAGTAATCAAGCTTCAACTCGACCTTCACGCTACAACCGCAGAAGATTTGGCAACGAGCGCGGCTACGTGCAATTCGCCACGCGGGATATTTTCAGAGTGCCCGCATTGTGGTTCAGGTCTCTATGCCGAGCATGCGCACTTTCGTTGTGCGTCCTGTGGTTGGCGCGACAGTTGCTGCGACTAGCGCTCGTTAATTCAACGCGTCAAGAGGACCTACGAAATCTGTTGAAAGCTCGCGAGCTACTGGTTCGCTCGTAATGTGTCCATTAGCGGCGTTGACTCCAAGACGTATTGCCTGACTCTGCTGTGCTGCGTTACGCGCGCCAAGTGTTGCAATTTGTATCTGATACGGCAGTGTCGCGTTAGTGAGCGCGTAAGTACTGGTGTTTGGAACTGCTCCAGGCATGTTGCCGACCGCGTAATGGATTACGCCGTGAGTTTCATATACGGGGTCGGTGTGTGATGTTTCGTGCGTAGTTGCGATACATCCACCTTGATCTACGGCAACGTCGACTATTACTGAACCACGTTTCATGCTGCGCACCATGTCGTCGCTAACAACAATTGGTGCGCGCGCACCAGCAACGAGCACTGCGCCAATCAGTAAGTCGGCATCGGCGAGCACTCGCTCAATCGCACCGCGGTTTGATGCAAGTGTGGTGGTGCGACCAATGCAAATTTGCTCGATGTAACGCAGGCGGTCCAGATTTTTGTCAAGGATGATGACTTCTGCTTGCATACCTGCAGCAATCCATGCCGCGTTGTAACCAACATTGCCGGCGCCGATGACTACAACTTTTGCTGGACGAACCCCTGGTGCACCACCCATCAATACACCACGACCACCTTGTGGACGTTCGAGATAGTGTGCTCCCGCTTGAGTGGCAAGTCGACCAGCGATTTCGCTCATCGGTGCAAGTAGTGGCAACGATCCGTCGTCGAGCTGCACTGTTTCGTAGGCGATGGCTGTTGTCTTCGATTTTTGCAATGCTGCAGCAACGGCTGGATACGCCGAGAGATGCAAGTACGTGAACAATGTGAGGTCTGACCGCAGAAAACCAAACTCTTCAGCTTTTGGTTCTTTGACCTTGACGACCATTTGCTGACTCCACGCGTCTGCGGCTGTGGGCACAATTGTGGCTCCCGCTGCCACGTATTCGGCGTCGCTGATGGAGGCTCCTTCTCCTGCACTTTTTTCAACAAATACTTCAATACCTAGTCGCTCAAATTCGCGCACTCCGTCTGGGGTGAGGGAGACACGACCCTCTAAAGTCTTGATTTCTTTGGGCACACCGAGCGTTTTGATGTTTGATGCCATAACCCGACACTACGCCTATTGGGGGCTGCTATTTGGTGACTTGCTTGTAGATGGCTTGGTATTTCGTGGCTCTTGACACTGCTGGTTAGTGTTGTCTTATGAAATCGTTCAATAACTACATCAATGGTAAAGAAGTTGCAGCCCAGGACGGGCGCACGACACCAATCATCGATCCTGTAACCGGCAAGCAGTATGCAACGGCAGCATTATCGGGACCAGCCGACGTTGATAGCGCGATGAAGGCTGCTGCTGATGCATTTGATTCTTGGAAACACTCCACGCCATCGGTGCGCCAGAAGGCAATCAATGACATCGCCGATGCGATGGAAGCAAATATGACCGAATTGATTGAAGCCGAAATCGAGAACACCGGAAAACCTCGGGCAATTACGTTTAGTGAAGAAGTGCCACCAATGATGGACCAGATTCGCTTTTTTGCTGGTGCGGCGCGCAATCTCGAAGGTAAGAGTGCAGGCGAATACATGACCAACTTCACCTCTTATATACGTCGCGAACCAATTGGCGTGTGCGCTCAGGTTGCGCCATGGAATTATCCATTGATGATGGGCGTGTGGAAGTTCATTCCAGCAATTGCCGCAGGTAACACCACGGTGCTGAAGCCAAGTGACACAACACCTGCGTCAACTGCTTTGATTGCAAAAATTGCGGGCGAAGTTTTGCCTCCAGGCGTACTCAACGTCATTTGTGGAGATCGTGACTCTGGTCGTGCAATGGTTACGCACGAAACCCCAGGAATGGTTTCGATCACGGGTTCGGTTCGCGCAGGAATGGAAGTGGCTGGTGAAGCAGCGAAGAGTTTGAAGCGTGTACATCTTGAGCTCGGTGGAAAAGCACCGGTCATCATTTTTGACGACGCCGATATTGAACTTGCTGTTGAAACAATTGCAATGACTGGATACTTCAATGCGGGTCAAGACTGCACCGCAGCTACTCGTGTAATTGCTGGTCCAAAGATCTATCGCGACTTTGTCGATGCACTCACTGAGGCTGCAAAAAAGACAAAGACTGGCAAGCCTGGGGACGATGTGTTGTACGGACCATTAAATAACGAAACCCATTTGAGCAAGGTCAAGGGATTCGTTGACCGCACGCCAAAACATGCGCGAATTACAACAGGTGGTTCGCAAGTAAGTGGAGCCGGGTACTTCTTCGAGCCAACCGTGATCTGTGACCTCAAGCAGCAAGATGAAATGATTCAGAATGAAATGTTTGGACCGGTCATTACGGTGCAGCAATTTAGTGATGAAGAAGAGGCTTTGAAGTGGGCCAACGGCGTTGAGTATGCACTTGCTTCGTCTGTCTGGACTCGTGACTTAGGCCGTGCAATGCGCATGACCAAAAACCTTGACTTCGGCTGCGTGTGGGTGAACACTCATATTCCGATGGTCGCCGAAATGCCTCACGGCGGTTACAAGAAGTCGGGCTACGGTAAAGACTTGTCGGCATACGCTCTGGACGATTACACGCGCATCAAGCACGTGATGATCAATCTCAACAGCTAAAAATCTCGAGAGCTAAATAAGGAGCAACATGGGGGAATTGGCGAATCCAAAAAATGTGATCGAACTCGATCACATTTCGAAGACTTACGGCGACTTTGTCGCTGTACACGATGCCAATTTTTCAATTTCCACTGGTGAGTTTTTTGCGATGCTCGGTCCTTCGGGTTGCGGTAAAACCACAACGCTCAAGATGATCGCAGGTTTCGAGCAACCGACAACTGGTCGCGTCATGCTCGACGGGGAAGACGTCTCTTCTGTGCCGCCGTATAAGCGAAACGTCAATACCGTGTTCCAACAGTACGCACTTTTCCCGCACATGACGGTGTTCGACAACGTCGCGTTTGGTCCTCGAAGTAAAAAGATTGACGAGAAAAAGATCAAGGCGAGCGTTATGGAAATGTTGGAGATCGTGCGCCTTTCCGAATTTGCCGCTCGAAAGCCAACGCAGCTTTCCGGTGGTCAGCAGCAACGCGTTGCGCTTGCTCGAGCACTAGTCAACTATCCAAGCGCATTGTTGTTGGATGAGCCGTTGGCCGCACTTGACTTGAAGCTTCGCGAAGCAATGCAGATCGAGCTAAAGCGCATTCAGCGCGAAGTCGGAATTAGTTTTATTTTTGTTACGCATGATCAGGGTGAGGCGCTCACCATGAGCGATCGCATCGCAGTAATGAGCCAGGGTCATGTCGAACAAATCGGCACTCCAGAAGAGATTTATCGCACGCCGTCATCGTTGTTTGTCGCTGGATTTATTGGCTCAGCCAACTTGCTTCCAGGCACTGTGCAGTCACGTGATGGAGACGACGTTGTTGTTGCGTTGCGAGTGGGTACAACCGTTCGCGCGGGAGCCAAAGGCACTGCATTTTCCGTTGGCGACAAAGTTTCTGTAATGCTGCGACCGGAGCGCATAAAGCCCGCGGCAACGGTTGAAGTGCAGGGCAGGGGAATCGAAGGCCTCCTCACCGATCTGGTGTTTCAGGGTGCAACGGCCCGTCTTATCGTCCGGCTAGATGACGGGACAGAAATGACGTGCTTGGCTGACTCGTCGGCAACGATGCCGCAGATTGCCCCTGGCAAGCGCATTGCCATGACGTGGGACAGCGACTGTGGCTTCGTGCTTGCCGGATGGCCCGATAAAGCAGGCGCAACCACAACTGACATCGATCACATCGAGTCAACGCTCTAAGATCTCATCAGTAACCAACGAAGGGGAGAACCATGAATAACCGCCGAGTGTCCCGCAATATGACCCGCCGCCAATTCTTGGCCCGATCAGGTGCGCTCGGCGCGATGGGTATTTCTCTGCCTGCATTGCTTGCAGCTTGTGGCGGTAGCGATGGCGGTGGTAGCGCAGAATCGACCACCGTGTCATTCGATAACTGGCCGCTCTACATCGACCCAACTGAGGGAACAACCTTGGGAACGGTCGACCGTTTCGCTGAGGCAACTGGCATCACCATGAGTTACTCCGAGGGCTACAACGACAACAACGAATATTTTGCCAAGATTCAACCATTGCTCGGCAACGGCAAAACGATTGAAGCTGACATCATTGCTCCAACGTTTTGGATGGCCGGTCGACTCATCAGCCTTGGTTGGGCAGAAAAGTTGCCACTTGCCGATATTCCAAATATGGCAAACATCACCGATGGATTTGTCAATCCACCGTGGGACCCAACGGGCGAATACAGCATGCCGTGGCAGGCGGGTATGGCGGGTATCGCGTACAACATTGATGTAACCGGTCGCGAGTTGAAGAGCGTAGAAGATTTGTTCGACCCAGAATTCAAGGGCAAGATCGGAATGCTCACTGAAATGCGCGACACCATTGGCCTTATCGCGATGGGCTTGGGTATTGATCCATCTACCATCGCATCGTTTGACGATGCAGCGCCGGCATTCGAAAAACTTGCTAAGGCCAAAGCCGATGGACAGATTCGTCAATTCACTGGCAACGACTACACCGACGATTTGGTGAGCGGCAACTTTGCAGCGTGTGTCGGCTGGTCTGGCGACGTGTTGCAACTTGGCAAGGACAGCCCCAACGTTCGCTTCGTTATTCCAGAAGAGGGCGGCACTCGTTGGGCAGACGTGATGATGTTGCCGAAGGGCGTGAAAAATTCAGCGAATGCTGCAAAGTGGATGAACTTCTGTTACGACCCAGTACAGGCAGCTTTGATCACTCAATATGTGCAGTACCTCTCGCCAGTGAAGGGTGTTCGCGAAGAATTGGCAAAGATCAACCCAGAGTTAGCCGACAACCAATTGCTCTTCCCAGATGATGCAACGAGCGCACGCTTGCGAGCATTTGCAACACTGACAGAAGATGTTGAAGCCAAATTTGACGAGGAGTTCTCGGCAATCACCGGCGCGTAAGCACCGAATAAGTCGCTGAAAACAACATGACAACGGGGGTCACCGTTTCCCGGCGAATCGGCACCAATGCCGATCGCGTTGGTCTCGGGGCCATGCTTATGGCTGCAGCGTGCCTTGTTGCGCTTGGCGCAAAGTGGGTGAGTGGCCCCGCAGCATCGGTGGTGTTGCTCGTCCTTGCGCTCATTCTCATCGGTGTTTTAGTGCTGGCCCTGCGGGGCGGCCCCGAAGCACGACGATTACTTGCACCATACGGCCTGCTCAAGCCCGGAATGTTGTGGCTTGCTTTATTCTTCCTCGCGCCCGTGTGGAGTTTGCTGCGAATTTCGCTGTCGACGAAACCCAGCAGATTTTCTGTTGACTACAACTTCTCGTGGGCATTCGAGAATTATTCGAATGCTTTCAAGGACTTTGGAACGCAATTTCAACACGCGTTCGTCTACGCGGCAATCGCCACCGTTTTAACGGTGTTGATCGGGTACCCACTCGCTTATGTCATTGCGTTTCGTGGAGGTAAGTACAAAAATATTTTGCTCGGCATGGTGGTCATTCCATTTTTCACGAGTTACCTCATTCGCACTATTGCGTGGTCGACAATCTTGGCGGATAGGGGTTTTGTTGTTCGATCATTCGACGCTGTAGGTGTCGTCCAGGTGCTCGAGTGGCTACACATCATGGACAACGGCAAACTACTGAATACGCCCGCTGCGGTCATCGGTGGGCTTACCTACAATTTCCTTCCGTTCATGTTGCTTCCGATATACGTGAGCCTTGAAAAAATTGACACCAACCTCGTCAATGCTGCGGGGGATTTGTACTCAAGTGCGACGCGCGCGTTCAGGAAGGTGGTGCTCCCACTGTCCGTCCCCGGTGTATTTGCGGGAACGTTGCTCACCTTCATTCCTGCTGCCGGCGACTTCGTGAACGCCCAGTTTCTTGGTAATCCAAATACAACAATGATCGGCAACTCAATTCAAGATCAATTCTTGAAGCAAAACAATTACCCGGTTGCATCTGCAATGGCGGCGGTGTTGATGTTTAGCATCGCCTCATTGGTATTGCTCTACACCAAAATCTTCGGCACGGAGGATTTGGCATGATGCGCTTACGAAGCAAGGTTGCACATTGGGCACTGAATATCTTTGCGGGTCTAGGGCTTCTCTATCTTTTTACGCCAATTTTTTTCATTGTTGCGTTCAGCTTCAACAAACCTAAAGGCAACTTCAACATTGCATGGCAAGAGTTCACGCTGGAAAACTGGATGCATCCGTTTGCCGAGGAATCACTCACTCGCGCTCTGCGAGTAAGCCTCGAAATTGCTGCAGTGTCAACGCTTATTTCGACCGTGCTTGGTTCGCTCATTGCAATTGCTCTCTCTCGTTACAAGTTCCGAGGGAGCGGTGGAATCAACCTATTTCTCGTCTTGCCGCTCACCACTCCAGAAATTGTGCTTGGTTCATCTTTAGCAACGCTCTTCCTTGGTCAGAACTTCATCGAATTTGGATTCACCACCATCGTTATCGCTCACATTATGTTCCAAGTGAGTTTCGTTGCTCTCACTGTTCGCGCTCGTATTCGAGGGTTCGACTGGACACTTGAACAGGCCGCCCAAGACCTTGGTGCTTCGCCCATGCGCACCTTTACGAAAGTTACGTTGCCGCTGATCTTGCCTGGCATACTCGCGGCATCGTTACTGGCGTTTGCCTTGTCCATAGACGACTTCATCATTACCTTCTTCAACTCGGGAAATGTTGTTTCGTTTCCACTCCAGATCTACGGAGCAGCCCGCGTGCGAATTCCGCCGCAAATCAATGTGCTTGCCAGCATGATCCTGTTCCTGAGTGTTGCAGTATTACTGTCTGGAACAATTGCAGGTATGCGCAAAGAAGCAGCAAAGACTTCGGCGGCAAAACCAAAGCGTCGTATTCTCACTAAATCCGTATGAACCCGCCGCGCGCTGTGCGCATTGCTGTTGGTCCGCAAGGTTCTGCTGACTGGGCATGTGATGCGGTGCGCGCCGGCGGCGGAGATGTAGTTGAAGCTTCGGATGCGCAAGGTCTTGTTTGGACTGACTTTGACTCAACAGAGCAACTTATTGAGACGCTTGCACACAATCCCAAGATCACATGGGTGCAGGTTCCTTTCTCTGGTGTCGAAACGTATATGCCATTTATTGACGCAACGCGCACATGGACAAGTGCGAAGGGCGTGTTTGGTGGAGCAGTTGCCGAACTCGCGCTTGGGCTGTTGCTCGGAGGTATGCGACATGTTGCTGGTTATGCCCGCGAGCAACAATGGACCGAAGATCATGGACGTACGTTGTTCGGCGCGCGCGTCACAATTCTTGGTGCTGGGGGAATTGCTCAATCGTTGATTTCTATGTTGCAACCATTCGGCTGTCACATCACTGTGGTGCGAAACCGAAAAGCTGATCTGTCTGGGGTGGATGAAGTTGTTACGACATCGCAACTTGATGCTGCATTGGCTCAAGCAGACGCTGTAGTGATGGCGGTTGCACTTACGCCAGAGACGCATGGCATTATGGGCAAGAAGCAGTTTGAAGCGATGCAATCACACGCATGGCTCGTCAATGTGGGGCGTGGAAAGCAAATAGTCACCGAAGATTTAGTGTGGGCTCTCGGCACGGGTCAAATAGGTGGGGCTGCCTTAGATGTCACAGATCCAGAGCCTTTGCCAGTGGGTCACCCGTTGTGGTCGATGCCGAACTGCATCATTACTCCTCACGTTGGCAATACTGCCGAGATGGTGCCACCGCTGTTGGCATTGCGGATCACCGAAAATGTTCGTCGACTTGCTTTGGGTCAACAACTCGTTGGGGTAGTTGACCCAGCTGTGGGTTATTGATGCTTGGTCAAGAAAAGAATTATTATGCAGTGCTTGGAGTGGTGCCAACTGCTTCAACAGAAGAGATACGTGCTGCTTATCGGGACAAAGTCCGCATGATTCATCCCGACAGTGCAATTATTACTTCACCTACTGCATCACTGGAGATGGTCGAAGTAGTGCAGGCATGGTCGACATTGTCTGACTCCGCCCTGAGGCATGCGTATGACGCTGGGCTACTCGGAACCAAAAATGATGTTGATCATGATGCAGATCTGGATGCAGATGAGTTTGATGATTTTTCGGAAGATACTCCATTTCCGCCAACTCCCATTATTCGCGGACAATTTCCCAAGAGGTTGATCGGTTGGAGTCTTGCGATTGGCGTCATGAGTGTCCTGGTGCTGGATGTGATGAGTGGCCCGGTTGTTCCTGCAAAACCAGATGGCTTATTGCAGTCGGGATCATGTGTCGTCGTTGACTCCAACAAACTTGCCGTTGAGGTGGGGTGCGAAGTGGATCACTATGGAGTTGTGAGGCAATTGATCGGCTTTGACATGACGTGCCCATCCGACACCGAGTCGATACGGGATCGGCAGGGTATGGGTCAAGCGTGCGTTGTACCAAGCCAATAGCGGGCTGTACCCTCAACAGCCTCGGGCGGTTAGCTCAGTCGGAAGAGCGCCACGTTCACATCGTGGAAGTCGTGGGATCGAGGCCCATATCGCCCACGAGAACTAGTGTTTAAGCGTGGCCCAGCAGTGCGAAAGACCAGGATGCGCTCAACCTGCAGCAGTTGAATACATTATTGATTCGCAAAGTTTGATACTGACGCTTCAGAACTATGAAGCGATTGACGGCGAGCGTCGAAGCGCTTTGTGTGCCACTCATGGCGATCGAATGAGTGTGCCAAAAGGTTGGTCAATTGATGATCGTCGAGAAGATCCACCGCGCTTATTTAGAACACCCAAATCTGGTGTAGCGCCTGCAAAGGTAAGCGTAAAAAAGTCAGTGACTGAAACAAAGACAAAAAAGAAGCCTGCCGTCCGACCGATGTTGTTTCAGACCGACAAACAAGATGTGGAAGAAGTACAAGAAGTACAAGAAGTACAAGAAGTACAAGAAGCAGAAGTATTGCAGGCGCCAATTGCGAAGCCAGCCGTGCGAGATGCTGACCTTGAAGAAACAAAAGCGATGCCATGGACTCCACAATTTGACCGCACTGATGACTTGGGTGGAGTATTGCGACCAAAAGGCAAATTGTTGAGTCGTGCTTTTGGTCTTGATGAGACAATTGAATATCCACGACCTGTAGTGGATGAAGAACCTGCAGTAGAACTTGAACGAGAGACGTTCAATGAGTTCGATATACCTTGATAAACGATCTCTGATAGACAAATACTGTGGATGTAACTGCAACTGTTGAAGCACCTGTTGGCGTGGAAAAACTGTTTTCGGTTGTTGCCGATCTCGCGACATATCCGCAATGGCTTGGCATAGTGCATCAAGTGACAGCGGAGGCATCTGGAATGGGTGAACCCAGCGCTTGGCTGGTTGAATTACGCGGCAAAGTGGGACCATTCGCGCGTTCAAAACGTTTACGGATGGTTCAATCCACGTGTGAGAGCCCCAACATTGTGAAATTTGAGCGGCGCGAGACCGACGGTCGCAAGCATTCTCCATGGGTGCTCACTGCACAAGTTGGAGCGACAAGTATTGGTTCGGTGCTGACTGTGGATTTGCATTATGGGGGCACGCTGTTTACTGGCGGCGTTTTGGAGCGATTACTTGCAGATCAAATCGTGCAAGGACGTGAGCGGCTCCTCACCGTTTTGCAAGCCTAAGAAGCTTGCGCGACTACGTTGCGGGGATTTCGCGCTTTGAAGACATCTTGACTGGTTGCCCGGCCGCGAGTTGACCGCACGCGGCATCGATGTCGGTGCCACGATTACGACGGATAGTGACGTTGATGCCTAAGTCTTCGAGTTGTTCTGCGAAATCGCGCACACCTTGTGCGGATGTGCCTTTGGTTGGCCAACCCGGAGTCGGGTTAAGCGGAATGAGGTTGACGTGAGCAGATGGTCGTAAGCGTTTGCAGAGTCGTGCGAGCTCTTTCGCATCTTGAGGCTGATCGTTGACGCCCTCGATCATGGCCCACTCAAAACTGACGCGACGATTCTTGACACGCAAGTAATCTGCGCACTCCTGTACCAAGTCGGCGAGAGGGTAGCGCTTGTTGATGGGCACGAGACGATCGCGCAAAGGGTCGCGCGCAGCGTGCAGCGAAACTGCCAAGTTGACGGGTAGTGGTCGTTGTGCGAGCGCGCGGATGCCCGGAATGATTCCGACAGTCGAAATGGTGAGGTGGCGTGCAGAAATACCGATGTCGTGGTGCATGCGTTCGACCGCACCCCATACCGCTTCTTCGTTGGCCAGTGGTTCTCCCATGCCCATGAACACCACGTTTGCTACGCGTTGTTCTTTCTTGGCACTTTCTCTGGCAGCGCGCACAACTTGCTCGACAATTTCTCCACTTGTGAGGTGGCGAGTGAAGCCAGCTTGACCGGTTGCACAAAAACCACAGGCCATCGCACAGCCTGCTTGCGTACTCACACAAACCGTGGCTCGCTCCTTGTAGTGCATCAGCACTGTTTCGATTGGGTGCCCACCATCGGCAAGTGACCACAAGAACTTCGTGGTGTCGCCTTTGTCGCTCACGCTTGTTGAGGTGAGGTTGAGCGCAGTGGGAAACTGCTCGTTCAGTTTGTTTCGCAAGGCGACCGGAAGCGTGAGCATCTGGGCGGGTTCAACAAATTGTTGATACAGGCCTTCCCAGACTTGCTTAATTCGAAATGCTGGCTGACCCTCTAAGAGAGTGGTGATGTCTTCGCGTGACGCATCGTAAAGACTGACCATTTATTCAGTTTACAAGTGCTTTTGCGCAAGTGTGTTGAAGTCAGTCATACGTGCACGAAGCACATCGAGACTTGCTGTCCAAAATGCTTCGTCCGTTACATCAAGTCCAAACGCCGCACCAAGTTGCTCCGCTGTGTCCATGCCAGCTCGTGAAAGCACATCGTCGTAACCGCTGCGGAAATGCTCTGGATCATGTTGGAAACGCGCATACAAGCCGAGCCCGAAGAGAAGGCCATATGTATAGGGCCAGTTATAGAAGTGGCTGCCGTAATAATGCGGCTTGAGTACCCACATGTGAGGGTGTGCTGTTGATTGGTCAATGCCGTCACCGTATGCATCACGTTGTGCCGAGAGCATGATCTCGTTGAGCTCGCTCACTCCAAGGGTGCGGTGTTGACGGCGGGCAAATACTTCGGTTTCAAAAAGGAAACGGCTGTGAATGTCGACGACAACCTGCGATGCTCCGATCAGGTCGACGTTGAGCAGCGCAAGACGGTCATCGCCTTGAAGCTTGCGCAAGCCTTCTTCGACCACGAGAGTCTCACAAAAAATACTTGCAGTCTCGGCAAGCGCCATTGGTACTCGCTTTTGCAACGCTGTTCGCTCAGCCAACTGTGTGTTGTGGTACGCATGGCCAAGTTCGTGTGCTGTTGTTTGTGCAGAGTCAACGCTTCCGCTCCAGTTGAGCAATACAAGCGATCGGTCTTTAACAAATGACATACAAAATGCGCCACCAACTTTGCCGCTTCGTGGCTCCGCATCGATCCACTGTTCAGATAGTGAGCGATCTACCAGATGCGAGAGTTGATCGCTGTAACTGGCAAATGCACCTTTGACCAAACTGATTCCCTCATCCCACGAGATGGCGCCCGGCGAGACCGATAGAGGAGCAAAGAGGTTCCACCATGACAAGCCGTTGGTGTCACCGGCAAGTTGGGCCTTGACGCGCATCCATTTGCGAAAATCGGGAAGTGAAGCGTGCACTGCCGACTGCATTGCATCAAATGTTGCGCGACTCACACTATTTCCATAGAGCGAGGCATCGAGTGGCGAGTTCCAATTGCGCCGACGATTGACAGTGTTGGCTTCACCCTTGATCGAGTTCATTGCAGCAGCGCATGCAACTGCGATTGTTGGCCAAGCTTGCATCTCTGCGTCGTATGCGGCCTTGCGTGTTGCCAAGTCGGTATCTGTTGCAAGTCCACGCACTGCGGCCATCGGCATATTTGCGGTTCCACTTGGAAGATGCACATCAACACTGAGTTGCGAAGTGAGGTCTCCTTGCAAGCGGCCCCACGCCGACGAACCTGTGGTACCTAATTCGGAATACAAGCCTTCTTCGGCTTCCGACATTTGGTGTTCGCTGCGAGCCTGAAGGCGTTGCAACGGACCGAGGTGTTCGCGGGCTTCAATGCTCACTGTTGCAAGCGCATCGGCATCCAATGATGCAACCCAGTCGGCAAGGCGGGCAAGCAGTGGCGACACTCGTGCATCCAGGGTTTCGAGTTCGCTGAGTAGGCCTTGAGCCTGTTCGTGGCGCGAGTCGGTGCTGACAGTCGCGTAAATATAAGCACCCAAGATTTCGGACTCTTCAACTGTTGTGTTGAATGCCTTGATCACGAGATCGGCTGTTTGGCCATCGGCCTCTTGGGGTTTGCGTGGCTCGATTGCTCGCACATTGTGTTGGTCAAAGAGCTGTTCCATACGGGACACGGTTGCGCCAGCCCGTTCCATTGCATCAGTGAATGAGCGAGATGAAAAAGACTCATGTACATCAGCGACCGACCAGCGGGGAAGTGATGTGGCGTTTAGATTTTCGACTGTTGACATGCGTTAAAAACTAGTGGACATCTCCAACAAATGCACACTGTTGGTGATGACTTGTAAAACCAAGTGACGTGTACATATTGAGTGCAGTGCTGTTTTGGTTGTCTACATACAGCATGCCAACAGTCGTGCCGAGTTTTGCCAGATGTTGCAGGCCTGCCACAGTGAGTGATCGACCGAGGCCTTTACCCGAGAAATCTGGGTCAACCGCGATGACATAAATTTCTCCCAACACAGGCTGTGTGTCGAGGTGTAACTTTGTCCAACAAAATCCTGCCAATTTGCTGTCAATGTGATGCAATAAAAAACCATTAGGGCTAAACCAGGGTTCTTGTTGTCTCGATTGAAGAATTTCCTTTGTCCATCCACCTTGTTCGGGGTGGTCGCTAAAAGCACGGTTGTTTACATCAAGCCAAGATTGCTCGTCTTTGCCAACCCGAAAGGCGCATGTCTCGATCTGTTTTGTGTCGTTGAGCACATCCTGGCTGAGTGGAAGATTGACTCGCATCTGGGTGACAGTGCGTCCGATGGCAAAGTTGACGCTGCTTGCAAGTTGTTGATGAACTTGAGTTGGTTCGTACACCCACCAATAGACCTGCCCACCACCCTCATCGGAAATGATTGCAATTGCGGCAGCGAGCATCTCTGGACCGATTGAAGCCATGTCGTAGCGGTGGTGTGGGTCGATGATGAGGTCGAGCGACCATGATTCATTACCGCGTGATACTTGGCAATAGGCAACTGGGTGACCGTGCCCAGGTATGAATGCAAGTATCCCCGCAAATCCTGGGCGTCCACCTTGGCGCAGGTCAATCCAGAGGTGATCGGAAAGCGGACGTACTCCGTCAGCACGCTCAACCTTTCGAAGTAAGGCTTCGACATCAGCGAGATCTTCGTTTACAGACAATCGTTTGATGTCAAGATTCGCCATAATACTTAGGTTATCTGCGCTAATCGCTAGTGTTCGGCACTGTGGCTATTACACCAACGCGCGCAAAGACAGCGCCAAAAGTCAAGGCAACAAAAAAAGTTAATCAGAAGATTCTCGATCGTTCTGCAGAAATTTTGATCAGGCTCAAAGCGATTTATGGCGCCCCAATTTGTGAACTCACTCACGAAAGTGCTTTTCAGTTGTTGAGCGCCACAATTTTGTCAGCGCAATGCACTGATGCACGCGTCAATATGGTGACACCTGCTTTGTTCGCAGAATTTCCCACCGCTGCAAAAATGGCGGTGGCAGATGTTGCGCGGGTGGAAGAACTTGTTCGAAGCACTGGCTTTTATGCGACCAAAGCAAAGAACTTGGTAGGCATGGCGCGCAATGTGATGGACAGATTTGATGGCGAAGTGCCAAGTGCTATTGAAGACTTGGTGACTCTTCCTGGTGTCGGTCGTAAGACCGCAAACGTCTTGCGCAGTGTAGTTTTCGATCTGCCCGGGCTTCCAGTAGATACACATGTCGGTAGGTTGTCACGCC
>JBIIWI010000080.1:0-4841 GCA_044339005.1 Ilumatobacteraceae bacterium
GAATGATCCGTCAATGTTGTTGGCACATGATTGGAATTTTCCCGTGCCAATTGCATATGGACCAGGGCGCCTCGCAGAGATGGGGCAGCGATGTGTGGCGTTGGGTGTTCGCAATCCTTTAATTGTTACTGATCGTGGAAGTCGAGAACTCTCGTTTATTGCTCGGTTGGTGGACTTTCTTTCAGAAGCTGGCCTTGCTTCGGGCGTGTTTTCTGGGATATCACCAAACCCTGTTGATTCGGAGATCAGTTTTGGACGTGCTGCATTTCTCGCAGGTAATCATGATGCGATTATTGCGATTGGTGGCGGCAGTGCAATGGACGGAGCTAAAGCGATTTGTTTAACTGCGAATAATGAAATTGATCTATGGGATTTCGAATTTGAACAAGTGTCGCCAGTGATTTCGACCGAAAACCGTTTTCCAACTCTCATCACGATTCCCACAACTGCTGGCACCGGTGCCGAGACCGAAAGCACAGCAATGGTTACTCACACAGAGAAAGCGATGAAGTTCTGCGTTTGGCATTCAGAGTTGAAGCCATCTTTGGCGCTTTTAGATCCTGAACTGACAATTGGATTGCCAGCGAGTCTGACCGCGTGGACGGGTGCAGATGCATTGGTTCACGCCATTGAAGCTTTTCTTGTTCCCGGTTTTCATCCGCTCTGCGATGCAATGGCACTTGAAGCCTTGAGTCTGATTGGGCGATGGCTTCCTGTGGCCGTTTCCGATCCAACAAATATCACAGCGCGGGGTGGCATGCACGTTGGTTCATGTTTGGCGGGAATTTCATTTCTGAAAGGGCTTGGTTTGGTGCATGCGATTTCGCACATGGTTGGGGCCGAGTTCAATACCCATCATGGCAACACCAATGCGATTCTCTTGCCAGTAGTTTTACGATTCAATTTGCCCGGAATGGACGAAAAGGTTCGTCGCATGGCTGAAGCGATGGAAATTGCTGATCATTCTGTTGAAGGGTTCATCGCAGCAGTTGAAAAATTGCTTGACGAGATTCACATCCCAAAATCGTTGGGCGAAATCGGTGTGCCAATGGATTGCGTAGAACGAATCGCGGCAAAGGCTCTCAAGGACTCAGCTGCAAAAACTAATCCACGATTGGCAAGTCTTGATGAAGTTCGTGTCTTGATCGATACTGCTATCAAAAAAGCGCGCTAGTCATTTGGTAGATGTACTGATTTAATGAGTAGCAAGTCGCTTTCGTTTTTACTGTGATATAAATAATCCGTGAAGGAATCGTTCGATTACGTAATTGTTGGTGGTGGATCCGCAGGATGTGCCTTGGCAAATCGTTTGAGTGCCGACCCAAACAATTCGGTTCTCGTTCTTGAGGCTGGTCGTCCCGACTACTGGTTTGATGTTTTTATTCATATGCCAGCAGCATTGATGTTTCCTATTGGAAGCAAGTTTTATGACTGGATGTATTCATCACAACCAGAACCGCATATGAACGGCCGTCGCGTTACACATGGTCGCGGCAAGATTTTGGGTGGCTCTAGCAGCATTAATGGAATGATTTTCCAGCGCGGCAATCCGCTTGATTTCGAGCGATGGGGTGCAGATGCGGGAATGTCGTCGTGGGACTATGCACATTGTCTGCCGTATTTCAAGAGAATGGAAAATTGTCTAGCGGCTGATTCAAAAGATCAATTTCGGGGCAAAAGTGGCCCGCTTCGTCTCGAGCGTGGGCAAGTGAAGAATCCGTTGTTTGGTGCATTCTTCAGCGCAGTCAAACAGGCAGGTCATCCGATTACGCAAGATGTAAATGGTTATCAGCAAGAGGGCTTTGCGGCATTTGATCGCAACGTCAAGCGCGGTCGTCGTTTCAGCGCTGCGCGCGCATATCTGCACCCAGTGAAGCATCGTCGTAATCTCACGGTGCAATGTCGCGCACTAGCAACAAAACTCATCACTGAAGGAAAGACAGTTATTGGTGTCGAGTACTCACTGCCGTTTGGTCGTAATAAGTCGGTGCGAGCAAAGGAAGTGATCTTGTGTGGTGGAGCGTTTAATTCGCCGCAGTTGTTACAGGTTTCGGGTATTGGTAACGAAGCTGATCTGCGCTCTGTCGGCATCACACCGATTCATCATTTGCCTGGTGTTGGCGAAAACTTGCAGGATCATCTTGAGGTGTATGTCCAGCAATCTTGCACTCAGCCGGTTTCGTTGAACCCAACCATGAAATTTTGGAAGCGACCATTCATCGGCTTTGCCTGGTTGTTCCGAAAGGGTCCTGGTGCGTCTAACCACTTCGAAGCTGGCGGTTTTATTCGCAGCAATGACGAGGTTAAGTATCCGAACTTGATGTTTCATTTTCTTCCAATTGCTGTTCGCTACGACGGAACTGCGCCAGCCGGGGGACACGGCTATCAGGTGCATATTGGTCCGATGTATTCCAACTCTCGCGGCAGTCTCAAAGTGGTCTCAGCAGATGTTCGCGATAAGCCGGCATTCACCTTCAACTATCTTTCGACTTTTGAAGACAAGCGAGAGTGGGTAGAAGCGATTTCGGCAGCTCGCAAGATTCTTGGTCAGCCAGCTTTCGATCCTTTCAATGGTGGCGAGATTTCGCCAGGACCCCAAGTTGCGACCGATGAGCAGATATTGGACTGGGTACGAAAAGATGGTGAGACGGCGTATCACCCTTCGTGTACGTGCAAAATGGGCACAGACTCGATGTCGGTGGTTGACCCCGCAACTATGCGAGTGCATGGAATGGCTGGTTTGAGAGTTGTGGATGCCTCGGTCATGCCGTACGTGACGAATGGCAATATCTATGCGCCGGTCATGATGGTGGCCGAAAAAGCGGCCGATCTGATTTTGGGCAAAACACCCCTCGATCCTGAGTCGGTTGACTTCTACCGCCATGTCGGGGCCTAAGCCCTGCTAACCTGCCTTGTCGGTGATATATCTGCCGAGCAGTAGCCATTTGATCGTTATACGAGGGGAAGAGAACTATGAGTGATTTCGACGACATCGATCTTGCAGGTCTGTCAGATGAAGACTTGATCAAGCAGATGCACGATGACCTCTATGACGGTCTCGGTGACGAAATCGTTGAAGGCACCACGATTTTGCTCGACCGCAAGTGGTCACCAGACAAGGTGTTGCAGCAAGCCCTCGTTGAAGGCATGCGCATCGTTGGAGTCGACTTCCGCGACGGAATTTTGTTTGTACCAGAAGTGTTGCTTGCAGCAAACGCAATGAAGGCTGGCATGCACATCTTGCGCCCACTTCTTGCTGAGACTGGCGCAGAGTCGGTTGGCAAAGTAGTTGTTGGCACCGTAAAAGGCGACATTCACGACATCGGCAAGAACTTGGTAGCCATGATGCTTGAAGGCGCAGGCTTTGAAGTAATCGATCTCGGTATCAATACCGATGCAGACAAGTTCCTGGCTGCGCTCGAAGAGCATCAGCCAGACATCCTCGGTATGTCGGCTTTGCTCACCACAACAATGCCGTACATGAAGGTCGTTGTTGACACCATGAAAGAAAAGGGTCTTCGCGACAAGTACATCATCTTGGTCGGCGGTGCTCCGTTGAACGAAGAGTTTGCAACTGCTGTCGGTGCCGATGCCTATTGTCGCGATGCAGCTGTTGCATCACAAATGGCAAAAGAGTTGGTAACTGCAAAGCGTCAGCGTACAGCTGAGCCTCCTGGCCCTTCGGTCAACTAGTAACAAAGGACTAAGGCTTTTATGTCGGACGATAATCGTCCGCTGATCATCGCCTGCGGGGCGCTCGTGTCAGAGCTTCGTGAAGTGCTGAACATCAACGGACTCAATGAAGCTGTTGAAGTGCGTTACTTGCCAGCCAACTTGCACAATCGTCCTGAGGGCATCGTGCCCGCACTTCGTGAACATTTAGATGGTCGCGGCTCGCGCCCAACAATGGTTGGCTACGCCGACTGTGGCACGGGTGGTGCGCTCGATCGCATGCTTGAGTCGTATCCCGATGTGCAACGAATTCCTGGCGCACATTGCTACGAATTTTTTGCTGGTTCTGAATTGTTTGCACAGTTGCATGATGATCAACCTGGCACCTTTTATCTCACCGACTTTTTGGCAAAGCATTTCACGGCCTTGGTGTGGGAGGGTCTCGGTCTTGATCGCCACCCGCAATTGCGTGACACATACTTCTCCAACTACACCCGCGTTGTTCTCTTGTCTCAGACAACCGATCCAAAAGTTGTTGAGTTTGCCAAAGCAGCAGCAGTGCAGCTTGGTTTGACATTTGAACATCGTCATGTTGGCGTGCAAGGTCTTGCAAACTCGATTCCCGTAACATTTAAAAGCCCTAAAAACATCAAAGTCCCCCTAGCGAAAAAAGAGAGCGTGTAACAATGGCAAGAGGCGGAAACTCGGTAGTGGTCATCAAGTGGCGTGATATTCCGGCGCAGGTCAACGCCCAAATGGGAAGAGATCGGTATCAGGTCGTGCTCTCGGCCAAATTTCAACGCGCTATTGATCGCGCAAAGCGCAAGGCCAACATCTATACGGCCGAGGAAGACATTGCCCAGTGGAGCCGAGATTCGTTGCCGCTGGAAGGAACTCTTGCCGAAGCCGCACAAAAGGTGGCCGACGAGATCGAAGCGAAGTATTCCCGTCAGCACCTAGGTGTGCTGGCTTATGCAGGTGGATTTGAGAAGGACATTGAGCAACTTACAGTTGCCGCCAAGGATTTGGCTGCTCTCGAAGAACTTGAAGAAGAAATGAACGAAGACACTCAAGCAGAACAACAATAAGTCTCACAACGAAACGGAAAATGACATGACACATACAATCCTGAGCTCACCAACACGCGAAGTCGTTATCGGTTTCGATCG
>JBIIWI010000028.1:0-15740 GCA_044339005.1 Ilumatobacteraceae bacterium
TCGCTCTTCAGCAGTCCCCCGGCTCGCGGTGCCGCCGGGATGTCTCCCCGCGCGTACGAGATAGAAGCGGGCGGAGTTGATGCTGTCTACCTTGCTCACCGGAAGACTGCTGAAGAGCGAAACCTTATGAAGTGGTCTCGAACTTGCTACACGTTGCGTTGGTTCGTGACCTGTCTCCCTTCGTCGATCTCTCTATTGACCAGTGCCGGCAATTTGCTGCAGGCCTTCATCGCTGATGCGTTGATGGCGCGTTGGATCCCAAATTTCGGCGCGGTCAAATGAACCGCTCACAACGACTCGCGAATTGAGAGTGAGGCCGGCATATTCGCGCAGAATTTCATCGATGTTGATTCGTCCTTGAGCATCGACAACGACTTCAAATGTGTTGCTCGCAAGCGCGCGCTGCTGATTGCGATCCATTTCTCCAGATCGCACCTTCTCCACAGCATCTTTTGCAACTGCCTCAAATGCCTCTGCAGTCAAAATATCGACGCACTTATCGCGACCAATAGAGAGGTAGCACCGGGGTTCCAAACGGGGACGAAACGAAGCAGGCAATCCAAGCCGACCCTTTGGGTCCAACTGACGCTCATGCACCCCTACAAACACTGTGGCCTCCGCTGCCGTTTACGTATTTCCTTGCTGCCACTCGGTTTGGGCCATCGCCCCAACCAAGTGACAAGAGACTATCCCCACTTTCCCCCACTTACAAGCATTATCCCCCACTTTTCTCCACTTTATTTGTGGACTATCCCTTATAGCCCGGCGAAGCCAATAGAGGCCATAACGAATCTGCGGCAGCACAAAGCATCCGCTTGAAAATATTCTCGAGAGTGTTATCGAGTGTGCGCTAGACGCGAGCTATTTGCGCCATGAAGGCAGCCAACACGTCAGAGGCCGAAACGCCGGCAACGATCTGGTTTAAGGGCATCACACTTTGTTCAAGATTTGCCGCAATCCGATCGCGCGCACTATTTGGATCGCTGAGTAATTGGCAAAACTGCCGCGACGACTCTGTGTCCCACTCCAAATACATCGTGCACTGAAACCGTGCGGCATCTTGGGTGCGCCGCTGGCTGATGCCAACCATTTTCGAGCGCTCTCCCTCCGCATCGATGCTCATCACTTCGCCCGGTCCAACACCAGAAAAACACACGAGGTCGCCATGTTCGCCCGTTACGAGATTTTCGCGATGTACGTATGTCTGCAATGCATTTGTTGGCGCAAGTGATTTGATTGCAGCCAACCAGACTTCGCCCAACCACCATGAAGCTTTTCCAACATCATCTATCCAGAGTCGATCATTTTTGGGTATCACCACGTCTAACCAGACCTGCTTGCCAGGCGAAAGAAACACCATCCCACCGCCGCTTCGTCGCCGCACTATTTCTACGTTCGCTTTCGCACACGCATCGATATTGAGTTCGGTTTCTATTTGTCGGGAGCCCAACACGACCGCTGGAACACTGACATCCACATTCCAAACACTTCGTTCTGCTGGAAGATCACGCCCATGTTGCTCACTTGCAGATGTGCGCACATTGTGCACACGCCATGTCGATTCAGGATGCAGCGGCAAGATACTGTTTCCACTCGTCGGGCACACGTCCAACCGACACAGTGATCCACGCCAATTCGCGCGGGGCAAGAGGCTGCGACTCAAGCAGCATTCCAGCTTCTTCCGGAGTTCTGTCCCGCTTTCGCAAATTGCAAGGTCGACATGCAGCTGTCACGTTTTCCCAAATATGCATTCCGCCACGCGAGCGTGGCATGACATGGTCAATCGAATCTGCAACTCCACCGCAGTACTGACAGCGGTGATCATCTCGCGCAAACACCGCACGGCGAGAAAGTGCTGTGCGGCGGTGATACGGAACCTTGACCATGTATCGCAGTCGAATCACGAGCGGTCCAGGAATGCTCATCGTTTCCGAATGAACTTCCGTTCCATCGTCTTCAATTATTTCGGCTTTGTCCGACAGCACCAAACACACAGCTCGTCGCGCAGAGACAACACTCAGCGGCTCGTATGTTGCATTCAATACCAGCGCGCTTCGCATCAGTTATGCCTTGAAGAGTCGCCGACGCATCGACGTTCCGGTACTGTGCCAATCTTTTGACCACTCCAAATAATCGATGATGTCCGCAATCTCTGGCTGGTCGACTCCATATCCATATTGCGTTGTCATTCGAAAATCAACATATGCGCGAGATGGCACTGGAAGGTGCGAACCATTGCGCCACCACTGTCGTGGCACCATTCGCTTGGCCGAACGAAGCGCCGTCATCCACAAACCGGGCCGCACTACGACGGCGCCAATCAGCTTCAGATACGTGCGGAGAACCAGCATCAGATCAGCCCGGCTTTGGTTCCTTGGGTAGACCCAACACCATCTCACCGATGATGTTGCGTTGCACCTGCGACGAACCCGCATAGATGGTTCCTGCACGAGCATTCAAGAATGTCATTGTCCAACTCATTGAATCATTTGGCGCACCAGCATCGTCGGTCGAGAACGCACTCGAAGGTTTACGACCCGTCGGAACCATTGCATCCATTCCCAAAAGATCTACGCCTAGCTCGGTGACGATCTTGTGATACTCACTCCAATACAACTTAAAGATTGCGCCATCAGGACCAGGGTGATGTCCGGCCAGAAACTTTGTCAATGTGCGCATGCCCAAGTAACGCATCACTTGCACCTTGGAATAACACCACGCCAACTTTTGGCGAATACGCGGGTCATTATTAACACCGCGATCTTTCGCAAGTTGTAGCAATCGATCAAACTCGGCCTCAAAAGCAATCGGTGCAATCGATGCTGCAGCCCCGCGTTCGAAACCAAGCAAGCCCATGGCAACTGCCCAACCGTTGTTTACTCCACCAACGACATTTTCTTTTGGCACGACAGCGTCTGTGTAGAACACTTCATTAAATTCGCTCTCACCAGACAACATCTTGATGGGTCGCACTTCAATTCCGGGCTGCCTCATGTCAACGAGCAAAAATGAAATGCCTTTATGTTTTGGCGCATCTGGATCTGTTCGTGCAAGCGTAAAAATATGATCAGCTAGATGTCCCGCTGAAGTCCAAATCTTTTGTCCGTTCAATACCCATTGATCGCCGTCCAACTCTGCACGCAAACCAACATTTGATAAGTCGCTTCCAGCGTTTGGTTCGCTGTAACCCTGACACCAAGTATCTTCGCCAGCGAGTAAGCGAGGTAAGTAATGACGCTTTTGCTCTTCGGTACCAAACAGCAACAACGTGTTGCCAAGCATCTGAATGCTAAATACGTCGTTGTGCCCACCGGTTGGCACACCAGCGCGAGCAAACTCTTCGGCGATAATGACTTGCTCAAGTTCCGATAAACCGCCGCCACCAAACTCGACTGGCCAGCCAGGAGCGAGGTACCCAGACGAAAACAGTGTTGCGCGCCATTCGGTAATGAAATGCTCAAGTGCATCACCGGTTAGTGCACCAATACCCTTCCAATTTGGAGGCAATTTCTCCGCCAAAAAGGCCTGTACTTTTTCGCGATACTCTTCCGCCGCTGCGCTGTATGTCGGGTTCATGGGTCTTTACGCTAGTACGAAGACCTGGCCAGACTCGCAGCGCCGATCAAGGGTGCAGCGTCGCCCAAACCTACGGGTATCACCTTCATTCCACGAATAAATTCAAGGCGCGCTGAGCGGTCTAGCTCGTGCTGGACGGCATGAAAGAATGGATCGCCGAACCCCAGGGCAACCGAACCTCCGATCACGCAGAGTTGCAAATCCATAAGCGCACCGACACACACAAGTGCTCGCCCAACCAGTTTTCCAGCCTCGATTTTGACTTCATTCGGTGCATGCTCGCTCGATTTTCCAGTTATCGCTTCAATCGATCTGCCAGAAACATGCGCTTCCAAACATCCGTGGCCTCCGCACTCGCACAACCTGCCATCGGGCTCAACAACTACGTGACCAATATGTCCGGCGTTACCAAGATGTCCGGTTACGAGTTTGTTATTTGAAACGATGCCGCCACCAACTCCTGTCGACACCACCATTCCAATTACATCCGAAACCCCTACGGCACTTCCACACCAGACTTCGCCCAGCACCAATGCTTGGGCATCATTAGCAATGTATGTTTTGAGCCCAGTTGCACTTTCAATAGCAGAACGCAAACCAAAGCCTCTCCAATCGGGGATGTTCAATGGAGAGACACGTTCCCCACCCAATGTCATCGGGCCGCCGCAACCGACACCGCATGCTTCAAGGCGCACGTCGGTTTGCAACATTTGTGCGTCGATCAGATTTTTCAGAGCTCCCCATACGTCAGTTGCAGGCGTTTGGGTTTGCATTCGCGACAACAGTTCGCCGCTTGTCGACACCACACCAACAGCAAGTTTTGTGCCGCCAATGTCAATGGCGAGAAAACCAGAAGAGTTAGATGTCTTTGCCAAATTTGATTCGGCTTGAAGCGGCATTCGTGCGCGCCTTACGAAACGACGCGGCTACGTCTTTCAAACCAACTTTGCTCATCGCTCGCAATTGCTTCTCAATGATCAAAACGCAACCAAGCATCGCCATAAAGCCAGCGAACGCAACCAGAAAATGAACCTGTAGCGCAAAAACAGTGAACACGAGTGAAGCGAGTGCACCAAGACCGGCCCACCATGCTTTACGTGCCGAGTGCGCATAAATACCTGACGGCTTTACAGCGCTCGCAAATCGTTCGTCAGTCTCGAGCGATTGCTCGATCTGTTGCAATATCCGTTGTTCTTCTGCTGACAGTGGCATAGTTCCCTTATCTTATTCCTCGGGACCCCATTTTGATGAACCTGGTCGGCGTTTGGAATGAAGGGTGCTGGCAAGACCAATTGCTTCGTCCCCGAATCGTTCACGGATGTCATCAATGGCAGCAGTTGCCGGAGCCCATACCTCGTCCAATGAGGTGGCGTCCTGGCTGTGAGTCCCTTCGTCAAACAAACTCAATTGCGCCTCTGGCGCTGCAAAGTTTCGAGTCGAAATACCCACCAGCCGAACTCCACGCAACATTTCGATATCTACCAATAAGCCTTCAACCATCTGCATCATTGCTTGGGCACTCGTTATTGGCGTTGCACTTGTATTCGAACGCGTGATCGACACAAAATCTGAGTACTTAATTTTGACCGTGCAGGTTCGTGGCGCCAGTCCTTCGTCTCGACACCTTCTCGCAACCAGATCTGACATTCTCACGAGATGCCGTCGCACTGTCTCGCTATCGAAGATGTCATTGCTAAATGTTTCTTCGTGACCGATCGATTTTGAGTCGGAATTTGGCTCTACTTCCCTGTGATCAATGCCGTTCGCGAGCTGATGCAGATGAACTGCATGAGCATCGCCGAGCAAATGCTTCAAAATTTGCAAATCAATGACGGCTAATTCAGCAACAGTCTTGATGCTTACGCTCTGCAATTTTGCAAGAGTGGCTGGACCAACCCCCCAGAGTGCTTCAACATTAAGACCGTGGATAAATTCACGTTCTTTGCCACTCTCGATCTGCACAACTCCGCGTCCAGGCCGAACACTCACGTGATCCGCGATCGGCTTTGCCGTCTTTGATGCCAACTTCGCAACGAATTTGCTCGTTGCAACACCGACGCTGCATACCAAACCAACTTCATCGAGAACCCGTTTTCGAATTGCTTCAGCGATCACCACCCCATCGCCTAGCAATCGTTGCGCTCCGGTTACATCCAAAAAAGCTTCATCCAGGGAAAGGCCTTCGACAAGGGGCGTGAAGTCTCTGAAAATGTCAAACACTTGCGAACTCACCTGCACGTACAAGTCCATGTCGCCAGGTAGAAAAATTGCATCTGGACAAAGTCTGCGAGCCCGTACTGACGGCATTGCCGAAAATACTCCGTACCTACGCGCCTCATATGAAGCCGCCGCGACAACGCCTCGCTTTCCGTCACCCCCAACGACAACAGGCTTGCCCCGCAATTCGGGACGCTGACGTAATTCCACCGCCACATAAAACATGTCCATGTCGACATGCAGAATTGTTCGGGCTATTTTCACGACAACAACTACGCTAATCGGGTGCCGCAAACCCCGAACGACAAACGTGCCCTATCAGCGCTTCCATCGCCGCGAGCCAGAGTCATCGCATTTGTTGGAGTGCTGATTGCGGGTGCGGCCGGAGCGGCAATCGGATATTCAGTTATCGATTTACAATGCGCAGGAGAATGCTCAGTTGGAACAGGCATTGGCCTGTTGCTCGGCGCAATCGTTGGCGCAATCGGCATGGCGGTCGTCAGCGTTTTAGTGCTGCGTGCAGTCGGAGAATGGCGCGAACTTGCCGACAGCTGATCAACTCGCATCCCAACTTCTGCAGGTTGCAACCACGTTGGCTAAACAAGCTGGAGACATGGCGTTGGCAGGAAGAAAAGCTGGATTGCACAATGTGCAAACAAAATCGACGGCCACCGACATGGTCACCGAGTTTGATCGTGCATCGGAAGTGCTGATTGTCGAAGGAATCCGTGCCGCCCGCCCAGAAGATGCCATTGTTGGCGAAGAAGGTGCTTCGGTTTCAGGAACAAGTGGCATCACCTGGTACATCGACCCCATCGATGGCACGACCAACTTCCTTTACGACCTTCCAGCGTGGGCGGTGTCAATTGGCGCTGAAGACAGCAGTGGCCCTCTCGCAGGCGTCGTATATATACCTGCGCTTGGCGAAATGTTTACTGCCACTCGAGGAGGTGGTGCGTTTCTCAATGGTGCCCCTATTCAGAGCAACAACATCGCAGATGTTTCTCAAGCTTTAGTGTGTACAGGTTTTAGCTATTCAGCAGATCAGCGCACCATTCAGGCACAACGCGTTTCACGGTTTATTCATCAAATTCGCGATATTCGTCGTGCTGGCGCAGCAGCAATCGACCTGTGCTTTGTTGCATGTGGTCGTATTGACGCATACTTCGAGGAGAACCTGCATCAGTGGGACATCTCTGCCGGAATCCTGATTGCCCACGAAGCCGGCTGCCGAAGTGGCGATTTCAGCGGTCACACCCCTCGACCTGCCGAAATACTGACTACTGCCCCAGCCATATTTGACCAGCTCTCACAGTTGATCATGGCTGCAAGCGCCTCCGATCGGTAAGTATTAAGCCCATGGCAATTCGAGTCTTAACTGTTGAGGACGATGAGCGCATTAGAGCCTCGGTCAAACTTGCTCTCGAAGACGAAGGTTGGATCGTTGACGAAGCCCCGACGGGCGAAGACGCCATCGCAGTTTTTCAAAGCACACCTGCCGACGTCGTACTTATCGACATCATGCTCCCCGGCATCGACGGTTTTGAACTGTGTCGTACGATTCGCAAAATGAGCGATGTTCCCATCGTCATGGTCACTGCACGAGTAGACACTCATGATGTTGTAGCCGGACTCGAAGCTGGCGCAGACGATTATCTCACCAAGCCTTTCGCACCAAAAGAGCTTTCTGCTCGCATTCGCGCACTACTGCGACGAGTACGCCCCTCTGCCCCAGGACATTCAAAACTTGTGTTTGGAAATCTCGAAATCATCCCCGACGAAGGCAAGGTAACTCTCGGTGGCAAAGATGTGCCACTCACTAAGACCGAGTTTCGTCTGCTCTGCGAATTAGCGCACGATCCAAACGGCGTATTCAGCCGTGAAGTCTTACTCGACAAAGTTTGGGGCCACGGATATTTCGGCGACGGACGACTGGTTGACGTGCACATTCGTCGCCTACGGATGAAAGTTGAAGTGGACCCTGCTGAGCCAACACATGTAGTGACTGTTCGCGGGCTCGGCTATCGCTTGCAGTCGTGACCCCCGCACCCCAACTGCTCCAATCGCCGCGACCGCCGCGCTACCGGCGCACTCGAGCACGCCGAATAATACGCAACACAGCACGAGCACTACTTCCTCGCAGAATTGGTTTGCGCCATCGAATTCTTATTTCATTCGGTGCTGGCGCAATGATTCTTTCGGGCGTATTGGCAATCACAACGTATGGTTTTACGCGAAGTAGTTTTGTCCAGCAACGCGAGACGGCCGAAATTAATCAAGCATTTGCCAACGCTAAGCGAGTACAGACCGACCTACTCGCCAACCCCGCGGACGTAATTGGTGCACTTGAGCAGTTCGGTTCTGCTCAGCGATTGCTCTTCAGCAGTGGGGTCTGGACAAGCAACTCAAAAGGATTTACTCAGGCCGATATTCCGACTGCCCTAAAAACTCGAGTTGTCACAAACCTCAAAGCCGCGCAAATGATCATTGATCACGGAGTAAGCGCTGCACTCATTGTTGGCATTCCACTTGAGCAAGCAAATGCTTTTTATTTCGAACTTGAAAGTCTTCGCGAGACGCAAGACGCATTGCGCAGTGTGTTTATTGCTCTCATGCTTTCAGGCGCCATCACTACTGCTGTCGGTATTGGTCTCGGACTGCTTGTATCAGGACGCACTGTCCGCCCACTCGTGCAAGCCGCCCAAGCCGCAAGCGCAATTGCCGAAGGAAGATTTGACACAAGGTTGGAGACAACTCGAGATCGCGATCTGGAAATGCTCGCTACGGCCTTCAACGACATGGTTGCAACACTGCAAACACGCGTCGAGCGCGATGCGCGATTCACGTCCGATGTCAGTCACGAATTGAGATCGCCACTCATGACACTGGCAGCTTCGGCACAAGTTATGCATTCGCGCCGTGACGAACTCCCCGAACGTTCGCAGGCTGCTCTCGACTTGCTCATTGGCGACGTCACCCGTTTTCAAGGCCTTGTCGAAGACTTACTCGAAATTTCACGCTTCGATGCTGGCGCAGTTCGGCTGATCAATGAACCTCTTGCACTGCTCGAATTTGTTCGCCAGGCAATTGCCGTCAGTTCACTCCCCCGTACCGATGTCATATTCGCAGCAGGTACCGATCAGATCATGGTGCAAGGCGATAAGCGCCGACTCGCCCGTGTATTTGCCAACCTGATCGATAACGCTCGCATTCATAGCGGTGGTAAACCGAAGATAATCATTCAGTTTGCCGACGATGATCCAGATAAGTCGCGTGTATGGGTGATCGTCGAAGATGACGGAAGTGGATTGATAGACGGCGAAGAAGAAAAGATTTTCGAACGCTTTTCCCGCGGAGGATCTGCGGGACAGCGCGCTGGGTCCGAAGGAGCAGGACTTGGTCTCGCCCTTGCGGCAGAACATGTTGCTCTGCATTCAGGAAGTATCTGGGCTGAAAATAGGCATGACGGAATTCGTGGTGCAAGATTTATTGTTGATCTAGATGTTTTCATACCGAGTCAGCCATCCACCGATACCCAATTGAGCACAGAAGTAAGTTCATGAAATTGCGCATCAGACTCACTCTCGGCATCATCTTGACTGTTGTAGCCACGCTCTCATCTTGCGGTGTGAACACCGATCAGTTTCCACGCGACATTGACCCATCACGTCAAACCGAGTTGAACGGTAAGTAGACCAATGAGTGCAGTCGTCGCCATTGATGCCGGCACTACCGGCGTACGATCACGCGCTATTTTCGCAGATGGCCGTGCATCAGTCTCGAGTTACCTCGAGTTTCCACAGTATTTTCCGCAACCAGGATGGGTCGAACACGATGCACTTGAAATATTGTTTGCAGTACGACAAACATTGAGCGATGTTGTTGCTCGTCTTTCCACCATGCCCGATGCTCAAATTGCAACGATAGGCATCACCAACCAACGCGAAACCATCGTTGCATGGGACAAATCAACCGGCGTTCCTTTTGGAAGAGCAATCGTTTGGCAGGACCGTCGCACCGCCGACAGGTGCACCGAACTGTTGCCAATGCTGGCAACAGTTCGTGCGACTACGGGTCTCGTTCTAGATCCATATTTTTCTGGTTCCAAGGTGCAATGGATGATCAAGAACGGTCAGATTCCGCAATCTGCCGACCTTGCCGTTGGCACAATCGATTCGTGGATCATCTGGAATCTCACTGGCGGAAACTCATTTGTTACCGACCCATCAAATGCAAGTCGCACCATGTTGTTCGATATCAACAACATGCATTGGAGCGAACGAATGTGTGAGGTATTTGATGTGCCGCTCACTTCATTGCCAACCATCGTTCCATCAAGTAGAAGGTGTGGCATTACGCAGAGCTTCACAAGTACGAACAACAAAGCCGAAATCAACATTCCGGGTGGCATCCCGATTTCGGGAATCGCAGGTGACCAACAAGCAGCGCTGTTCGGTCAGGCATGTTTCAATGTCGGAAGTAGCAAGAACACGTACGGCACGGGCAGTTTCGTTCTCATGAACGTGGGGAATGCGTGCCCACCCCCAACCGACGGCATGCTCACCACCGTTGCATGGGATCTTGGTTCTGGCAAGCCAACGTACGCACTTGAAGGTTCCATTTTCGTAACAGGCAGCGCAATCCAATGGCTTCGCGACGGCCTCAACATCATTGACAATGCCGCACAAGTCGGGCCTCTCGCGGCTTCAGTTACAGACAGTGGTGGAGTTGTTGTTGTGCCGGCATTTACCGGTCTTGGTAGTCCGTGGTGGGACCCATATGCACGAGGCATCATCTGCGGTATCACCCGCGGTACCACGCGCGCACATATCGCTCGCGCAGTTGTTCAATCAATGACCTATCAAACTCGTGACGTAGTTGAGGCAATGGTTCGAGCAACAGGGGTTCCTCTTATAGACATGCGAGTCGACGGTGGTGCCGCAGTCATGGACCTGATGCTGCAGATGCAAGCCGATCAACTCGGAGTCACCGTTGTGCGACCAAAAGATTTAGAGACAACAGCGCTCGGTGCCGCCTACTTGGCTGGTTTAGCAGAGGGGGTTTGGCCAACATTGCAATCAATCACTGACTCGTGGCAACTCGACCGAACATTTACTCCACAACCAACACCTACCACTGCAAGCGAATATGCGCTGTGGAGTCGTGCCGTGCAACGCAGTCTTAATTGGACGTCAGACTCTCGCTAATTCGTTGCGAGATTCGTTCGGCCATCATCACCACGGGGAGATGCGTGTTTCCAGTTGGCAAGTCAGGGAAAATTGAGGCATCACAGACCCACACATGGCTATAACCAATCACTTTGCCGTTTGTGTCCACTACTGCACTCTCATCCGAGACTGCACCCATTTTGCTCGAGCATCCAATATGCGAATATGACCCGACGTTGTTGAGCAACCAATCCTGCATGTTGCTAGTAGACGGTTCATTGCTCACCGAGTGAACAATGTCAGTGAATGATTGACCCTCGACCATGGTTTCAAGCATGGAGGTTGCCTCTGTCATCGCGCGCATATCGCGCTCGTCACTCAGTAGGTTGAGATCAATATTCGTTTCCGTAATGCTCCCCGTTGAGTGCACCCGCATTACTGCTGCAAACATTGCTCCGTGCATGTTGTCGTGCGCAGTTGTGTGATTGAGAGGCAATAAATGGATATCGCCCTGTTCCGACCGAGCACCATCGTCATGCCTGTCAGATGTCGCTGATGAGGTTCGCAGCAACGTAGAGATCGCGTATCGAGATTCACTTGGCTCCTTCAATGCAAGAGTCAACGAAACTGCGGGATGATCCTTTACTCCGCACCCGATTCCACTTCGCTGAATCTTGGTGCGCAACAAAATCTGTGGCGTCGAGATTGCTCCAGCGCATATCACCACTGCATCGGCATCAATATCGCTTCCGTTTGTCAGGCGCACACCAACTATGTTTTTTCCATTCATATTTAGTCGATCAACTGTCGAATTTCCCCGTATCTCTAAGTTCGCTCTCGATCTCGCTGGCTCAAGATAGATATCGTTAACTGAGGCGCGCCGACCACCAATACATGTCAACGAGACCGCCCCAACCCCACGACCTGCAAGTGGCGCCATACCCAAATCATCGCGCCTTTCAAATCCCATATCTGTTGCGGCGTCAACAAGCGCGCGGTCTACATTCCCCCACTCGTTCGAAAGCGTGGTGCGTAGTGGTATTGGTAGGTTTGCAAACACTGGCGCGACATCTCGCCACGACCAGCCGTCACAACCCAAGTCGCGTACCCACCTGTCGTAGTCGCTTGCCATCCCCCACATTCCAACCATCGCATTCACCGATGAGCTTCCACCCGTACCCGTACCACGCACGTAGTCGCTCAAACTTTGATTTGCGGTTCGACGCACCGGTATCCGTAAGTTTCGATTCTCAACTTCTAGAGCCTCAACAAAATTGATGCTCCGTGTTCCTTCAGCTTCCAATGCAACCGAGACATCTGGCCCCGCGTCCAACAACAACACATCAATGTTTTGATTTTGTGAAAGTCGAGCCGCGATAACCGCTCCTGCCGATCCAGCACCGACAACTACAACTTTGAATCGTTTGGCTTTACGTTTGGTTCGGCGGAGTATTGCCACAGCTATATTCATAGCCGCTCGCGCGATCCTCTAATCAATATTTGTTGCGACTGGCAAACCTTGTAGATGCGCATGATCGTTGTAGCGCATTAGCGCCCAATGGTCGGCTCGAATCTCCACCAACTCGGTCAAGGAACAGTTCTTTGTGCGCATCTCAAACGCGCCAGTTTGCGGTGTTTTGAGGTGTCGTCGAATCACCGCGTCCACCACACCGCCGTGGCACGCCACAACGATTGTCTTCTCGTAGTGCTCCTTCACGACCTTGTCGAAAGCAGTAGCCACTCGCGAATGAAATTGCGCGATCGTCTCACCACCAGGAAAAAACACTGCGTGTGGATCCCCACCCCAGTTGGGCTTCCCGTGCTGAGCCATGAAATCCACATATGTCATTCCGTCGCACTGCGGACCAGGATCATGCTCACCAAAGCCAGGTTCAACATTGATCTCGAGTCCAGTAAATGCTGGCGCAATGATCTTCGCTGTTTCCAGTGCTCGCGGGTATGCACTCGAATACAACACATCGGGAACAATCTCTTTGGTCAACTCAAGTCTCTCGCGCAAGGCTGCTGCTTGTAGCTCGCCCAACGGTGATAATCCAGTGCATGTGCGCGGACCACCCAACACTCGATTTACAGTGACTACCGATTCGCCGTGGCGAACCAAAATGATTCTTGTCGAGCTCACGCCAGCTTTTCAACAAACGCTTCAAGTTGCCGCAAGTTGCGACACTCGTACACGCCGTCCGTGAAATTACCGTATTCTCCAACAATCGAGTCACCGGTATTCCAGTAACTTCGGGGCTCTGGGTTTAGCCAATACACGTGGCGACCACGCTTTTGCATTTCCTTGATCACCCAAGCAGATGAGGCGTGGTAATTATTGCGGGCATCGCCAAGTAACAAAATTGTTGTCTTCGGATTGATGTCTTTTCCATAGCGTTCCCAAAAAACTTCGAACGCATGGCCGTAATCGCTATGTCCATCAACCCACACCACATCAGCTTCGGTGTTCACGCGGTGAATCGCATCGCTGATGTCTACATTTGATTTGAAGTAGTCAGTCACTTCATCGATGCCGTCGATAAACACAAATGATCGCACTTTTGAAAACTGTCCCTGAATTGCATAGACCAACATCAAGGTAAATCGAGCGAATGCTGCAACGCTGCCGGAAATATCTGCGACAACCATCAGTTCCGGCTTCGATGGGCGCGGATACTTAAACTTTGGATCGGCCGGCACTCCCCCATAACTCAGTGAGCTCCGGACTGTTGCACGAAAATCGAGTGGACCACGTCGACCATTTCGGCGTTTGCGTGCCAGTTTTGCGGCCAACTTGCGAGTGAGTGGTTGCAGCGCCTTCTTTAAACTCTGCATTTCCTCTTTGTTGGCATGCATAAATTCGACATCTTCAGGCAATGGCTTACGCAGAGTCTTAGCCATCGCCTCGGCACCACGATCGGCCACAAGTCGTCTGCGAATTTCTGCTTCAACCTCTTGCTTAAACTGCTCAATCCTGCTCTCAAATTCATCTTTTTCAAGACGCTCTTCAAGTTTTGTGAGATCCTGAGCTGCCTGCTCGCGGTTTGCTTCCATCAGTTTGTCGAGCATGTTGTCGAGATCGAGGTTTCGCAGCGTTCGATACAAGTAATACGTTCCACCTACAGGACGGCCAGGCTCCATACCCGCAAACCGCTGCACCGACTGACGAGCAAGTGCTCGCATCATTGCTTGATCACCATTCATCAATGCCTGCATCAACATCTGGGCGATCTCTTCGGGTGTGAGCGAATCCATGCCGCCGCCGCTACCGGCAGCGCCTTCACCTTGCTGTTGCATTTCTTGTTCTTCGCGCCACAACTCTGCTTCGGCATCAGTCATCTCGCCAGGAATTTGATGTTCGGGTCCGCGCAACGAAAAGTAGACCTCAAAGATGGTTTCAAATGCACGCCAGTGCGAATTGCTCTTTACAAGAGTCGCAGCCAATGCATATTTGAATGCCTGGCGATCCTCAATGGGGATCTCTTTGACGGCTTCCATCGCATCTAGGTTTTCCGTCAGGCTGACGGGCAAACCAGCTTTTCGTAACTCAGCAATGAAACCCGACATTAAATCGAGCACGGTCATATTGTTTTGCCTTACTTGTCGACCGACAGTTCCTTAGCTGCCTTCGTGATGTCGGTCTGGTATTTGAGCAAGATATGCAAGGTGTCTTTCGCTTCTTGTGCATCGATGTTTTCGATGCCCATCAGCATCAATGTGCGCGCCCAGTCCAAGGTCTCGCTCACTGATGGAGCCTTCTTCAAGTCGAGCTGACGAATGCTGCGAACTATCCGTGCAATCTGGTCGGCCAAGTTCTGCGTGATATCCGGAACCTTTGTGAGCACAATTTCTTTTTCGCGCTCCATGTCTGGATAGTCGATGTGCAGGAACAAACAACGTCGCTTGAGTGCTTCCGACAATTCGCGAGTGTTGTTGGATGTCAAAAACACCATCGGAATTTGCTTCGCGGTAATGGTGCCCAGCTCCGGAATTGAGACCTGATACTCAGAAAGAATTTCAAGCAACAATGCCTCTGTCTCGATTTCGACACGATCCACTTCGTCGATCAACAGCACTACAGGGTCTGGGCTACTAATTGCCTCGAGCAATGGACGAGTCAACAAAAACTCTTCACTAAAAATGTCATCTTGAACCTGCGACCATGAGTCGCTGTTCTTGTCAGCCTGAATGCGGAGCAGTTGTTTTTTGTAGTTCCACTCGTAGAGGGCCTTCGATTCATCCAGACCTTCGTAGCACTGCAAACGAATGAGTCGTGCGTTCAACATCTCTGCAACGCTCTTTGCCAACTGGGTTTTTCCCGTTCCTGCTGGACCTTCCACCAAAATTGGCTTTCCCAATCGCTGCGCAAGAAAGACCACGCCAGCAATGCCATCATCCGACAAATAGTGGACCTTTTTTAGTCCATCGCGGACTTGTTCAACTGATTCAAAACGATTTTCCATTTGAGCAACCCTAGCGTTTGGTCACTACCGCATTCCTGCTAGACGATCTACGATGAATACACATGCCTGGCCTTGGTCGATCCAATCTCGTTGTTGCCACAGGCACAGCCCTCTCTCGTATCACAGGTCTCGTCCGAATCATCGTTTTCGGGGTGATCATCGGCCAGACAGCTCTCGCCGATGCATTTGATGCCGCCAACAATGCGCCCAATTCCATTTATGAACTACTGATCGGTGGGCTACTTGCTGCAAGCCTTGTGCCGTTGTTCACCTCTCTGCTCGGCGACAATTCACAAACGCGTGAGTCTCAGCACAG
>JBIIWI010000014.1:0-25103 GCA_044339005.1 Ilumatobacteraceae bacterium
GCGCGAATTCTTTCGTTGTACCGTGGTTCGTTAATTGGCGGTGCTATGGCTGGACTCTCTTATGCAAGCGGTGTGGCCTCCTGTAGTTGATGACGTCTCAAGTGGCGTTCACCGAGTTGGAAGGCGCGCAGAAGTCGAAGCGCTGGGCACAAAGCCTCACCAGCACTGCCGACCCAAACGCACTTGCCAGCCCCGGTTCACGTCCCTAAAGACGATATTTGTGCTGAAATCTTGTGGTCAGGTGGGAGAACAATGTTCCCCACTTGGGCTATTAGCGTATCGCACATGAGTCAACTCCCCACCGATCCAAACACAGACCAACTCGAAGACGCCGCCGATGCCCTTGCTGACGCCCGGGAACGCTTGGGCCAAGCCCCAGCAGAAGTTGTTGTGGTCAACCACATCATGGGCCTCTACGAATTAGCAGCAATCCATCTGTCTGCTGAGCCACCACATTTGGTCGAAGCCGCACTCGCTATTGACGCTGTTGCCTGCCTCGTAGAAGGACTCGGACCACGGCTCGGAGACGAACATGCGACACTCAACGATGCGCTGGGCAATATTCGATTGGCTTTCGTGCAAATCAAAGGAGCTATCGCACCACCTACAGCTTGATGATCTCCGAGGCCTCGAGATTGCCGAATCGAAGGACCTCAACAAAGCTCACCTGAGCGCCAACCTCAATCTCGCGAGTCAAATCAACAATCTCAGCACAGTGAAATAGGTACTGCTTATCGCCTGCCGCGATGTAGCCGAGACCTCTGTGGCTATTGAAACTTTCAACTACACCGTTCATGATCCGAGACGACTCTGCGCATCCAATCGCGCACCCTTCTTCCAATCTTCAGCACTGATACGAGGTTTGCCTTCTGGCTGTACATCGACAAGTTCAACAACCCCCTGCCCGCACGCCACCAATACCCGATCGTTCACAACAACCATGTTGCCAGATTCCGAGATAAAAATCTCGGCTGAAACTTTAAGCGAATGAATCTTGAAGCGTTTGTCATTGAAAAACGTAAACGCACCGCCTACACGAACTTGTCGATCTACAACCACTGCAGGTTTTGACCAATCGATTTCAAGATCTACTGGCTTGATCTTTGCTGCAACAACCACATCGCCACTCTGAGGTGTAGCCGTTGTTGCACCATTACTCAACACATCGATGAGCAACGGATTCGCCATTTCGCCAAGGCGTGCACGCAAAGTTGCAGTGGTATCTGTTTGTGAGATCTGTGTGGTCGCCGACTGCAATATGTCTCCTGCGTCCAACTGCTCAACAACCTGCATGATGCACACCCCTGTTTGTTCATCTCCTGCCAAAAGCGCGCGTTCAACTGGCGCAGCACCCCGCCATCTCGGCAGCAAGGAGTAATGAATGTTGATCATCGGTAGCACCTGCAATGCATCGGTAGAAATGATGTGACCATACGCAACGACAACACCAACATAACTACCAACATAATTTGCGGCACTAGAAGTCACGAGCGAAATTGCATCTGCAACATCGTGAGTTACAGGAATTTGCAATTCAATTGCCGCCTGTTTCACGGGGCTCGGTGACGTTTGTGAACCACGACCTCTGCGCTTGTCTACACCCGTCACAACAAGATCAACAGCAAAACCAGCTTCGACTAATGCTCGGAGTGGACCAACTGCAATCTCAGGAGTGCCAAAAAAGATGACACGCTCTGTTCGTCCCTTTGGCAACGCTGCAATGGATATCACGTCAGTCGCAGGTGCACCGGTTCGCTTGATTTCGGTTGCTCTTCTTGACGTCGATACTCCGCCAATGCGAGTTTGCGCTGATCTGGTGTCATGCGGTCAAACATCAGAACTCCATTGAGATGATCAATCTCGTGTTGAAACAATCGGGCCAATAGCTCATCGGCCTCTATTTGGATTTCTTCGCCATCGATGGACAACCCACGCACGAGAACCTGCTTCGGGCGCAACATCTCTACATACAAACCAGGTATCGAGAGACAGCCCTCGTCATACACCCACTCTCCAGACGACTCGACAATCGTTGGGTTGAGGATGATCTGCGGGTCATCGTCTACGTCGTAAACAAAAATCTGCTTCTGGACACCAATCTGCGGTGCAGCCAATCCGAGGCCTGGGGCCTCGTACATCATTTCGAACATCTGCTCACACAGTGTTGCGATCTTGCCGTCGACATTCGTGACCTCTGCAGCCATGCTCTTGAGCACGGGGTCTCCGTAGGTTCGAATCGTAAAGCCACCGTGTGGTGCGCCTGTTGGAGTGGTCTGTGCCATATGGTGTAAGGCTAGCGAGGCTTATGAGCGACGAGCAGTACTTCACCAATCAACCACGAACGCAGTCAACAGCGGGCACAAGCAAACAAAAAACTGCGAAGCTGCAAGTGGATTCCGAAACGTTGCAAGTGGTGTTGGATAGTGGCGTCTTCGCTCGCAAAGGAATCGATGCAGGCACGATGGTGCTGATTGATGCTGCTGCGCGTCCTCCTGCGAAGGGTAATTTTCTCGACCTTGGCTGCGGCTCTGGAGCGATTGCACTCACACTGGCAACACGCGCACCGAAGGCAACTATTTACGCAGTCGATGTAAACGAGCGTGCCATTGCGCTTACAGCCGCGAATGCCAAACTCAACAAGCTGCCGAATATCACGACACTCCTCCCGACTTCGGTTCCCCAGGATTTGCGCTTTGATCTGATTTGGTCTAACCCTCCCATCCGCATCGGAAAGAGTGAGCTGCATACTCTCCTGCAACTGTGGTTATCGAAACTCACCCCATCGGGTGAGGCCTGGCTAGTTGTCAATAGAAATTTGGGCTCTGACTCTCTTGCAGTTTGGCTGACATCAATCGGTTACCAAGTTGATCGCCTCGTCAGCAAACAAGGATTCCGGGTTCTACGTGTTCGTCCTACGCGCGGGGCGGATCAATCTGCGTCTTAGTGCGCAAAGTTTTCTTTCCACGCGTTGATGCAGTAACAAGTGCATCCGAAATCGAGTTTGCGAGCTCTTCCCAATCATTCGACTTCACCAATACGGATTCTTTGTTTGTTGCTGAAACTTGCAGCAGTACGTTGCTGCGCAATATGTCGGCAACTTGATCGACGCCCATGCCGCTCACTTGGGCCAAAGCACCGTATGGTGGCAATTGCATCAACTTTCGTCTCGACATTTCTTCATCTACAAACTCGCTGAGATCATGCGATGCCAGTCCGCGCAACAGTGCGTGATCTGCCAACATCGACTGAATCATCACAAGACCATCACTTGATTTGCGCGCTACCAACCGAGCAGCATGCACAACCAGCGAAAGTGTGATCTCTGCGGCCCGATATCGAGGTGCGGAAATCTCTTGATCAATATCGAGGAATACAACTGTGTCCACATCCCGCACACGATGTAGAGCTGCCTCTGTACCTACAAACAGCATTTTTGTCTGGTCGATCACTTCTTTATTGCCGTCTTTGCCAGTTTTCTCAGCAGTATCGCCACCCGAAATCTCGACAACTTCCTCAACTCGCCTTCCGGCAGCAGCAGCCAATTCTTCGCGCAAGCGAGAAACGCCTGCCTTAATGACAGCAAGCTTCCCCGAACCGCATTTGACACAAATCGCTGGTCGCACGTTTGCGCACCGTGGGCATTCGAGTTGTTTGCTCGCCGACATCGTCATTGCGGCCTCACAGACATCGCATCTCACCAGCTCACGACAGCTTCCACACGCAAGCAACCTTGCGCGACCCTTCACATTGAGCACGCACACAATGCGACGCGAATGATCTCTCAGCTGCTCGATCAACTCTGATGACAACATCGATGAAGACCAACGCTCGTCTAGACGACGGTCAACCACCCGAATTTGTGGCCAATGACGAGCCTCAGTATCGGGATCCAAACTTGCGACAAGACCAGAAACACTATGCAGAGCCCGAAGGCTTGGAACAGGCGAAACCAAAAGACATGCAATTCCTAACTTCTTGGCACGCTGCATTGCAATGTCTCGCGCATGCCACGATGGTGAACGCTCTTCTTGCAGCGAATCATCATGCTCGTCAATAACGATGATGCTCTTCAACAGTGGCGCGCTCGACCAAACTGCAGAGCGTGCCCCAATCACCACATCAACTCCGCCGGCGGCAACTGCCCAATCCCCCGGCATCACAGCAACGCTGAGCCCAAACTCACGCAATGACGCTGCCATGAGACGAGCACGATTGATTGTCGGAATGATTACGAGCACTGGACCATGCGCGGCAGCCGTAAGTACCAATGATCGCGGGCTACAAGCAGGACCTCTGCGCAGAACACAAACACCCGCACCACTTACTGCATCACTCGCTTGTAGATCAATATCAAAATTCTTTCGCGTGGGTACTTGCGTATAACGCGAACCAGGCAATGTCGCAACCAGCGTCGCAGGGGATGCTGCAACGAAGAATGAGCGAAGGCGTCCAACCCACATGTGTGCAGCCCATCGCGCAAGATCTACTACTTCTTGCGACGGTCCCTTACCCAAAATTTTAATAACTGATAGCAAACGGCTTTCGTTAATATCCGAAAATTGCGTTGTTGTATCCCCAAGTTGCAACACCCAGCCCGCAACATTGCGGTTGTGCAAGGGAATACGAACTCGATCCCCTACACAAACATTGCCGACAAGATTCTCGGGTACGAGATAATCAAAAACCTTGTCAACGCCAGTTACATCAGGAACGATGCGTGCGATTACCGCCACGGCATCACGACTGATCAGAGTTTGACTGCGGCTTTGAATTCCTTCAAGCGCGACAATGTCTCCCATGTGAAATCTGGGTCTTGTCGGCCGAAGTGACCGTATGCGGCTGTCTTGCGATAAATCGGACGCTTCAAATCGAGATCACGCAAAATTGCCGCTGGTCGAAGATCGAATACTGAACGAACTGCGTCTTCGATGAGTTCTTCATTGACAACACTGGTTCCGAACGTCTCGACCAAGATGCTGATTGGTTGCGCCATACCAATGGCGTAGGCCACTTGTACTTCACAACGTGTCGCCGCACCTGAAGCAACTACGTGCTTGGCTACCCAACGTGCAGCGTAAGCGGCCGAACGATCAACTTTCGATGGATCTTTGCCGCTGAATGCACCACCACCGTGACGACCCATACCACCGTATGTGTCAACGATGATCTTGCGACCCGTCAAACCTGTGTCCGCATGTGGTCCGCCCTTGACGAACTCGCCCGTTGGGTTGACGTGCACTGCATACTTGTCGTTTGCAAACTGAGCAGGGATAACTGGACGAATGACTTGTTCGATCAAGTCTGGACGAATGACTGTGTCGCGCGGCGTTCCATCGGCGTGCTGAGTCGAGATCAATACGGTCGACAAACGAACTGGCTTGCCGTTCTCATACTCGAAGGTGACTTGGGTTTTGCCGTCTGGACGCAAGTAAGGAATTGCACCCGACTTTCGCACCTCAGCCAACTTCTCGGCCATGCGGTGTGCAAGCCAAATCGGCAATGGCATCAACTCTGGAGTGTCATCACACGCGTAACCAAACATCATTCCTTGGTCGCCGGCTCCCTGACTATTAAGAATGTCTTCGCCGCTTTTGCCAGCACGTGACTCTTCAGATTTGTCTACGCCTTGTGCAATGTTGGAGCTTTGCTCGTCAATTGAGACGATCACACCACATGTGTTGCCATCAAAGCCGTACAACGCGTTGTCATAACCAATGTCCTTGATTACTTCACGAGCCAACTTCGGAATATCGACATATGCAGATGTTGTGATTTCTCCAGCAACGACACACAAACCTGTGGTGAGGAGCGTTTCACATGCAACGCGACCTTGTGGGTCTTCTGCAAGAATTGCGTCGAGTACCGCGTCGGATACTTGGTCCGCCATCTTGTCCGGGTGACCCTCGGTGACGCTTTCAGAGGTAAATGTGAAGTTCTTCAACGTTGCTCCTTAGTAGATAGTTCGTGACGAGACTAGTGGGTCGAGTGGCTACGGATTAGGACTACCGCATCCATTACCGATTTGGCTATGGAACGCTTATCGCTCAGCCCGATCTCTACTGGATCAGCCCCGCTCGTGACCAGCGTTACCGCATTCGTTTCATGTCCAAAACCGACCCCGGCATCAGCAACATTGTTAGCCACAATCAAGTCGACATTCTTTTTCTTCAATTTGGCCTGAGCATTCGTAACGAGATTCTCTGTCTCGGCCGCAAAACCAACCAAGACCTGGCCAGGTCGCTTTGACGCACCCAGTCCAGCGAGGATGTCGGGAGTTGCTTCAAGAGCAATACTTTCCAAACCATCGATTACCCCAGTAGCAGGGTTCTTCTTCATCTTTGAAGTTGAAGTAACTACGGGCCGCATGTCGGCAACCGCAGCTGCCATGACCACGACATCGGCTTGCTGTGCGCTCAAATTCACTGCATCCTGCATCTGTTGCGCTGTCTCAACTGCTATCAATGTGACACCGAACGGAACTGCAAGTTCAACGGTCGAGATGAGCGTGACTTTTGCGCCGCGGGAATTGGCCTCTGCAGCAATCGCATATCCCTGCTTGCCACTCGAACGATTGGCAATCACACGCACTGCATCAATTGGTTCGCGAGTGCCTCCCGCGGTCACAACAATATGTGTTCCATATAAATCACCCGGGGTCAGCAGTTGAACGATTTCATCAAAAATGCGCTGCGGATCAGCAAGTCGACCCGCTCCGATATCGCCACCAGCCAATCGACCCGATTCAGGATCCAACACGTTGACACCACGACGACGGAGAGTCGCAACATTTTCTTGCACCGCAGGGTGCTCCCACATTTCGGTGTGCATTGCTGGACACACAAGTACGGGTGCGCGAGTTGCAATCAGAGTTGCAGTCAAAAGGTCGCTCGAAATACCTGCGGCATAGGCACCGAGCACCCGAGCGGTTGTTGGTGCAACGACAATCAAATCAGCACGTTGCCCGAGACGCGTGTGAGGTATCGGATCGGCATCATCCCACAAAGTTGTGTGCACTGGTTCGGAAGCGAGCGCCGAGAGTGTGACCTTGCCAATGAAATGTTCAGCATCACTGGTCATGATTGGTGCAACATGCGCACCTGCATCCACTAACAATCGACACAACTCAACTGACTTGTATGCAGCTATGCCACCACAAACACCAAGAACAATGTGTTTGCCGTTGAGCAATGTCATCAGAATTAGCGAGAGTTAAATCTCAATTGCGAAAGAGTTACTCGGCTGCTGTTTCGGCTGCAACTTCGTCGGCTGCAACTTCGTCGACTGCGACTTCAGCAACAACTTCGGCTGCTTCAACCACAACAGCTTCTTCAACTGCTTCGAGTTCGCTCACTACATCGTCAGCTACTGCATCCAACAACTCTTCATCCAATTCGGCTTCCAACTCTTCGTACACCGACAATGGAACACTCAAGATTTTGTCAGCAGCAATTTCTTCAAAGCTGATTGAAAGTGGCTTACGTGAAGTTGAGCTGACCTGTGGTGGAACCATTGTTCCAAGGCCCTCGCCCAACTGGTTGAAATACGAGTTGATCTCTCGGGCGCGACGTGCCGACAAGGTGACGAGGCCAAACTTAGATGCAGTGCGCTTCATCAGGCTCTCAATACGGGGGGTCATCATGGTGTCTTCAGTGGCCACGGCGTTACCTTTCATTTCTGGTTCTAGTCAGATCTGGTTCGGGGTCAAAGCGACTCACCGAAGCGTTGATTGTATCTGCATAGACGGCGCAAAATGGCCGTTTTGGCTACTTCAGGCGGTTTGCCCGTTCGCGAGCTATTAGGTCGAGCATTTCGGTTACCGTCTCGGCCAAATCGTCATTTATCAACACATAGTCGGCAAGAGCCTTTCCAACTGGCTCTTCATCTTCTGCCTTTTGCAGTCGCTGAACAACCTTTTGCTCCGCATCTCCCCGACCAACCAACCGGGCCTTTTGTTCTTCTCGTGTCGGTGGCAAAACAAACAACAACAGAGCATCGCTGTGCAGTCGTTTTACCTGTTGCGCACCGTCAACTTCGATCTCAAGAACGATGTCTTTGCCCTCTGGTGCTTTAGGCATCGGAGTGCCATATAAATTTCCTAAAAATTCTGTCCATTCCAAAAACCCGCCAGCTGCGATGTGTTCGCGAAATTGTTCATGTGTAACAAACTTGTACGCATCCTGTTGCTCACCTTCACGGCGCTCGCGAGTAGTCCACGACCTACTCAACCACAAGCGATCATCACGCTTCACAAGTTCTTCGACGATTGTGCTCTTGCCAACACCACCTGGACCAGAAACGACAATGGTTAATGATTTAGACGCAGAATTCATGACGCAAGCAATTCTTTTGCGATCAACTGTGCGAGTTTGTTTCTCTGATCAACGCTCAAGTTGCCAGTTTGTTCTGTCTCGCTCACATTCATGTGTGCCAATAAATGTCGTGCCTTGACTTTCCCGATTCCGGGAACAACTTCAATCAGCTTGCATGCATACAACACACTGCTTGCTTCATCGAGCTCACCTTGCAACAGAATTGAGTCAATGGTGAGTGACCCACTTTCAACTTGACCAAGTACAACATCCATTTTCTGGCGCAAAAGATGCAATGGCAACACAGCCGCTTGACGCTCACTCGGCAGTTTGGTTGAGGTCGTCATTGATCTATTTTACCGTTCACTCTTGATCTCTACTTACCCGAATCACGAAAACCGCCACGGTGGCTCAAACCAATCACTTCAGACCAACTCGAGATTTTGTTTCGCTCTGCCCATTTGCACAATTCGCCAGCAATTCGGTAAGCAGCGCGTGGATCTGCGAAAGACGCGGTACCGACCTGGACCGCACTAGCACCAGCCAACATCATCTCAAGTGCCTCCAAACCATTGGATACCCCGCCGACACCGACAATTGGCACACCAGGTATTCGTCCGTAAATATCGGAAATCGCACGAACTGCAATTGGATGAATTCCCCTGCCGGACAAACCACCGCCGCCATTTCCAAGCGCTGGTCGACCTGTCTTTGTGTCAATGATCATTCCGAGAGATGTATTCACCAATGTCAGTGCTTGGGCCCCCGCATTCATGCAAGCCTCTGCAACATCTCCAATACGGTCAGTATTGGGCGACAGCTTTGCCCACAGCGGCAATCCGGAAACTCGTGCCGCGTCAACAATTTGAGCCGCAAGATTTGCATCGTGAGCAAACATCGCATGGGGCTTGTTCTCGCCCACAACTGCCGCTTTCATATTTGGGCACGACAAATTGATTTCTAAAGCCGCTATTTTGTCTTTGACAGGTGCAAGCATTTGCGCAGCATCAACATAATCCTGCACTCCAAACCCCCAGATGCTGCACACAACAGTTGCACCAATGTCGATGAGTTGCGGGAGATCATTTGCAATCCACTGTTCGACACCTGGTCCTTGCAGTCCAACCGCATTGAGCATTCCACTTGATGTCGGGTGCAACCGGGGCTTTGGATTGCCGCCCCATTCGAATGATGCCAACGATTTGACAACTACTGCGCCGAGTTCGCGCAATGGCATGTACGCATCAAGTTCAATACCGAGACCACAGGTTCCTGAAGCTGTCATGACCGGGTTTTTCAGCGACACCGATCCAACATGTGTTGCCAATTGCGGTGATCGCGATCGCAACCTCACTGCTGGTGATACTCCTGCAACGACTTCACTTCAAGTGGATGTTCCTGCTGCTCAAACAGACCTTGCATCGCCGCCAAAGCAGCATTGATCGTGGTTACCGATGAGACCCTATAGATGTTTGCTGCTTTACGAATTGCTTCGCCGTCCGAACGTCCGCCTCTGCCCTGTGGAGTGTTGATCACAAAAGAAATCTCACCACGCTTAATCAACTCAACCGCATCTTCTGGTTGTGAATTCTTTTTGGCTGAAGTTTCTGAAACTTTTCCAACGACACGGTCAACAGGATGCCCGAAGCGTTGCAAATAATCAGCAGTCCCAGTTGTAGCTGCAATGCCAAGACCCAGTTCGCGTAGACGTTTAGCAACCACTAGCCCACTCGGCTTATCGCGGTCGTTGAGTGACAAGAACACCATGCCATTTGTTGGCAATTCAGTTCCGGCAGCAATTTCGGCTTTCACGAACGCCCGACCGAACGTGGAGTCGATACCCATCACTTCTCCGGTTGAACGCATTTCTGGCCCAAGCGCAGTGTCTACTTCTGGAAAACGACTGAAAGGCAAGACGGCTTCTTTTACCGAAACATGCTTGCCAGTTACTGGCTTCTTCAGGAGCCCTTCGGTTCGCAATTGAGCCAATGACGCACCGAGCATGACCCTGCTTGCAATTTTCGCCAATGGAACGCCGGTTGCTTTGGCAACAAACGGCACCGTGCGACTTGCACGAGGATTCGCTTCGATCACGTAGATCTGTGAGCTAGCTACGGCAAATTGCACGTTGATCAGTCCACGCACATCAAGTGCGTTGGCAATCACTTTTGTATATGACTCAACAGCCTCAATAACCCATGCTTCAAGCGTCGGAGGAGGAATGACACACGCAGAATCGCCAGAGTGAACTCCGGCCTCCTCAACGTGTTCCATCACGGCCCCTATCAATACTTCGCCTGTCGAATCGCGAATTGCATCCACATCAATTTCTGTGGCGTCATCCAAAAAGCGGTCGATCAGTACTGGTCTCTCTGATGAAAGCCCACCCTCTCTGCCGAGAGTTCCGGCAACAGTAAGTTCATGCATCGCTCGTTCTAGGTGCGCTTCGTCGTGCACAATCTGCATCGCACGTCCGCCTAATACATAGCTTGGTCGAACCAATACTGGATACCCAACTTTCAATGCAATCTTTTTTGCTTCGTCGATTGTTAAAGCTGTGCCACCAGGAGGCTGAGTGATTTTGAGTTGTTCACACAACGCACTCCACTTCTTGCGATCTTCGGCTACGTCAATTGAGCGTGGCGAAGTGCCTGCAATGAGCTCAACCGGAATCTGATTTGCAAGCTTTAATGGCGTCTGACCACCAAGACCGACGATCACCCGAGGAGCTACTCCGCCAGCAAGTGTTTCTGCTTCAATCACATTCATTACATCTTCTTGAGTCAACGGCTCAAAGTACAAACGATCCGAAGTGTCGTAGTCGGTCGACACCGTCTCCGGGTTGCAATTGACCATGATTGTTTCAAACCCTGCATCACGAAGAGCAAAGCTCGCATGCACGCAGCAATAGTCAAATTCAATTCCCTGACCGATGCGGTTGGGTCCACTTCCCAAAATGATCACTTTGGGTTTTGTCGAGTGATGAACTTCATTTTCATCTTCGTACGTCGAATAGTGGTACGGGGTTTGCGCAGCGAACTCGGCGCTGCATGTGTCCACCGCCTTATACGTTGGAATAACACCAGCAGCGATGCGTGTGGCTCGCACAGTTGACTCTTCCACTTTCCAGAGGTACGCCAACTGCGCATCAGAAAAACCGAGTCGCTTAGCGCGACGCCAAGAACGCACCGTCATTTTCTTAATGCCGCAGGCATCCAATGCCGCACGCTCATCAGTGATCATCGACATCTGGTCGAGAAACCAATAGTCAATGCGACAGGCTTCATAAATGCGTTCGCGCGATATGCCGCGTCGCACACATTCACCTACCTGAAAAATACGTTCTGGCGTAGGGATTGCAATCTGCGTCAACATCTCATCATCAGTTTTTTCTCGCATTAAGAGCTCTGGTGGGTCGCAATTCAAACCAGATCGACCGTTCTCAAGCGAGCGCAGCGCCTTTTGCAAACTTTCGGCAAACGTTCTACCGATCGACATTGCCTCGCCAACGCTTTGCATCTGCGTGCCCAACACACCGGATGTGCCAGGAAACTTCTCAAAGGCCCATCGCGGAATTTTGGTGACAACGTAGTCGATTACTGGTTCAAAACTTGCTGGCGTCATCTTGGTGATGTCATTAGAGATCTCGTCCAAGGTGTAGCCAACAGCCAACTTGGCCGCAATCTTGGCGATTGGAAAGCCTGTTGCCTTTGACGCCAATGCAGATGAACGTGATACTCGTGGATTCATCTCGATCACTACTTGCTCTCCAGTGAGAGGGTTGACAGCGAATTGAACGTTGGAACCACCAGTTTCTACGCCGACCCTACGAATGCATGCGAAAGCAGCATCTCGCATTTTTTGATATTCGACGTCAGAAAGAGTCATCGCTGGCGCAACGGTGATCGAATCTCCGGTATGGACACCCATCGGATCGATGTTTTCAATCGAACAAATAATTACGCAGTTGTCAGCACGATCACGCATGACTTCGAGCTCGTATTCTTTCCAACCAGCAATCGAGGTTTCAATCAACACTTCGTTGATTGGGCTTGCCAACAAACCGTCGGACACAATCTTTTTAAAGTCTTCTTCGTTATGTGCAATACCGGTGCCACGACCGCCCAAGATGTAAGCAGGACGAATAATTGCTGGTAGCCCAATTTCGTCGCGCACAAGTAGGGCTTCTTCCATATTGTGAGCCACACCGCTCACAGGCACGTTCAGCCCGATTTCGATCATCGCAATCTTGAATTTTTCGCGATCCTCTGCCGTTGCAATTGCCTCAGCATTTGCGCCAATTAATTCCGGTGTACCCGGCACCCCAACTAACCCGCGAGCGTGCAATGCCATAGCCAGATTCAAAGCAGTCTGGCCACCAAGCGTTGGCAAAACTGCATCCGGTTTTTCTCTGGCAATAATGGCGGCAACCACGTCGACGGTAAGTGGTTCGATATATGTTCGATCAGCAAAATCTGGGTCGGTCATGATCGTTGCTGGGTTTGAGTTGGCCAAGATAACTCGATAGCCCTCTTCTTTCAGCACTCGACAAGCCTGCGTACCCGAGTAGTCAAACTCACATGCCTGACCAATAACGATTGGGCCCGAACCGATAATCAAAATTGATTTCAAATCACTACGGCGTGGCATCAGCGTTGTCCCATCAGTTGTGCAAATTCATTAAACAGATATCGACTGTCGTGTGGCCCTGGCCCGGCTTCAGGGTGATACTGCACGCTGAATGCACGAACGTCGCGAACACGCATGCCCTCGTTGGTTTGATCGTTGAGATTGGTGTGAGTGATGTCGGCAACGTCGCTCAGCGATGCAGGGTCAACGCAAAAGTTGTGATTTTGGCTAGTGATTTCAACAGACCCAGTACGCAAGTTGCGCACCGGATGGTTTGCTCCGTGATGACCAAACGGCAACTTGAAGGTTTTTCCTCCGAGCGCAAGCGCCATGAGCTGATGCCCAAGACATATGCCGAACATCGGCACGCCCTGTTCGATAATCGCGCGGATCGCCGCTGGCGCACCTTCGACCGTTTCTGGATCACCAGGGCCGTTGGACAAGAACACACCGTCGGGTTGCAGCGCCAATACCTGCTCGGCCGAGTAATTTGCCGGCACAACATGAACTGTTGCTATTTCGCTCAAGCAGCGAAGAATGGTGCTCTTAATTCCAAAATCGTACGCAACGACTTTCATATGTCCGCTACCAACGATGTAAGGCTGAGTTGTCGTTACCTGTTTCACCAAATCAATGCCAGATGTGCCCAACTCGCTCTGAGCACGAGCCAACACGCTCGCCTGACTGGCCTGACCAAAAGCACCTGGCATCGCACCAGTATCGCGAAGCACGCGGGTAAGTCTTCGGGTGTCAATACCCGCAATGCCGCTCACATTCATTCCACGCAAATACGCGTCAAGGTCGTTGTTGGCTCGCCAATTGCTACGGCGTTGCGACATCTCACGCACAATCACACCTCGAGCAAACACATGTGACGACTCATTGTCGAGCGGAGTGGTTCCATAGTTGCCAATGTGCGGTGTTGTGAACGTAATGATCTGACCGGCATACGAAGGGTCTGAGATCACTTCCTGATATCCGGTTAAAGCAGTATGAAATACCACCTCACCGCTTGCGATACCACCTACGGGGTCAGCCCCTATTGCCTCGCCCTCGAAGACGCTGCCGTCTCGAAGCACCAAAACAGATTCGCGAATTGTCATTTCTGTGCTTCCCCATACTGAACAGTGATTTGTCCGCGATACATCGTGCTGCGCACAATACCTCGTAATTGTCTCCCGACGAAGGGAGTATTTCTGCTCTTACTTGCCAACTTGGCCGGATTGACCTGCCACATTGCATTCAAGTCAACAACACACAGATTGGCAGTGTTGCCAACTTCAATGTTGCATCCGTGATGATCGGTGATCTGTGCAATTCGAGCAGGGTTTCGCGACATCACTGCTGCGATTTGCAGAGGGTCAAGATCTACTGCCGACAACACGACTCCGAGAGCTGTTTCTAAACCGATCATGCCCGGTGGAGCCTGATCGAGTGAAAGTTCTTTGTCTCTTCTGGCATGGGGCGCGTGATCTGTGGCGACTGCATCGATTGTTCCATCCAGAAGACCAACCTTGAGAGCTTGAATATCAGTCATGCTGCGCAGTGGTGGATTGACTTTGTAGATGGGATCAAATGTCGTGAGCAGCTCCTGCGTCAACGACAGATGATGCGGAGTCACTTCGGCAGTGACATTGAGACCTACGCTTTTGGCTGCACGAACCAATTCAACTGACCGCGCGGTAGACAAATGAAGGAAATGCACTGACGCACCAGTCGATCGAGACATCTCGATGTCTCGCTGCACCATCATCTCCTCCGCGATTGCAGGCCAGCCCGGCACACCCATATCGGATGAACATCCACACTCGTTCATGACTGCACCCTGAGTGAGTGCCGACACCTCGCAGTGTTGAGCCATGGTTACACCAAGAGTTTTTGCGTACTGCATTGCTCGGCCCATGAGCACAGGATCTTGCACTCCAGAGCCATCGTCGGTGAAAATACGCACGCCCGCAGCACTGAGTTCGGCCAATGGTGCAAGTGCTTCACCCTGTCGCCCCATCGTGATGCAGCCGCTCGGAAACACATCGAGCAAACCTGCCTTACGCCCCTGTTCGCGTACGAACTCAATGACGGTCACCGAATCGTGCGCAGGGTTTGTATTAGGCATGGCAATAAGCGCGGTGTAACCACCCTTTGCGCCTGCCCGACTTGCGGTTTCAATGGTTTCGGTGTCTTCGCGACCAGGTTCGCGCAAGTGTGCATGCAGATCGACGAAGCCAGGAAATATGTGACAACCAGTTGCATCGAGCGTGATGTCGCCTGTCAAATTCTTGCCAACCTTCACAATGACTTCATTGTCAATGAGCACATCGACTTTTTCGACACCACTAGCCCCAACAACGCTTCCGCCCTTAATCGCAATCGTCATGACAACTCCTCCGCTGAAAGCAAATCGAACAACACGGCCATACGCACAGATACCCCATTTGTCACTTGCCTGTGAATTAAAGAATTTGGTATGTCGCTTGGGTCGATCAACATTTCGACACCACGATTCATTGGCCCTGGGTGCATTACGACTGCACTCGTCTGCAAAGCAGCAACTCGCTTCTCATCGAGACCGTACGTGGTGCTGTATTCATACAAACTCGGTACCAAACCCTGTGCCATTCGTTCGCTTTGCAGCCGCAACATGTACAACACATCGGTGCTCGCGAGCATCGAGTCCAAATCGTTGCTGACCTTCACGGGCCAATGCTCAATGTTTAATGGCAACAATGTCGGTGGTGCTACCAATGTGATGTTCGCGCCAAGCATCGAAAAGGCCTCGATATTGCTTCGTGCAACTCTGCTGTGCTTGATGTCGCCAACGATTGTCAGATTGAGCCCACTGAGATCTTGTCTGCCTAGAGCTTCACGAACCGTAAAGCAATCCACAAGTGCTTGTGTTGGGTGCTGATGTGCGCCATCTCCAGCATTGACGATCGATGCGTTAGTCCATTGCGAAATTTGCCAAGGCACACCCGCCGATTTATGGCGCACAACAAATGCATCAACACCCATATCGGTGATGGTCTCAATTGTGTCACGCAAACTTTCACCCTTGTTGACACTCGATGTGGAAACACTGAAATTCATTGTCTCCGCCGAAAGACGCTTGGCTGCAGTTTCAAAGCTCAATCGTGTTCGCGTTGAGTCTTCAAAAAACAAACTCACCACGGTTTTGCCACGCAGCGCGGGTACTTTGGGCACCGATCGAGTATTGATCTCCGACATGCTCTCGGTGAGCTTGAGAATGCGCGACAGTCCATCAAGTCCCAACTCCGAGATCGAACGTAGATGCTTCACGCTCCAACCCCTCCCGCTGACGTCACGATTACGCCATCTGCCGAAACGTCCACTTCATCTGTCGTTTTGGTTGGCATGTTCTTCCCCACATAATCAGGACGTATGGGTAACTCGCGATGTCCACGATCGACCAACACCGCGAGCTGCACTGCGCGTGGGCGACCAAAGTTGTTGAGTCCTTCAAGTGCCGCACGAACGGTTCTTCCGGTGTAAAGCACATCATCAATCAAGATGACAGTTGCACCGCTGATGTCGCATGGAATATTGCTCGCTGAGCCTGCAACAACAGGTCGCAAACCGATGTCGTCGCGATACATGGTTGGATCAAGCGAACCGACTGGCACTGTAAAGTTTGGCTCGATCGACGAGATGCGCTCTCCTAGAGCGTCTGCAATCCATGTCCCGCCACGTTGGAGACCAACCAAAACGACTTGCTCGATACCGTGATTCCGTTCAACAATTTCATGAGCAATTCGACTAATAGCTCGAGTGACATCGGGGCCAGACATGACGGCAACTGCCGATTGTGGTGCTCTACTCACTGTTATCCCTTCGTTTGAACCTCACAGGGTTCAATTAACGACCTGCACTCAAGTGAATGCGTCACTGACTGTAGCACCTTTTAGCGATGGCGATACAGAATCCACCACTCATTAGAAGCAACGACCAGATAGTCATGGATCTCCGCCCGCCAGACCTTTTCGGATTCGCTTGAGAGCGCGATTGGCAACATCACGTATTCGATCTCATCGGCAAAATCGAGTCTGTCCCCTGCCGCAAATACATCTGGACCGTACAACGCACGTTGAAAAGGATTAGGGAATGCATAAATACGATCTCGCCGAGCTAGCTGTGCAGTTAACGGATGGAACACAGAGATCACGGCATTCGAAGGAATCTCGGAGAATAACTCGTGCGCAGCTTTGACCGCAGGGCTTGATGGTGGGAACTTCTGTAGTTGATTGCGTGCAAAAGGTAGTGGCGCCAACACAATGGCAGAGACAATCGACGCCACCCCAATAACTAAAGCCGCCTTACGACGTGCCGATTTACCAAGCCGCCCGATTGCATACACATTGCCGAACACCAGAATTGGTGCGACGACCAATGAATAGTGATACTGAATTTGGTATTGGTAATAAAAGGTGCTGACAATATTTGCGAACAGGACGACTGACCCAACCAATGCGACACTTGGCGCGATAAAGAAAATACTTCCCGTTGGCAAAAGTATCTGCATCAGGTAGGTAACACGACCATCACTAGTGAGATAACGCAGCAATGTGCATGGTGAAGTAAATGCAGTCTTCAAAAAACCGCCGACACCGCCGAAAGGTATACGCCACGAGTTCCTAAATGCCGTTCCAGTCAAGTCACGAATCACGACAAGAAAACAAAACAACGCCGAACCAATTGCACCAACAACTGTCGCTACGCCAATACGTACATCTCGACGCAGTGCAACCCATACCCCGATTGGCGCAACCACCAACACCACATCCTCTTTGACCAGCAAGGCCAAAAGGACAGCGCATATGTACCACCGCCACTTTCGACTCAAAGCCGCCCAGAGAGCAACAGCAATAAACAAACCCAAAAATGAATCTGGATGATAATTCTCGACATTCGTCCAACTGACGGTTGGATACAACAAGTAGGTGCAGGCGAACATACAGCCGAGCGCATCGCTCTCCAATTGTTTTCGAGCATATGCGTAAACAGGTATAGCCCCACTAGCAATAACTACCGTTTGAACGACGAAGAGCAAACTGGTTGATGAGAACACCCACATAAGTGGCACAAGTGGCAACAAAATAAATGAAGTGTGGTCACCAAAAAGATTGCGGCCCATCAGCGTCACAAACGGGGTTTTGCCCTGTGACAGCAGCCAAATACCTTGGTCGTACAGACCAAAGTCATATGCCGAAGTACCCAAGCCGCGGTGGATTTGCACCGTTGTGTAACTGAAATATATGGCGTACGCGGTAATCGCCAAACTCACTACAAGAGTCCAAGACGCAGTGCGTCGAACTCTCGCGTGTAAACCGTTCATCGTTATGCAGTGATGCGAACCACTTTGGAAATTGCGGACAAGACGCCATTGACAAAGCGTCCAGAATCATCTGTCGAAAATGTTTTTGCGAGTTCGACTGCCTCATTGATCACGACAGCAACCGGAACATCACGACTGTACGAAAGCTCGTATACGGCCATTCGCAAAACATTTCGATCAATTACTGGCATTCGAGCAAGCGTCCAGCCGTTGGCGCATTCCACAATGTGGTTATCCAACTCATCCAGATGCGTCGACACGCCGGTAACGATTTCAGTTGTCAGATCATCAATTGTCAGCACCTGAAGTGCAAGGACTTCTGTTCCGGTCAATCCTTTGGTATCTGCCTCATACAAGATATGCATCGCTCGCTCGCGGGCATCCGAGCGGGCTGTCTTGCCCCCTGTTCGCGGCTTTTTGTCGGACGTCACGGTCAGACGCGAGTCACATATTCGGCAGTGCGAGTATCCACTTTGACTCGATCGCCAATATTGACGAACAAAGGAACCTGAATTACTTTGCCTGTCTGCAACGTAGCTGGCTTGCGTGCACCTGACACACGATCTCCCTGCATCCCCGGCTCGGTGAACGCAATTTCAAGTTCAACCGATGGTGGGATTTCGACACTGACGATTTCATCACCATAACTTGCGATCATCGCAATGGCGTTCTCAATCAAGTAATCGGCTGCATCACCAAGTGCTACAGGCTTGATAGTCAACTGATCGTAGGTTTCGTTGTCCATGAAAACGTAGTCATCTCCGTCTTTATACAAGAACTGCATGTCGCGCTTGTCAAGAATTGCTTGTTCAACTTTGATGCCAGCATTAAACGTGCGCTCCAACATGTTGCCGGTGCGTAGATTGCGCAACTTTGTGCGCACGAACGCACCACCCTTGCCAGGCTTTACGTGCTGAAATTCGACAACGGTGTACAACGTGTTATCGATGTTAAGAGAAACTCCGTTTTTTAAATCGTTCGTCGAGATGGCAGGCACAAAGACTCTTTCTGGCTCAGGGTGAGGGTTTGGCTGGATGTTGCGGTTACAAGAATCAAATCCTCTATCCGCACACCTCCAACACCTACACGATAGACCCCTGGCTCTACGGTCACCACCTCGCCACACTGCAAAGGCTCAACGAAGTCAGCACGCACCCATGGCAACTCATGAATTTGTAGTCCAACGCCGTGTCCAGTGCCATGAATAAAGTCCGAACCGTACCCAGCCTGCGTAATAATGCCGCGACAGACTGCGTCAATAGATGCACCGCTCACACCCGGTCGAACCGCTGACACTCCTTCGCGTTGTGCATAGAGCACAAGATCATGGATAGCAGCAAGCTCTGGTGCAACCTGTCCGATCAAAAAGGTTCGTGTCATATCTGAGTGATAACCATCCACAAGGCCACCCACATCAATTACCACCGCATCACCTTCGCGGATGATGGTGCCTGTCGGGCGATGATGTGGTTTTACAGAGTTGACACCGGTTGCAACAATCGTTTCATAACTTGGACCATCGGCGCCGAACCGACGCATTTTGTATTCAAGTTCGTCTCGCACGTCTCGTTCTGAAATTTCAAAATTCAATGCGTCTTCGAGCATCGATTGCACTTCGTCCAAAGCCATATCGGTAGAGTGAGCCGCCAATTGCATGCGTGCAATCTCGGCTTCTGTTTTTACCCTGCGCAACTGTTGAACAACTCCATTCACTGCTGCGAACGAACACGGGCATTGTGCGGCAATCAACTCAAAATTGAGCATCGTGACCTCACTCGAATCAAACCCACAACTCTTCACCCCCAAAAGTTCTCTCGAGAGTTGATCAATCTGCAAAGACTGTGTTCGAGCCTCAACAACCCTCGCTGAAGCACCCGCCTGGCGAAGCTGATCAATTGCTTGCTGCGTATAACGGCCATCGACAATCAGGACAGAGTCGTTGTTCTTTACCAACAACAACGCAGTTGATCCAGTGAAACCCGTGAGCCAACGAATGTTGTCCATTGAAACGACCATGAGTGCGCTCACTGCGGATGATTCTTGGGCAGTATCGAGTGCTCGTTGCAAACGACCAGTTACTAATAACTGGGGTAATGGCTGCAACGACGACAACCGCGATGCTGTATCGAATTGTGGCGAGTTCAAGACCACAGAATTCTGCTACTTGGTGTCAAGGTAGTGCGCAATTGCTTGCACACCGAGCACATAACTCTGCTGACCAAAGCCAGCGATTGTGCCAATGGCAACAGGTGCCACAACACTCGTGTGTCGCCACGACTCACGTGACTGAGGATTCGAGATGTGCACTTCAACCACTGGTCCGTCAAATGCGTTAAGCGCATCCGAAATACTCCACGCGTAATGGGTAAATGCACCAGGGTTAATCATGATCGCTGAATACTTGGTCCGTGCATCATGAATCTTTTCGACCAGTTCAGAAGCGCTATTGCTTTGAAAAGCATCCAATGCGAAACCAGCGGCAACAGCGGCCTGTGTAGCGACCGCAATGTGATCCTGAAGCGTCGCCTTGCCATAAATTTCTGGCTCACGAGTGCCAAGCAGATTGAGATTAGGACCGTTGAGCAGCAAAATCTTGATCGCACTAGCCATGTTCTTATCGTACTTCCATACGACTCAAGGCCTGAGTCACTACTGCTGTCGATACGTCAGCAACGAGTTCGACCCCATTCGGACCATCCAATACGAAAGTCAAACCATGTAGAGCTTTCTTGTCTGCCATCATCAATGCAATCAAGTCATCTGCACGAGAATCTCGCGGCAGCGCAGTCGACAAACCGTAGGCATCAGCAACCACCTGTTGGTGGTAGGCAACTCGTTTTTCGTCAATCCGGCCGAGCAAGTGCGCAAGATGTGCCGCAAAGATCATTCCAACGGCAACAGCCTCTCCATGCGCAATTTCAAAACCAGTTGAAATCTCAAGAGCGTGCCCAAGTGTGTGCCCATAATTGAGCACAGCCCTTCGCCCACCTTCGCGTTCGTCACTTGCAACAACGTCGGCTTTAATCTGCACGCAACGTGCAATTCGAGATGTGCGGTCCATCGCCAATAGATCGTCACCAGTCAAAAAATGATATTTCGCCATCTCTCCATAACCACAACGCAGTTCGCGTTCTGGCAATGTCGACAATGCGTCGGTATCACACAACACCGCATGTGGTTGCCAAAATGCACCAACTAAATTCTTGCCCTCTGGCAAGTTCACACCTGTCTTGCCACCGATTGCAGCATCAACCATTCCAACAAGTGAGGTTGATACATGAACGACAGGTGTTCCTCGATGCCATGAAGCTGCAGCGAAACCTGCGATATCTGTAACTAGACCACCGCCAACACCGATGACTACGTCATTGCGATTGAGTCCAGCGGCGGCAAACGCTCGCACAACATGCTCAATTGTCGCCAGCGTTTTACTCTGCTCTCCATCACCGATCACCACAGTGGTACTTGGAATATCGGTCTCTACCTGGATAGGAATGGAATCTTGAGTCACTATCACTGCACGACGCGCGGTTGCGGGCAAAACCGAATTGAGCTCGCCTCGCACACCGGGGCCAACGATCACAGGATACGAACGCTCACCAAGTTGCACGGTTACTTGCTGGCGACTCATGATTCCCTCGCCTGACGAAGAATCTGCAGTGCTGCATCAATTACTTGCTCGATCTGCTTCCCTGTGGTGTCGATTTTGGCTGTGGCAACCTGCTCATAGAAGCCAGCGCGATCAGTGCTCAGTGCGCTTAAAACCTGTTGTGGATTATTTGCCAAAAGTGGTCTCGCAATTTTTGAAGATGAAGTTCGTTTTACCAATTCATCCACATGTGCATCCAGCCAAATCACATGATCAGCAGATGAAGCAATGATCTCCCTGTTCGTTTGCGAGATGATCGCGCCACCACCAGTTGCTACGACTACCGAACTTGCGGACTGTTGAGCAATCTGTGCGCAGGCATCATCGAGAACCTTCGCTAATACATCTGATTCGATCATACGAAATTCGGATTCACCGCCACGATCGAAAATCTCACTCACTGCACATTTCGCTGATTTTGTTATTTGAGCATCCAGATCAACAAACGAGCACTGCAAAGCACGAGCAATACCCGAACCAATAGTCGACTTACCGGTTCCCATCACACCCACCAGCACCACAACGCCAGTTTTTGCCGCCGATGGTTGTGCTTTCATCAACGGTCGAGTCGAAACGCTCACTTCAACGATGCAGCAGATGCCTGAGCATTGCGCACGAACTCCGCAACAGAGTCTCCACCAAATTTACGTTGTGCCTCATTGGCCAACACGAGCGCGACCATGGTCTCTGCAACAACCCCCATCGCCGGAACCGCTGTCACATCGGTTCGTTCTTTGAAGCTCACCACTTCTTGCTTGGTGACCGTGTCAACAGTTTTCATCGTAGGACGATTAAGAGTTGCGAGAGGCTTCATTGCTGCACGAACAACAAGCAATTCGCCAGTCGTCATGCCACCTTCTGTGCCGCCAGCCAATGTGCTCTCGCGTCGGTACGACTTATTTTGTTCGTCCCAAATAATTGGATCATGCGCATCGCTACCCCGACGACCAGCAACTTCAAAACCGTCGCCAATCTCGACACCCTTCACTGCTTGAATGCTCATCATTGCCTGAGCCAATAAACCATCCAATTTGCGATCCCAATGCACATAGCTTCCCAAACCAACTGGCATGCCGTATGCAAGCACTTCAACGATCCCGCCAAGACTGTCTCCATCTTTTGCGGCCGCCTCGATCTGGGCAATCATTTGCGTTTCCGAATCTTTGTTAAAGCAGCGAACCGGGGATTCATCAACGGCAAGCAAGTCGCTCATGAGCGGACGTACTGCGGTTGTGTTTCGCGCACTACCCATTTGCACCACGTGCGAAAGAATCTCGACACCAATCGTTCCTAGAAATATTTTGGCAAGCGCACCTGCGGCAACACGTGCTGCCGTCTCGCGCGCACTCGCGCGCTCCAACACATCACGCGCATCGTCAAAACCATATTTCTGCATACCGGTCAGGTCGGCATGGCCAGGACGTGGTTGCGTGAGTGGCTTCTTTGTCTTGCCCGGTGCAGGTGACATCTCTTCATGCCACACATCGCTCCTCGACCACTCACTATTTTTAATCTCAATTGCCACTGGTGATCCGAGCGTGCGGCCGTGGCGAATTCCGCCCAACAACACTATTTCATCTTCCTCAAACCGCTGTCGTGGTCCGCGCCCATATCCAAGACGACGACGAGCAAGTTCATTTTGTACCTGCTCGGCAGTCACTTCGAGTCCGGCGGGCAAGCCTTCAACAATGACCACTAGGGCCTGGCCATGGCTTTCGCCTGCGGTCAAGTAACGCAACATACCTACAGACTATCTGTGACCTCAGCGCCGACTATGGCTATTAACGACTCGGCTATTAACGACTCGGCTATTTATTGCGTAGAGCACGATCCGCCAACTCATCGACTGCGGCCTGACGCATGAGTTGCACATCACCCATCTCGTTGAACCACGCAAGTTGTTGCAAAGCGCCCTGGTGCACCAACATCCACAAACCATCAACTGTCTTTGCTCCGGAACGCTTTGCATCTCGCAGCAGAGTCGTCTCAAGTGGGTAATACACCGCATCCAGAACTACTAGAGATGAATGCAATAGACCTGCTTCAACAGGTGTTTCTTGATTGCCCATTCCGACAGAAGTCGCATTAATCAGAATATTCGCGTTTGCTATATCTTCGACTGTTCCAACACGTGCGCTAGCCACAGATGCAATCACATCCTGCGCGCGCGACTCGGTTCGGTTGATGACGGCAATATCAGTTGCGCCCCGACGCGCGAGCGCTGTGACGATCGCCCTTGCAGTACCTCCAGCACCAACAACCACAGCCCGAGAACCAGCGACATCAACACCAGCCTGCTCAATTGCATTGCAACAACCGTCGCCGTCGGTATTAGATCCGATCAATTGTTCGCCGCTGACCACAATCGTATTCACCGACCGCGCTGCCCTTGCCGACTCGTCAACATCCCCCAAACCATTTGACGCTTTGCTGAGTAATTCGAAAACTGCTTCTTTGTGCGGCATGGTTACGGAAAGCGCTTTTTTGTCCTTGTCGCGGAGTGTCCGCAACACTTCACTCAGTGCGTCTTCACGCACCTCCATCGCTACATAACTCCAGTCAAGCTTTCGTTCACGAAACACGGCATTATGCATTGCAGGCGACAAACTCTGCGCAACTGGAAAACCAATAATTGCTGCGACTTCAAGCGTCATGGCAACAACCCTGCCGCTCGAGATACCTCAATGTTGGCTTCGTGTTGTGCGAGTGTCGCAGCAAATGCGTGACTCCCGTCTTTGTCTGACAGAACGTAGAACAAATAGCGACAAGGTTTGGCAACGCCTTTACAGATTGGGTCGTTCTGCAAAGGATCCTGCGCAGGGTGAAGTGCGGCCACAATAGATGCGCGACCAGGGTTGGCAATTGGTGTCGGAGTGAGACCTTTGTACAAATATGTGTTGTAGGGGGTGTCAAGCTCTTTGGCTTGCGTAAATGTTGAACCCTCGGGGGCGGCGTAATACAGCGTGGCATCGATCTGTAATTTCATTCCAAGTTCGAGTCTGTTGTAAATCACGAGAGCAATCTTTGCTCGGTCAGCTTCCGTCTTTGCTTCTCTTTCGATCATCGAGGCAACTATCAGCGTCTTATACGGCGAAAAGCCAACTAGATCCTGAGACTTGTCGAGTTCTTCTTGTCGTGCGACGCGCTCCATCAACTGCACCATCCGTGC
>JBIIWI010000019.1:0-19644 GCA_044339005.1 Ilumatobacteraceae bacterium
GTCACTTTGACAAATGTCGCCGAAGGTGGAGTCGAAAGAACTTTCATGATGTTGCCCATGTGATCATGGGGCTTAATTGTGTAGTAGCCGGGCGTGAGTTCTATGCCACCTTTTCTGCCGACATACCAACGAAATACTCCAGCACTCGTAATCAAGCCCTCAGACTCGAGACGCGAACTCACACTCGACACGCTGTCGCCGTCATTGACAGTAAATGAGATACCGATGTTTGAGCCACCAGAGGGATTGACCTTATGTAGGTACCACAGTCCAATCGCTCCTAGAAACAATGAAAAACACACGACTGCGATCAATACAACTCGCATCATCGGGGCTACCTCACGAAAGTCATGAGGCTCAGTATCGGATTCAAGATTGTCTACAACTATGTCCCAGGGATCGTCATGCCAATTCTCGGCAATTTGTTTTTCTTCTTTCGTGGATTTGATCAGCGGATCAATCGAGTTGTTAACCATTGTTGGATTTCTGTTTCTGGGCATCCAACCACGATTGCAACATCACAGCTGCGGCGACTTTGTCGACCACTAGCTTTCTGTCTTTGGCATTCACATTGTTGCCTTGCAAGATTTGGTGAGCACTCACTGTTGTCAATCGCTCGTCATAAGTGAGCACCGGCACTCCCACAACGTTAGTCATTTGATCTACTTCAACCGCGGCAGATTGAGCAGCAGCACCAACATCGCCCGACAAACTAAGGGGCATCCCCACAACAACGCAATCAATTTCGTATTCCCGTACTATCGCAGCAATCGCCTGGTGATCTTGCAATCTTGATCCACTTCGATTCAACACTTGCAATGGCGTCGCAATTGTTGCACTCGCATCACTCGTTGCAAGTCCAATTCGCTTTGTCCCGAGATCCACCCCGAGTGCGCGCATGCTATGAGCCGATGGCTTCAGTCGCCACTCGTCTTGCAATTTCTAATGCTTCGTCAAGCGCTTCTGGGTTCTTTCCGCCCGCAGTTGCGATATCGCCCTTGCCGCCTCCGCCGCCGCCAACAGCTTTTGCTGCGTCTTTGATGAGGTCTCCAGCAGAAAGTGCAACACCGCTCGAAACGGTTGCAACAAGTGCAACACCGCCAGAGTCTGTGACGCCACCTAATACAACGAGCTTTACTTGCGCATCTTGACGAACAGCAAGCGCCAACTCACGCAGATCATTAGGAGTAATCCCATCTACTCGTGAGACAACAACACCGTTGACATGCTGAGATGCAAGCCCACCTGCAAGTTGTCGGGCCTGAGCGCCACGCAGTTGTTTAATCTCATCTTGTAGACCCTTGATTTCAACCAACTTACGTTTGACGGTTGCGATCATCTCTGTCGAACTTGCACCTAATAGGTCTGCGGCAGAGTGAAGCGTGCGAGTGGCATCCAAAACGAAATTCAGTGCGTTCTCGCCCGTTACTGCCTCAATGCGTCGTAGGTTCGATCCGATTGAAGACTCTGCCACAATTTTGATGAGGCCGATATCCCCCGTTGCACGAACATGCGTACCGCCGCATAGCTCGATCGAATTTCCCGCCTCCAACACACGAACCATGTCACCGTATTTGTCGCCGAAGAACGCAATAGCACCTGCAGCAGTTGCCTCGTCCTTGGATGTCTCATAGTTTCGTGTCTGAGTGTTACGAAGCACCTCACCATTAGCGAGGCGTTCAATCTGTTCGATCTCGTCCTGAGTGACACTTGCGTAATGGCTGAAGTCAAATCGGAGCCGTTCATCCGATACCAATGAGCCAGCCTGCTTCACATGCTCGCCCAAGACCTGACGCAGTGCCCAATGCAAGACGTGCGTAGCAGTGTGGTTTCGTCGAGTCGCATCACGCACATCGACATTGACGGATGCCTGAACTTGCTGACCTGGTTCGATAACTCCCCGAGTCATCTCGCATGTATGTTTTCTCAAACCCGGTAACGCAAAGGTTGTATCGACTACACGGGCTTCGCCGGTAGAGGATGTGAGTACTCCCGTATCGCCAACCTGGCCACCACTCTCGGCGTAGAAAGCAGTGATGTCGAGGAAGATCTCGACAGTCTGAACATTTTCGCCTGCATTATTCGCAACCGGAAGCACGCAGAGCACCGTGCTGGTCGAGTCTGTTGTTTCGTATCCAACAAATGTCGTCGTACCGTGTTGTTCCATCACAGCTCGATAACTCTCGACCGATGACGCATCAACGGCGGAGCCCTTACGGGCGCTCTTGGCGCGCTTGCGCTGCGCCGACATTTCTTTTTCGAAACCTTCTACGTCAACTTCAACACTGCGCTCACTAGCAATCTCTTGAGTCAGTTCAAGTGGGAATCCATACGTGTCATGCAACAAGAAAGCGGTGCTACCACCAAGCTTCTTTGATCCACCCGACAATTCATCTTCAAGAATCGTGACGCCAGTCTTGAGCGTCTGACGGAAACTCTCTTCTTCCTTGGTCAACACCCCCAAGATGAAGTCTTTATTGGCATCAAGTTCTGGGTACGCAGAGCGCATGACTTCGAGCGCGGTCTCGGTCAATTTTGGCATGACCAATTTTTCTGTGCCCAACAAATACGCATGTCTCACTGCTCGACGAATGATTCGTCGCAACACATAACCTCGCCCTTCATTTGATGGGAACACACCATCATTAACAAGCATGGTTGCCGACCTTGCATGTTCTGCCAACACGCGCAAACTAAAACTATCCCGATCGTCGTAATCGCCCGCACGGTACTTGGCAGACGTAAGCGACTGAGCTTGTTGTACGAGCGGAAACAACACGTCTGTCTCCCACACCGAATCGGTTCCCTGCATCAGAGCAAGAATTCTCTCTAATCCCGCCCCGGTATCGATCGACGGTTTCGGCAATGGTGTACGCGATCCATCTTTTGCTTGGTTGAACTGCATAAACACCAAGTTCCAAAATTCGAGAAAGCGATCGCCCTTTTTGTCGTTGAGTGGACCACCGTCAGGCCCGAAGGCTGCGCCACGGTCAATATGAATTTCCGAACACGGTCCGCATGGGCCGGTGTCGCCCATCTGCCAAAAATTGTCTGCATCGCCGAGACGCTGAATCCGATTCATTGGTACACCAACGACGTCGTGCCAAATTTGCTCAGCCTCGTCGTCGCTTTCGTGAACAGTGATCCACAGTTGGTCGCCGTCAAAACCAAATACCTCAGTGACGAGCTCCCACGACCAAGGAATTGCATCAGATTTGAAGTAATCGCCAAAACTAAAGTTACCCATCATCTCAAAGAACACGAGATGTCGCTTGGTACGCCCAACATCATCGAGGTCATTGTGCTTGCCACCAGCACGTGCGCACTTTTGCACACTGACAGCGCGCTTGTACGGCGCAGCTTCGTCTCCAACGAAATATGGCTTGAAGGGCACCATTCCGGCAACGGTGAAGAGCACCGTTGGGTCGTGTGGAATCAGACTTGCCGATTGAACGGGTGAATGTCCCTTGGACGCAAAGAAACCAGTAAAGGCTTCACGGAGTTGCTGAGCCGAAGTGATTGAACTTTTTTTTGCCGACATTTGATACAAGTCTAGTTGTCGAGTAGTGCAGCCCTACTTGATATTGCTTCGATACGACTCGCTCTGATCGTCTACAAAACTGCTGTCTTTTGCGCGCAGGTTACGCACGATCTCTGCACCCTGACTGGCTAGTTTGACTGCGCCATCGTACAAATCGCTTGCAACTTGAGCTGGTGTGATCTGACTTGCTGCATCGCGTGCCTTCTCCTTGACATAGCGCCAGCCGAATACGCCGGCCATGACACCCATTGAAAACCAAAAAAGACGCTTCATCATCTCAAACCACCTCGTTGTGTGCTGACACCCAAACTTCGCTCAACTAACTGTGTGGCGGCTTGTAATACGGACCATTCCGCCGAACAGCACCTTCAGTTTGCGCAGGAAGGTAGTCCTGTTCCACTTTCTGACTTAAATCCTTTTTGTTACTGGCCCTTTCATCAATCTGCTCATCGTGGGGCGAGCGGTATTCGGTGCCATGACCCAACACCTGCGCACCGGCATAATGCGCATCTCGAAGATGCGCGGGCACCTCGACATCCACACCTAGGCGAATATCGCTTCGTGCATTCCAAATAGCAACCGCCGAGCCATTGCTCTTTGGTGCTTGAGCAAGATACACAACTGCTTGAGCAAGATTGAGCTGTGCTTCGGGAAGTCCAACATGGTCAACTGCTTGAGCTGCTGCAACTGCGACAACTAGCGCTTGTGGATCTGCCATGCCTATGTCTTCTGATGCCAAGATGATCAACCGGCGAGCTATAAATCTCGGGTCATCTCCCGCTTCGAGCATTCGTGCCAGCCAAAATATTCCGGCGTCGACGTTGCTCCCCCTGATGCTTTTAATAAATGCAGAGACCACGTCATAGTGATCGTCTCTGCCATAGTTCAACGCACTGACCCCAAGTGCTGCTTCAACATGAGCAGTCGTCACTCTGTTTGGTCGCGCCAACGCACATGCAACTTCGAGGGCAGTAAGTCCTTGTCGTCCATCCCCTGCAGCACGTTGAGAAAGAATTGTCAGCGCATCATCATCGGCAGTCATACCTTCTGCTGTCAATCCTCGTTCCAACAAACTTCGAATTGCTGCGACGCCAAGTGTCTCGAGTCGAAACATTGTGCTTCGACTTCGCAATGGGCCATTGACTTCGAAAAATGGATTCTCCGTAGTCGCACCGATCAACGTGATGATGCCACTTTCAACCGAAGGAAGCAGAGCATCTTGCTGCGACGTTGAAAAGCGATGAATCTCATCAACAAAAACAATTGTTGAGCGCCCATGTTGCCCGAGTCTGTCGGTTGCTCGTTCAATTGCTTCGCGTACATCTTTGACACCCGAAGTCACTGCAGACAATCGCTCGAATGCACGATTGGTGCTCGATGCAACAACTTCAGCAAGCGTTGTCTTGCCAGTGCCCGGTGGTCCCCACAAAATGACAGACGACAAGCGATCAGCCTCGATCAACTTTCGCAAAGGAGCACCTTGCGCGATTAAATGCTCTTGACCGACTATCTCATCCAGCGTGCGTGGTCGCAACCTCGCAGCAAGTGGTGCTTGTGAGCGAAGCCTGTCAGCCACCGCCGCAGAGAAAAGGTCGTCGGCTTGAGTCAATCGCTCGTCTTCGCTAACTCTTTGCTGGCGGAGGCAACAATCGAATACCCAACTCGTTGAGCTGTGCGGGATCCACAGGAGTAGGAGCGTTCGTCATCGGATCGCTCCCCGACTGAGTTTTTGGAAACGCAATCACTTCCCGAATGTTCTCTTCTCCCGCCAAAATAGCCACGAGACGATCGGTTCCGAACGCAAATCCACCGTGTGGTGGGGCACCGTATTTGAACGGCTGCAAAAAGAATCCGAAACGACGATCGGCGTCTTCATCCGAAATGCCGAGCTGCCTAAACACACGTCGCTGCATTTCTGGGTCATGAATACGAATTGAGCCTGAACCAAGCTCCCAACCATTGAGCACCAAGTCGTATGCAAGAGCGCGCACGCTCATTGGGTCTGATTCGAGGCGCTCTATGTCGTCTGGGTGTGGCTGACAAAACGGGTGGTGCCCTGGTTGAGGCTTGCCGGTTGTTGCACTGATACCGACGAACAGTGGAAAGTCGATCACCCAGACATAGCGGTACGGACCCTCATGCACCGGCGGACGACCGATGTCATTACGCAAGTGTCCAAGAACTTCACATGTTGTCGACCATTCGTCAGCAACAAGCAACAGCAAGTCGCCGGACTTTGCTTGCATTTGCTGCAACAGCGCAACACGCTCGGTTTCGCTCAGAAATTTGGCAACAGGTGAATCCAAGGCCAGGTCATCGCCAACCTTGATCCAAACCAATCCTTTAGCACCCATCTGCTTTGCACGATCGGTGAACGCGTCCAACTTGCTGCGTCCGGATGCTGCAGCTTCAGGGTATGTCGCTGCGTCTACTCGCAAACCTTTAATCGACTTCGCCGTTGCGAATGCTTTAAATTCGGTTGCAGCAAATACAGAAGTGAGCTCAATAAGTTCCATCCCAAAACGCAAGTCTGGTTTGTCACTACCAAAGCGATTCATCGCATCGTGCCACGTAATTTGTTCAATCGGTGGCGGTGTCTGACCAAGCGCTGCTTCGGCCGCCGCAACAACTGCCTGGCTAATCGCGGCAAGTACGTCGTCCTTGGTAACAAAACTCATCTCGGCATCGAGCTGCATGAACTCGTACTGACGATCTGCTCGCAAGTCTTCATCACGCAAGCATCGAGCGATTTGGTAGTAACGGTCGATACCAGCAACCATGAGCAATTGCTTCCACAACTGCGGAGACTGTGGCAATGCGTAAAACGAGCCAGGCTCTTTGCGAGATGGAACCAAAAACTCGCGTGCGCCTTCTGGGGTAGACGGCATCAGAAAGGGAGTCTCGACTTCCACGAAGTTCTGTACTTCCATGGCGCCACGAATTGCCGAGTTGACCTTGGCGCGTATTCTCAGATTCTTCTGCATCCGCTCGCGGCGAATGTCGAGATAGCGATACTTGAGTCGAACACCTTCATCTACATCGTCCGCTCGGGCATCGATAGGAAATGGTGGCGACTCAGCAGCATTGAGAACTGTGAGTTCACATTCAACCAACTCGACGCCGCCAGTAGGAAGGTTTGCATTGATCGTTCCATCCGGGCGAGCCTGAACTTTGCCGGTGATCTGTACTACCCACTCATTGCGTACGTCTTTGACATCACTTACAACGCATTGCACCACTCCGGAATAGTCACGAACATCAAGAAACGCAAGATGCTCTCCGTGCTCACGGCGACGTGCAATCCAGCCACACAGAGTGACAGTTTGGCCAATGTGCTCCGGTCGAAGGCTGCCGCACAACTGAGTGCGCAGCGCCGTCGCATTGACTGAGGGGGTTATAGAACTAGACATGAACTCACTCTCATTTCTGTAGTTCGCTGCGTATTGCTGCAACGAGCTGATCTTGTGCAATTTCGTACTGTTGACCAGAATTCATCGGACGAACGATGATATGCCCTGCGGCTACTTCATCCGTGCCAATTATTAATGCAATTCTGGCTCCGCTCCTGTCGGCAGCTTTCATTTGGGCCTTCATGCTTCGGTTATCAAAGGCTCGATCGGCGCTGATTGCATTCTTTCGCAACAGATTGCATACCTCAGCAGCATGCAGACCTCCCGTTGTGTCAACAACAAATACAGAAACATCGGAATTAGGTGCAGCAAAAACATTTTCGGCATCACATGCAAGCAGAGTTCGATCGAGACCTAAGGCAAAACCAATACCAGGAGTTGCTGGACCACCCAATTGCTCAACCAAACCGTCGTAGCGGCCGCCCCCACCGATCGCAGTGTGCGCCGCTGTAAGTGCCGTCGAAACAAATTCAAATGTGGTTCGGCGGTAGTAATCGAGACCCCGCACCAACCGATCATCAATTGCGTACTTCACACCGAGAGCGTCAAGCGCACGCAATACCGAATCAAAATGGTTGGCAGCATCCTCACTGAGGAAGTCACGAATTTTGGGGGCATCTTTAATCACCGCCTGATCTTCGCGCCGCTTCGAGTCGAGAACACGCAGAGGATTCTTCTGCAGGGTGACCTGTGATTCTTCGGAAAGTTGCGAGAGGTTGGCAGAAAAATACTCGTGCAGTGCCGCTGAGTACTTCTCACGATCACCTTCGTCTCCAAGTGAATTAACCGCCAATTGAACATCCTGCAAACCAAGTCGTGCAAAGAACGTTGCAGCGAGCGCAATCACTTCTGCATCTAGGAGCGGATCATTAACGCCCAGCACTTCGACACCGACCTGATCGAATTGTCTGTATCTGCCCTGTTGTGGTTTCTCATAACGAAAATTTGGTCCTGAGTACCAAACTTTCCAGGGAGTGGTTGGTCGGTGTTCGACAAAGGCCCTGCAAACACTTGCAGTCTGCTCGGGACGCAAAGCAATTCGACGACCGCCTTTGTCTTCAAAGTCATACATTTCTTTGGTCACCACTTCGGTTGCTTCACCCAAACGCAAAAAGACTCCAAGGTCTTCGAACATCGGCGGAATAATCAGCTGGTAGCCCGCATCCTGCACAACCGAGGCAAACACCTCCTGAAATTGACGCCAGCGACCAGCGTCGGGGGCCAAAATGTCCCGAGTTCCTGGGCTAGTTGAAAAAACCGTCACACAATGAGGTTAGACGCTGGATGCTCCGTTGACATCACACGATACGCGTCATATACAGAATCAATGCGTTTGATTGTGTGCAGAACCGATTGCAAATGACCTGGGTCAGCGAACTCAAACTCGAATCGCATCTTGGCCACTCGATCTGCGCCGGTATGCGTAGTACAGGAAACAATATTGACGTGCTCGTCAGACAACGCATTGGCGACGTCACGGAGCAAACGTGATCGATCAAGTGCTACAACTTCAACCGCAGCAATAAAAGTTGCTCCTTGCAGGATGCCCGTCCACTCTGCATCCACTACTCGCTCTAGGTTTTGCGACACCAGAGATATTGCGCTGAGGCAGTCTGCGCGATGAATATTGACGCCCTTGCTTCGATTTTGACCTTGCCCGATGAAGCCCAAAATCTCGTCTCCAGGGACGGGAGTGCAACATTTGCTGAGACGCACAACCACGTCATCCATTCCCTCTACATGCACACCAGCCTGCTGGTCGCTACTTTCGTTTTGCACAAAGTTACGCGTGCCAACCGACAGCTGTTCACCACCAGGTCCACTTCGAACCGCCTTCGCCATTCGAGCCGCAATCGCATCGGCTTGAACATGACCTTCGCTGATCGCCAAAAATAGCGCGGGCGCATCGGCATAGTTCATCGACTCAATTTCTTGTGTAAATATCTCGGAGTCGAGAACTTTTTGAACAGGTACACCTTCTCGTCGCAACGCTTCGACCAAATCGTCATGGCCGTTCTCTACCAGGTCATCAATGCGCTCTCGAGAGACCCACTGTTTAATTTTGCTTTTCGCTTTAGGCGATGCAACAAAATTCATCCACTCTTCTGACGGCTCAGCACTCTCGGCCGTTGACGTCAAAATTTCTACTGTGTCACCCGAGTTGAGAACAGTATCGAGCGGCACAAGTCGGCCGTTAACCCTCGCGCCCATGCACGAGTGACCGATCTCGGTGTGTACTGCATAAGCGAAGTCAACGGGTGTTGCCTGCACCGGCAACGCAATAACACGACCTTTTGGTGTGAATGCAAAGATCTCATCTTGATCAAGATCGCTTTTGAGGCTTTCAAGAAATTGTCGAGGATCCGAGACTTCGTCCTGCCAGTCAATGATGCGATTCAGCCAGTCAACATCTGTAGACGGAACTCCGTCTTTATAAGACCAATGTGAAGCGACTCCCCACTCCGCTCGCTGATGCATATCCCGCGAGCGAATCTGTACCTCGATCGGTTTACCACTTGGCCCAATGACCGTTGTGTGTAGCGATTGATACAAATTGAATTTCGGCATTGCGATGTAATCTTTAAACCTGCCGACAACTGGTTTCCAGTGACCGTGAATGCAACCAAGCACCCCATAACAGTCCTTCACTGAGTCAACAACAATTCGAATTGCCATCAGGTCGAAGATTTCGTCGAATCCGCGGCCTTTCTGAACCATTTTTTCATACAAACTCCAGAGGTGTTTTCCCCGAGACGTCAGTTCCGCTTCGATATTCACTTCCTTAAGCCATACCCCCACTTGACCCAATGCTTTTGCAAGAAAAATGTCTCGCTCAGGTGCACGAGTTGATACAAGATGGTCAAGTTCGGCATAACGCTTTGGGTACAAAGCTGCGAACGAGAGATCTTCAAGCTGCTGTTTTACTTCCTGCATTCCCAATCTGTGAGCAAGTGGTGCATAGATATCAAGCGTTTCTTGCGCAACACGACGCTGTTTGTCCAGTGGCGCGGATGCAATAGTGCGCATATTGTGCAAGCGATCAGCCAATTTGATAATTAAGACACGCATATCTTTGGCCATCGCAACGAGCAATTTGCGCATCGTCGCTGCTTGTTGTGCTTCGCGAGAATCAAACTGCAGCCGCTCGAGCTTGGTCAGACCGTCGACGATCCCTGCGACCTCTGTGCCAAATGATGATTCAACATCCGCGAGAGTAATTTCCGTATCTTCAACGGCATCGTGCAGTAATGCTGCAACGAGAGAAACATCGTCGAGACCAATTTCGGCCACTATTCGAGCAACAGCAATTGGATGACTGATGTAGCCCTCTCCACTCATCCGTGACTGGTGCTGATGCGCTGCTCGCGCCATTTCGTAAGCCGCCGTAATTTGACCTACGGAACCTTTTGGATGCCGACTTCGATAAGCCGACAACAAGGGCACAAGTTCTTCGACAACTACCGATTGATTGCGCCGCCAGGGCAAGACACGCGATGTAGCGCTCATCTGTTGCCCACTACGGGCACCAACTTCTGACCCATAACTCTCAGTGTAGGGGCAGCCTTAACGACGGCGATTTTTGCGAGGGCGCGGAGGATGCGACAACGCCGAACTTGCCATCACAGTTTCACGCTCAATTTCAGCTTGTGTGGCATTGGCCGAATTTGCTTCACCGACAGACCGGGTAACTGTTTTCTTTGAAGTTGCGCCAAGTCGCGCCATTTCTTCACCAAGTCGAAGCGTGCCCTGCAATGAGCGATACTTTGTCTCGCGACCCTTAAATACAGCCAAGAGCGGCGTAGCAATGTAGATCGACGAATACGCACCGAGCAACAAGCCAACCAATAGAGCGAGTGCAAATTCTTGCAAAGCTATTGCACCCATGACCCATGAGCCGAGCACCAACAAAGAAAGCACCGGAAGTACCGCAGCAAGCGATGTATTGATTGAGCGCATCAGCACTTGATTCATTGAGACGTTCATGATGTCGCCATAGGACACCTTGGCTGCAGAATATCGCGTGGTGTTCTCATGTACTTTGTCGAACACAACAATGGTGTCATAGAGCGAGAAACCAAGAATGGTTAAAAATGCGATCACCGTTGCAGGAGTAACCGAAAATCCGAAAGTTGCATAGACACCTACCGATATCAAGACGTCGTGCATCATGGCAAGAATTGCAGCAATAGCCATCTTCCATTCGAAGCGCCACGCGATGTACATCGACACTATGACGAAGAAAATCAACAACGCGCGCACTGCCTTTTCGGTAATGCTTCTGCCCCATGATGAGCTCACCGATGCAACGCTCACTTCTTGCAAATCAACACCAGCCTTAGCGCTCAATGCCGCCTGCACCACCGTGCGAGTCTCTGTTGAAATTTCTCCAACCTGAGCGCGAATTCGTTTTCCATCAGCACCATTGAGTACCTGGATTTTTGCATCTACAGTCGGAATTTCGTTTGCATCTAAAATGCTGCGAACATCTTCAACCGTGATCGTGGTTGCTGGAACTTCCCAAGCAACGCCACCCTTGAAGTCGATACCCAGATTAAGACCTTGCGCAAACAGCGAAACGACTGTTACAACGATAAATGCAATCGAGATTCCAAAACCCCACCAACGACGGCCCACAAAGTTGAAAGTGGTCTCGCCTCGATAGAGCTTCCCAAACAGTCCGTTCATTGCGCGCTCGAATCTGGCAGTGCAACACCCAAAACTTTGCGGCCACTCAAGAATTTGCTACGAGCGAGCAACAACACCGCTGGTCTTGTAAAGAAGTAAGCAACAATCACGTCGCACAATGTAGACAGTCCAAGGAAGAACGCAAAACCGCGCACCGAACCGACCGTCAGCCACCAAAGAATGAGTGCCCCCAAGAATGACACCGTGTCAGCGGCCAAAATAGTGCGCCAAGCGAGCGTAAAGCTGCGCTGGGCTGAACTCCGCATAGTTCTTCCCGCATGTAACTCGTCTTTAATGCGTTCGAAGAACACCACGTACGAGTCGACAGTTACACCAATTGAGACAATGATGCCAGCCACACCAGAAAGGGTGAGCGCAAGACCATTTGAACGAGAGATGAAAGCAATAATGCTCCACAACAGTCCAATTGAAACCATAAGTCCACCGACCACCACGATGGTCAACATGCGGTAATAAACAAAGAAGAATGCCATTACCAATAAGACACCGATAAGTCCGGAGATAATTGCCGCACGCAATGAGTCCTTGCCAAGAGTTGGAGAAACAGTTTGAACCGTTGCAACACTGAACTTGACAGGAACAGCACCGAATTCGAGGATTTTCGCCAAGTCACGTGCCTCTGCTTGCGAAAAATCTCCGCTGATCTGTACATTTCCGCCAGTAAACACCGCTTCTTGAACAGTCGGAGCCGAAATCACATTGCCATCTAATGCAATTGCAATACGTGCAGTTGGACATGTTGCATCGCGATTGAAGCATCGAGTCGTGAGTGCGTTCCATAGGTCTTCGCCTTCAGCACCTTTTCGCAATTCGACAGTGACAGTCCAACTTCCATTGTTGATAACCGCTTGAGCATTGCTTGTGAACACTTTGCCGGATGCCCCTGCTGGGCCGACAAGATACGCCTCACCGTTTTGGCCGAGCAATACTGAATTGACATTTGGATCAGTCGTATCTTCCGATATCGAGATGTTTGACGCATCCGCAGCAGGCGTAGTCGTGTCTGTTGATGCTGGAACGGTTGTATCGGTACTTGCAGGAATAGTCGTCGCCGCACCCCTGCTACGCACACTTCCTGGGCCGCCTTCAGTCGCAGCAATTGTTGTGTCAACTACTGATGTGTCAACTACAGACGAATCGACAACTGTTGTTTCTGATCCCGGAATCGTTGTTGCCGTATCGGTGTTGAGAGTGCCCGCTTGCAGCACTGGCCGCAACAACAACTCTCCCTGGCGACCAATGATGTCGAGAGCTTTTTGCTGATCATCTACTCCGGGTAAGTTGACAACAACATTGTCGCCTTGACGAGTAATTTCTGGTTCTGAAACACCAAGCGCGTTTACGCGCTGACTAATAATCTCTACTGCTTGATTGAGAGCACTCTGTGTGAACTCACCTTCAGGTTGCAATGTGACTGAAGCACCACCTTGCAAGTCGAGACCAAGAGATGGCACGTTGCCAGCGATGAGATTGCTGGCGAAGAGTACGCTCACCAGCACCACAATGCCGAGAAGTGAAAAGTAAAGACGACGTACCATACAAATTTGACCCGCAAACGACTGAGCGGACTTGACCTACTTCTTTTCGTTCTTATCGGAAGTGGTTTGATCGCCCGAACTTGGTGTTGACACCTTTGTCGCAATGGCGCTACGAGCTACTCGAATTTCTACCTTCTCCGCAATATCCAGCCAGACATACCCATCTTCGATAGCCGAGATAAATCCGTAAATACCAGAAGCCAAAATGACTTCATCACCTTCTTGTAAGGCGCTCTGCAAACTACGTGTCTCTTTTTGGCGCTTGCGTTGTGGGCGAAGCAACAAGAAATACATTGCTCCGAATATCAACACGAGTGGGAGGACGGACAAGATACCCCCGCCGGAATTAGTGGACGTAGTTGTGGCGCCAATTGTGGCAAAAAGACTGATGAACATAAGCCGTAACTCTAGCGCTCAACTGAGCTAAGCCGCAGTGCCCCAAACAGCCATAATCTCTTGCCGCAGTGCTTCAAAACGCCCCTCAATAATTGCATTTCGCATTTGATCCATGAGCGCAATCGTCCATGCGATGTTGTGTATTGAAACCAATCGAGACGCTGTGGGCTCGCCAACCTGAAATAAATGCCTGATGTAACCGCGAGTATGGCGAGCGCAAACCGAACATGTGCAATGCAAATCAATTGGTTCGTCACTTAATGTGAACTCTGAGCGCTTCAAGTTGACCCGACCTTGCGTTGTAAGTGCCGTTCCGTGCCTACCAAGCCGAGTTTGCAACACACAATCAAACTGATCGACACCCAGGTGAACTGCTTCTACAAGTGATGCGGGATCCCCTACACCCATAAGGTATCGCGGTCGATCTAGTGGCAAGTGAGCAAGCGCGGCTTCGAGTGCTGGCAGCATCTCTTCGCGCGACTCACCAACTGACAATCCTCCGATGCCGTATCCGTCAAAATTGAGTTCAGCAGTACGCCTTGCACTCTCAGCCCGCAAATTGACATCAATTCCACCTTGCACAATTCCAAATAGTGACTGATCCGTGCGTGTGTGTGTCGAAATAGCACGCTTGGCCCACGATGACGTTCGCTCTAGCGCAAGTCGCACTACATGAGCAGGTGATGGCAGTGGCGGACAAACGTCGAGCACCATCTGAATATCGGCTCCCAGTAACTGTTGCGTGTGCACCGCCGACTCAGGCGTATAGCGATGTCGCGATCCGTCATATGTCGACTTAAATGTGACGCCATCATCATCAACATCGGGATTCAACGAGAACACTTGAAAACCACCAGAGTCCGTCAGCGTCAATCCCTTCCAACCGGCAAATGCACCAAGACCTCCCATTGCACTGACAGTCTCAGCGCCTGGACGCAACATCAGGTGATAGGTATTGCCGAGAACGATCTGCGCGCCTAAGTCTTCGTAGTCAGCTGCGCTCAAATATTTAATCGCACCTCGTGTTCCAACAGGCATAAAACAGGGAGTGGTATACGAACCCCTGTGGGTTACCGCGGTTCCTGCACGCGCACTGCCGTCAACAGCATCTGTGGTGAACTGGACGGGAAACATTATCTACACGGTAGTGGCACGCATTGGTCCACTTCTTGCTATTCGCTGCGACGGGCAAGAAGCATTGCATCGCCAAATGAAAGCATTCGATACTCACGAGCGATCGCCTCTTCATAGAGTTTGCGCCAACGAATACCAACAAAGGACTGAATCATCAGCAACAGCGTTGTACGAGGCATGTGAAAATTGGTCATCATCATGTCAACCACTTTCCACTCGAAGCCTGGAGAAATAAACAAATTTGTTCGACCTTCCAATTGTCCAAACTTTGCCGCACTTTCTAGAGCACGTGTTGCCGTTGTGCCAATTGCAATCACCCTCGCACCATTCGAGTGTGCATCGTTACATGCGATCATCGTCGATTGCGGAACTCGATATGACTCGGTATGAATGAGATGATCAAGAGGGTTGTCAACAGAAATCGGCTTGAACGTGTCGAGACCTACCACCAACTCAACCTCACAAATAGAGGCGCCGGCTTCGCGAATTCGTTGTAACAATTCGGGTGTGAAGTGAAGCCCTGCGGTTGGTGCCGCTGACGACTTTTGTTCGTGCGCAAAAACAGTCTGATAGCGCTCGGAGTCCTGCAACACCTCGGTGATGTACGGAGGCAATGGCATGCTGCCGTATTTTGTGAGCTGGTCCAGTGCGTTGCCACCAACCAGACACACCAAAAAGGTATCTCCTGCCTCAGTTCGCTCGCCTACTTGCAGAAATTCTGTGTCATCTGGTGAATACAGAATTTCACCCACCTTCAACTTGCCACCTGGTCGCAACAACGTTTCCCAGATTGCCGCGTTCGCATCTCTTTCTTCCAAGAGCAATGCTTCAACGACACCACCACTTGCACGATGCAAGATCACTCGAGCGGGCATCACCCGTGTGTGATTAACAACCACGACATCGCCTGGTCTCACAAATTCAACGAAGTCAGAAACATGTCGATGCGCCACTGCGCTGATGTGGTCGCTTAGATCAATATCAACGAGCAATCGCGCTGCATCACGTGGCTCAATCGGGTGCTGCGCAATGAGGTTTTGCGGCAAGTCATAGTCAATATCTGAAAGCTGCATAGTGACCTTGAGAAACTTAGGCGAAAAGGTCAGGCTGGTGCGCAGGCGTTTGCAATCCAAGGTGCGCGTAGGCAAGCGGCATTGCGACACGTCCGCGCGGGGTGCGGGCAATCATTCCTTGCTGAATCAGGAACGGCTCATACACGTCTTCAATCGTTTCGGTCTGCTCGCTCACACTGATCGCAAGCGTTGATAAACCAACCGGACCGCCACCAAATTGAACACAGATTGCACTCAAGACAGAACGATCGACTTTGTCGAGTCCGAGTTCGTCTACACCAAACACACTTAAGGCTTCATTGGCTGACTTCTTATCAACCGTGCCGTCACCTCGAACTTCTGCAAAATCGCGCACTCGTCGCAATAGTCGATTGGCAATACGTGGCGTTCCACGCGAGCGTCGAGCTATTTCAGCGGCACCCTGAGCATCGATGTCAACTTGCAAAATGCCGGCAGCCCTGCTGATGATCGACTGCAATTCGTTTTCGTCGTAGTAGTCGAGTCGTGCAACAAGACCAAACCGATCGCGCAGTGGACCAGTGATCATGCCGGTGCGAGTCGTTGCTCCGATCAACGTGAACTTTGGCAACGTCAGTCGAATGGATGATGCAGATGGACCCTTGCCCACCACAATGTCAATCTGAAAGTCCTCCATTGCCGGATACAAGATTTCTTCTACTGTGCGCGACAATCGATGAATCTCGTCAATGAACAAGACATCGTTATCTTCAAGTTTGGTCAATATTGCCGCCAAGTCGCCTGCTCGCTCAAGAGCTGGACCAGATGTGACATGAAGGTGCGCAGACATTTCAGTTGCGACAATTCCTGCAAGAGTGGTTTTGCCAAGTCCAGGAGGACCAGCGAACAACAGGTGATCTGCTGCCTGGCCTCGACGCCTCGCAGCTTCAAGCACGATGCTTAAGTGTTCCTTGAGTTCACGCTGGCCAACAAAGTCGGATAACGACCGCGGGCGTAACCCGACTTCGTCAAGCATTTCACCGTCGTCGCTTTCCTCTTGCGAACGCTTCTGTGGGTCTACAAACTCTTCACGCACGTTTGACTCCTAATGCATTGAGTGCTTGACGCAACATATTCTCAGCGGTATCTGTTGCAGACAACTCTCGCAATACATCTCGAATCTCTTCGTTTGAGTACCCGAGACCTGTCAATGCTTCGCGAACATCCGTGACTGCGCGATGACCTTGCGACTGCTCACCTTGCGGCGTGTCCATTATTGGCAGATTCATCCTGCCTTTCAACTCGATCAGCAGACGATCCGCCGTTTTGCGACCTACACCAGAAACCAAAGTGAGAGCGCCGTGATCATTAGTAGCAACAATGTCAATCAATGCACGGGGCGTATGCGTTGCAAGAATTGCCATCGCCATATTTGGTCCAACTCCGTGTGTAGCAATCAATATTTCGAACGTTCGTCGTTCGTCTCGTTCTAGAAAACCGTACAACGTCTGTGCATCTTCACGAATGTGTTGATGCACATACATAAATGCCTGTGATGTTGGCTCCAGCTCACCAAGTGTGCGCGGTGTGACATGGATGAGATAACCAACGCCTGCAACTTCGAGCAACACTGATGAGTCTTGATTTCGCTCAATCACCACTCCACGTAACGACCCGATCATTGTGCACCCACCGCTGATTCGGCGCGCAAGATGCTGCTGCGCAATGGGGCAATTGCTAAATGACACAGAGCAATCGCCGCAGCATCTGCAGCATCAGCAGGCTCGGGCAATGTTGAAAGACCAAGTCGTTGCTGCACCATCTTTTGCACCTGCAACTTATTGGCCGTACCCGAACCAGTAACTGAGCTTTTGACTTGGCTTGGTGTGTATTGCACAACATCGATTCCTAAACGACTTGCCATCGCAAGCACCAACCCACTCACTTGCCCAACGCTCATCGCTGTTCGCACGTTGTTCTGAAAAAACACCTGCTCAACCGCAATCGCATCAGGATGTGTTTCGAGGATCAGCTTTTCAATATCTAATTGCAAAGCACACAGCCTGTGCTGCAACAATTCAGTTGCAGGGGTTGTCATTACGCCAAGAGCAACTACTGATGGATTGACTGAACCTATTGATTGTCGAGAAGACTGCGACCGCAATACGGCGTACCCACAGCGAGTCAGACCGGGGTCAATCCCGAGGACCACAAGGGCCGGCTTCTGGGCGAACATATGTTCTACCTTAGTGCCGAAACACCAACTAGGAAAGGATTCAGACCGCCGAGCGCAGAGCAGCCACTAGTTCGTCAACTGGACGAAAGGTAAGTCCAACCGCAGATCTGTGTACGTATCGGATCATGCCCTGGGCATCCAGCACAAAAATACTGCGCCTCACCATGCCCAATAGTCCGACAACTCCGTACGCCTGAGCGACAGCTTTTTCAGTGTCGGCCAACAATGGGAAGCCAAATCCGTGCTTGGCAGAAAATGCATCATGACTTGCAACATCTTGAGCCGAAATTCCGAGCACCTGAGCTCCAATGCCATTGAACTGAGCAAGCTCGTTGTTGTACGAACACAATTGCTTGGTGCACACCGCGGTGTTGTCGCCAGGATAAAAAACTAAAACGACAGGCTTTCCCGCATAGTCAGACAATGAATATGACTTGCCACCGCTGCCAAGCAGAGTGAACCCAGGTGCTTTTTCTCCAACTACAACGCTCATGACGCAGCCTCCTCAAGAATTGCATCGCTCATATCGAAATTAGCGTACACATCTTGCACATCATCGTTATCTTCTAGATCGTCCATGATGCGGAGTATCGCTTTGGCGTCGGCAATATCGGTAACTGGAACTTGCAAAGATGAAACCATGGTCGAAACAGCAGATACGACGGTCATACCCGCGGTTTCTAATGATGCTTTCAATTCGTATAAGGCCTGCGATTCACATGTCACTCGCCATGTATCGCCATCATCGACCACATCTTCTGCTCCGTGTTCAAGCGAGACCATCATTACTTCGTCTTCAGAGACTGATTTATCAATCTGCACAACACCCTTGCGGGAAAACTGCCAACCCACGGCACCAGGTTCTGCCATTGCACCACCCGACTTACTAAATGCAAGGCGCACATCCGATGCAGTCCGATTGCGATTATCGGTGAGCGCGTCGATCAACATTGCAACACCGCCCGGTGCGTAAGCCTCATAAGTAATCGATTCAAATGCTGCACCTGTGTGCTCACCCATTCCACGCTTGATCGCGCGATCAATTGCATCATTTGTCATCTGCGCAGCTTTTGCTTTGAGCACGATCGTTCGCAAAGATGCATTGGAAGCTGGGTCGCCGCCGCCTTCTCTTGTGCTTACTTCAAGTTGTCGTGCAAGTTTCGCAAACGTCTTGCCACGGGCCTTGTCAGCTTTGCCCTTTTTGTGCTTGATCGTTGCCCATTTGGAATGGCCTGACATCTCTACACCTCCTGCAAAAACAATGAATGAATACGATTATCCCTGGTCAATTCTGGATGAAACGACGCCACCATAACTGAACCTTGTCGCGCCAGCACCGCTTTGTCCTCGTGCGTCGAAAGTACCTCAACGTCCTTGCCTAATCGAACTACCTGAGGAGCCCGTATAAACATGGCATGAAACGGTGACTGTAGGCCTTCAACATTCAGCTCTGTCTCAAAGCTTTCCACCTGACGACCATAGGCGTTGCGCTTCACGTCAATGTCAATTGCGCCATAAAAACGTTGGTCTGGACGCCCATCAGAAATACTCTTTGCCAACAAAATCATGCCAGCACAGGTTCCAAACACGGGCATTGCATTATTGATTCGTTCCGCAATCGGATCGAACAACCGAGAAGTATTGAGCAAGT
>JBIIWI010000007.1:0-44714 GCA_044339005.1 Ilumatobacteraceae bacterium
TGCTCCCGCAGACTGCACAGTGTTGTACAACTGAGACAGTTGTTGCACTGGGTCAAACAAACTCGAGATAAGCAATGTAAATGCAACGACAGTGCCGAGCGTGACGTCCCCTCGATGCACAAGCCATCCGCCGATCCCGATCATGAGCGCAGATGCAAAGACACCAGAGAACTCAACGAGCGCAAAGTACCAAGTGCTGATGCGCACACTGCGCTCGTGGCTATCAAACAATGCGCGATTTGATGTAAAGAATTTGTCTTTTGTTTCTTGTTCTTGGGCGTATGCCTGAATAACGCGCACAGTAGTGATGCCCTCTTGTAGTGCCGACAAGTTTGCGCCAACGCGCTCGCGCACCGTGAGGTATGCCTTGTTGGAATCGCGCTGAAACTTGATTGACGCCAGAACAATGATCGGCATGACACACAATGCAACAAGCGTAAGTTGCCAACTGAGTACCAGCAACACAACGAGTGAAAATATGAGCATCAAGCCAGCGGACAAAAACTGCAGCAAACCAAACTGCACAAGTTCGGCCATTGACTCAATGTCGGCAGTCATACGCGCAACCAAGACACCTGCTTTGTTCCGATCAAAGAACGCCATCGACTGTCGTTGCATCTGACGAAATACGGCGAGGCGCAAGACTCTCAAAAACATCTCTCCAGTGCGGTTGACATACAAGAACAACATTCGGCCGAAGATGTAGGACAAGGTGACGACAGCGAGATACATCACTACTGACTGGTTAAGTGCCTGCGTATTCTTTGCACGAATTCCAGCATCAATACCATGGCGTACGATCACGGGTGCTGCAAGTGCGCAACACGTAGTCACGACGACGCATGCAAAACCCATGTACATCGTTTTGCGAAATGGCGCTGCCATTTTGAAAACGCGCCCAATAATGGTGCGTGCCTGTGCCCTACTGAGGCGATCTTCATCGGTGACTCCACCGGCTGTTCCCCACATATCAGTTCGTTGCTTTCTTTGGCTGATCCATGCTCGCTAGCACTTCTCGGTATCGCGAATTGGTTGCTGCAAGTGATTCATGGGTTCCAATTGCCGCAATGGTTCCACCGTCGAGCAAAATGACTCTGTCGGCAAGCGCAATAGTTCCTGGTCTGTGCGCAATCACGATGGTGGTGCGTCCACTCATTACCGTGCGCATTGCTTCTCGGATCTCGCCTTCTTTACTTGGGTCGACTGCGCTCGTTGCATCGTCAAGCACGAGCACACGGGGGTCAGCGATTATTGCTCGCGCAATTGCGATGCGTTGGCGTTGACCGCCAGAGAGTGAAAACCCACGCTCGCCAATCACGGTTTCATAACCATGAGGCAATGCGCCAATGAAGTCGTGAGCGCCGGCAAGTTTGGCAGCACGCTCGAGGTCTTGTTGACTTGCAGCTGGCTTTGCAAACCCAATGTTGTGGGCAACCGTGTCGTTAAACAACACAGTGTCTTCAAACACCACACCGATTTGCTGACGCAAGTCGCGCAACTTGAGTTTGCGCACGTCTACACCATCAAGAAATACGTGTCCAGAATTGGTGTCGTAGAACCGCAACAACAGACGCGCCACTGTTGACTTGCCAGAACCTGTGGCACCAACGATTGCAATTGACTCACCACCAGCTATATCAATAGAGAAATTGCTCAGCACTGACTGGTCGGGGCTATAGCCAAACTGAACGTGGTCAAACTTGACCGCGCCAAGTGTTGTGGTGCCAGTTACAACACTCGGTAATTGTTGGGGATTCACTGGGTCTGTAATTGTCGACTCAGTGCTCAGAACTTCGTGAATGCGCACCAATGCAGCCGCAGCGCGCTGACCAAGCGCAACGATCATACCGATATTGCGAAGAGGCCAGATCAGCAATGTGAGATACACGTTGAATGCAACAAGGTCGCCAATGGTTATCTGCCCATTCAACACACGGTGACCGCCCACACCGAGCACACCGACAAGTCCAAGAGCCGGCAATACGTCGATAGCCGGCAAGAAACTGCTGCGAATCTTTGCCGCTTTCATTGTTTCGCCAAAAATATCGTCGGCTTCTTTACGCAACTTGTCGAACTGCACCTGCTCTGCACCAAAACCTTTGATGACTCGCACACCGGAGACACTCTCTTCAACAACGCTTGCCAATTGTGCCTGCTCCGCTTGCACGGCAATCGACGCTGGGTGAATGCGATTGCTGAATCTGCGTGCCGAAATATTCACAAACGGCAATGGCACCAATGCCACAAGCGCCAAGACTGGGTCGGTGTAAAACAAAATTGTGGTGACAGCAATGATTTGAATCACGTTGGACAGCGTGATTGGGATCATCACGATGAAGCCCTGAATCTGCATCAAGTCGCTTGATGCGCGACTCATGAGTTGACCTGTTTGGGCTTTGTCGTGATAACCCACGTTGAGACTGATGAGATGCGAAAAGAGTCGCTCACGCAGCAACGTTTCAGCCCAACGGCTTTCACGAAATGCCACATAGCGACGCATTCCAGAAAGTAGGCCCGTCAAGACTCCAAGACCCGCAATGATCAAGACCCACTTGAGCAATGGCCCATCTTTTTCAATGCCTTGGTTAATCGCATTTTTCGTCATCTGTGGGACTGCGGTTTTGAAACCCGCCCACGAAATACCAACAAGCGCACCGATCAATAAATTGCGGCGCTGGTCTCGCAACATTCCACGCAGCAGTTTCCAACCTTCGCTGCGTTGGCTTTGTTCAAATTCAAGACGCGTTGCAACCTCTGCATCGGTCTCGATTGTTGACATATTTCTAGTGCTACTTACGACGCACTTGGCGAAAGACTTTCAACAGCCTTCCAATAGTCGAGCGCTGGATCCAAAGGCAATATCGCAAGCGATGATGTGGTGACACCATTTTTGAAATACTCATCAATGACGTCTCGGCAATGTGCTGGGCTTCCATGCACAACGAGTTCATCAACGGCCTGATCAGGAATAGCAGCGAGTGCAGCTTTACGGTCACCTGCCGACCATGCATCCCACATACCTTGCAAGAGCGGTGCGCGACCCATCCAACGATGGAAATCGGCATAAACAGGCACGTTCATATATGCGGCAATTGCAAACTTCGCTCCAGCCATCACAGTTTCAGTATTTTCGCTTGGGCACACAAAGATGCGCGCCGTGATTTCTTTTTCGACACCGTTGGATGCGCCATTTACAACTGCTGCGACCTTGCTTACGTCTTGTGCCGACAACCAATTAATGATCACTCCATCAGCTTCACGTGCACCCAACTTGAGCATGCCTTCGCGTAATGCGGCCACCAAGATGGTCGGCTTTTGCTCCGGCTTGATGCTGAGTCGAAAGCCGTTGACGGAAAATGTGTCGTACTCTTTGGTGATTTTCTCACCACTAAACGCGTCGTGCATAAAACGCACAACATCGCGCACCTTTTTGTATGGATCGACAAATGGCACGCCATTCCACTTTTCCACGATCACGTTGCTTGATGAGCCAATTCCAATTGCAAATCTTCCAGGTGCTGCGTCGGCCAAAGCAGCCACGCTTTGCGCAATGACTGGTGCGGTGCGTGTATAGGCCGGCACGATTGCAGTGCCCAGTCGAAGCCGTGGTTCCCATGCCGCCGCTAATGCAAGTGGAGTAAACGCATCCGCCCCATCGGTCTCTGCAGACCAGATGTCGCTGTATCCCCAATCGGCAAGTTGCGCGAGTTTGTCACGTTGCGCATGCAGGTGTCCTGGCAGCGGCACTGTCATTCCATTACGACGAATCATGTTGTTACTCTTTCCACATTCGAGCTATGCAACTTTGACTTGCAGTGGCCAGCAGAGTTCCATCTTCGGCAAACATGTTTGCCGACCCATGACCAAACCCTCGCTCGACACCTTGTATCTGTATGTCTAACAAGACCCACTTGGTAGGCACGAGGCGAACGACGCGAAGCGTGTTATCAAGACTGTTGCCACCACCCCTGACGCCAAGAGCCTGCCCAATACCCATCGGCACAAAGTCGCCAAGCACCGCAAGGGTTGCTGCATCCACGTCGGTCAATACGTCTGGGATGTGTGCCCACATCACGGTGCGCCCATCGTTTGGTTTGCCATCAAGTTGTTCGAGCTCGCGACCGATCACAAGTCGTTCTTCGAGACGATCATGAATCGTGCCGTCAACAGGATGACGATGCTTACGAGTTTTGAGCTCATTTGGGCCCGGAACATCTGGCATCGGTACAAACAGATGTGCATGTTCAAATGTCCGCTCACCAAGAGCTGCATTAACCGTGAGAATCTCACGTTCGCCAACATGACACACCGCTCGAGCCTGAGTGATCTGATGTCCGACAACTGCAAGCGTGATGTCTATATGCATCACCTCGCCAGGTCGTGCATACGACAGGTATTGCGCAGTCGACCAAACACAATGTCTACCGCTGAGTTGCTCCATTGCCGAAACGGCCGACGCCAACCCGGCACCACCCCACAAGAATCCACTACCGGTACACAATCCTGGTTGCACCAACATCGACCACGAGCCAGAGGTTTCTGTGTGGTTGCTCACCGGCTTGAGACCGAGGAAAGTTGACGAATTCATAAGCAAAAACACACTAATAGAAAGTGCGTTTTGATCTATTACTTTGGAGTACGTGACAACAACAGATACCCCATGGCTAGGCGATGCCGTTTCGCTGGTCGACGAATTCAGGTCCAAGGATCGCTCACCCGTAGAAGAATTACAGGCCTCCCTTGCTGCAATTGAGCGCAGCAACTTAAACGCATTTTCGTTTCTCGACCCGCAGGGCGCACTCGAGAGAGCGAAGTCTGCAGATGTCACCAAACCATTCGGTGGCGTACCACTCGGAGTTAAAGAACTGGATGCAGTAAATGGTTGGCCATACACAGAAGCATGCGTGGTTTTTGCAGACCGCAAAGCAACACACACATCGGTGATGGTGCAGCGTGCTACCGAAATAGGTGGAGCAAACCACATCGGATTGTGCACCGCGAGCGAATTTGGTGGCGTCAACATCACGCGCACCGTTTTGAATGGTGCAACACACAATCCGTGGATGCAAGGACGTACACCCGGTGGTTCATCCGGTGGTAGCGCAGCTGCAGTTGCTGGCGGCCTTGTCACTATCGCTACAGGCGGAGACGGTGGTGGATCAATTCGAATTCCTGCTGGCTTTACAGGGCTTGTAGGACTCAAAGGAACTTTTGGTCGCATCCCCCGCGCGCCACACACCGAACTTGGAAACCTCACTGTCAACACGGGCGTAATGGCACGAAGTATTCGTGACACCGCACGATGGTTCGATGTGTGCAATGGTCACGACTCTCGCGACCCACTCAGTCTGCAACGTGTAGACAACTGGGAAGTACAACTTGGCACTCACACCGATTCTTTGCGAGGCAAGACAGCAGTGCTTGCACCCGACTGGGGCGGTGCTGTTGTATCACCTGCTATGTGGACACAGCTTGATGAGTATGCGCGACACCTTTGCGCAACAACAGGAATCAAAATAATTAATGTCAATACAGCGCTACCGCGCATTGGGGCTGCTTGGTCGATTAGCGGGATGGTCGAGATTCACTCCCAACTCGCCGATTACTGGCCCGCGTGTGCGGATGTTCTGACTCCAGAAATGCGTTTTGGAATTGAAGCAACATTTGGCAAATACGGAACTGAACCTCGCGCCAAGATTGAGTCGCGACGCGCCGTACTCAATCAGCGCATGGCCGAGATCTTTGACGCAGTCGACTTTGTAATCACAGCAAGCAATCCCGATGTTGCGTTTAACGCCGAAGGTCCTTTGCCATCAGCATTTGGTGGAGTCAAAGCCGGAGCGGGCAACAACGGCAAACTCACATTCCCTGCAAACATGTATGGCAACCCAGCACTTTCGTTACCTGCTGGATTAATTGATGGCTTGCCCGTGTCGTTACAGATCAATGGCCGTCACTTCAGCGAGCAACTGCTGCTCGATCTTGGCCTTGCATTGGAACGCTCTCGTCCATGGGCGCTCGTTGCACCGCACTCGCCTGTTTAAGAAATAGCTATACGACAATTAGACGGCAAGAAGTGCGCGCGCAACTATGTCCGTGCAGAATGCAGTCAAGATAGCCAAATACATCAATCCCGTCGCCGCCATTACCGCGGAATAACTTCGCTCTTTGAGAGCAGCGCGCGTAACCAATGCAAGAACACCTGTGACGATTGCTGATGCCAACCAGAACCAACCAAGCACACCATTCCATCCATCATCAATAGTCCCGTCGAGCACGCTGATCATGCCGGTTGGCAATAACAAGGCAATTACTTCGAATGGCCAGAGATAAATCACCGCATTAACAATTTCGTTGATCAGTTTGCGTGGCATGCCAGGTTGTACGAGATACCAGTGGCCAAGAAGCATCGTGTCACTGACCGCACCAAGAAACAAAGTGCCGACTACAACTCTGATCAGCGACACTGTGTAATCGCCTGCACCTCCATCACTTACTGCAGAGAAACCAGCAACGAGAATGCCAGGTACACCCAACAACGGCGCAATGAGATCGAACTTCGAACGCTTATTCCGGATGAGTGCAAAAGCAGCAACTGCAACTGCGACCGCCGAAACTTCTCGTACAGGCTCTACGCCATAACGCAATCCGAATCCACACGCACCAGCAGCGAACACTCCATAGGTGATGCGCAACAACATTGAATAACCAAGACTGATCTCGTGACGACGAGTTGTAAACCACAAGAACGCAAGTCCACCGACAGCCCATTGCAAGAGAACCGTCGCGGCGTCGAGATGAATCATTTTGAAGGTGTGTGCTTAGGCTTCGACCGTAACAAGTGCATGATTGACATTGTTCATCGATACAGGTCCAGAGTTTGTTGCCACAACAATGTCTTCGAGGCGCATGCCCCACTTGCCTGCGATATAAATGCCTGGCTCAACACTAAATGCATGGCCGGCAGCGATTGGCAATGTATTTCCGCTGACCATATACGGCTCCTCGTGAGCCTCCATACCAATTCCGTGACCAGTGCGGTGCACAAAGTATTCGCCAAATCCTGCTGCTTCAATAATCCGTCGCGATGCAGCATCAACGTCTTGACAAGCTGCACCAACGACGCCCGCAGCGACTCCGGCTGCCTGAGAAGCAAACAGAACTTCATACGCTGCTGCCACATCTGCTGCCGGCTTACCCGTATAGACACATCGAGTGATGTCACTGCAATAACCATTCATAGTTCCACCAAAGTCGCACAACACAATTTCATTCTTTGCAATAACACGCGACCCTGCGTGGTGATGAGGGCTCGCAGCATTTTCACCAGCGGCCACGATTGCAAAGTTGACGACATCATGACCTTCCGCTATCAACCTTGCCGAGATATCTGCTGACACTTGGGCTTCTGTGCGACCGATGAGAGGTATCAAACCTGAGTGCAGTTGTGTTGCGACTCGATCTGCCGCAGCACCAGCAGCGGTAAGTGCGGCGATTTCACTTGCGTCCTTGCTCATGCGCAGTGTGCCAACCACATCAACCGCGCGCACAAAAGTCGCTCCAGGCACGAGTGGCAACAGCTCAACCAAAAATCTGGCCCACATCTGGTCACCAACAGCAATCGACTTTGCTCCCCCCAACAACTTGGCAACAATTGCAACTGGGTTTTCAGTTTCTCCCCATGCGGTGATCGAAAAAACACCAGGTTGCGGCGTAACACGAGCAACTTCAAGTCGTGGCACAACCATTGTCACTTCGCCACTTTGTGGAATCACCAACATCGTCAAACGCTCGAGCGGCATTGCAAAATAGCCAGAGAGATACGGCAAGTCATGACCGACCGACAACAACGCGGCGTCCACATGTTTAGCAACCATCGCGGCGCGAACTTTTGCGATGCGCGCGGCGTAGTCGGATGTGCTTGCGATGGTCTGTGTCATGCCATTTCTACTTTATTGGCAAACAGTCAATAACTAGGCATGTACAACTGGTTGTGACTGTCCATGCGCTTGTTTTGCGTGATAACTCGAACGCGTAAGTGGGCTCGATTGCACATGTTGCATGCCAAGACGTTCGCCAAAAGCCTTGTAATGATCAAACTCTTCGGGCTCTACCCAACGAGCAACAGGAAGATGATTGGTCGTTGGTCTCAAATACTGACCGATGGTGACAATTTGCACGCCAACGCTTGCTAAATCAATCAGGGTTTCCTCTACTTCTTGGCGCGTCTCGCCCATGCCCACAATCATTCCCGACTTTGTCGTAAGACCGGCAGCTCTTCCGCGTGCCAATACCGAAAGGCTGCGTGCATAGCCAGCAGAAGGTCGCACAGCTCGCTGCAATCTGGCAACTGTTTCGATGTTGTGATTAAACACGTCGGGCCGTTCATTGATCAAGATTTCGAGCGAGTCGGTTCCCTTGACATCGGAGATCAGTGTCTCGACTTTTGTACCAAAGTTCAGCGCACGAATTGCTCTCATAGTGCTGGCTACATGCTGCATGCCGCCGTCAGCCAAATCGTCACGAGCCACCATTGTTAATACAGCAAACTCAAGGCCCATTCGCTGCACTGCTTCGGCCACGCGCCGCGGTTCATCGGTATCTGGCAGCAACGGCTTTTGCGTATCAATCAAACAAAAACCACATGCTCTGGTGCACCTATCACCGAGCACCATAAATGTTGCAGTGCCATCATTCCAACACTCACTCAAGTTCGGGCATCCAGCTTGCTCGCATACAGTCACCAAATTTAAATCACGCAGTGTGCGCTTTGTTTTCAATACTTCATCTGTATGTTTCACATGCGGACGAATCCACTCTGGTTTGCGCACTGAAATACTTAAGCCGTCCGTTACGCCAGCTTGCTCTAGTCGCTTGGTCAAACGAACCTGTTCGCCCGCTCCCTCGCCTCGCGAAAATGCAGAAAGATCTTCTGGGCGATGCTTCCATGCCACGTCCGCTCGCGTACCGAGTTGTGAACCCCAACGCGCTTGGGCCAACTGCGAAACGATCTCCACGACATCGTTCATTGAAACCTCAATACCCTCTTCCAACAATGACGTGACTGCATAGTCAGCGATACCGCACGGCACGATGTGCTCGCGCATGAATGTCAGGTCAGTCGAAACATTGAGTGCAAATCCGTGCATCGTGCGACGATCAGTTGAACCGCTTCCAACACGCACCCCAATTGCACAAATCTTTCGAGCATGTTCGGTATTTGGATCTATCCAAACACCCGGAAACTCACCCATTCGCCCAGCATTGTGCACGCCAAGTTGCGACAGAGTGTCAATAACCAGTTGCTCAACGTCATATATATAGGTGCGAGTATCGGCTGGGCCATCGAGGCCATGCTTGGCCCGCAAACTCAAGATGGGATAGCCAACCAGCTGACCAGGTCCGTGATACGTAATATCCCCGCCACGTTGCACTTGTACCAAATCTGCTCCGACATCTGCTGGCGTGCAGCGCAGGTTGTTGGTTAAGTCCGCGGTATGTCCGTAGGTAAATACGTGTGGGTGCTCAAGCAACAACATATGTTGATCTACCCCGTGCTCAAATAGCCCCGATTGCAAAGCAAGTGCTTCGCGATATGGCACACGACCAATCCACCTGACATGTAGTGGTGAGGACAGGTTGCTCATGCTTTAATTCCGCTCTTAGAGTTCGGCTGACCAATCCTGTGATTCAAGGATTTGTTTAACGCGTGCCAGGAATCGTCCAGAGTACGCGCCATCAAATGCACGATGATCCCATGACATTGACAAGTTGCCAACAGGATGAATCGCGATGCTTTCACTTCCGTCCGTGGCAGTAACAACAACAGGTTTGCGCACGATTGCATCAGTAGACAAGATCGCAACTTGCGGTTGATTGATAATTGGCATAGTCAACACCGAACCAGCAGACCCGTTATTTGAGATTGTAAACGTTCCACCCTGAATTTCGTCGGGTGACAATTTGCGATTGCGTGCGCGCGATGCAAGATCGTTAATTTCACGAGCAATCGCTCTGATTCGTTTTCCGTCTGCATTACGCACCACTGGCACCAACAACCCCGTGTAATCAAGATCAACTGCGATGCCAAGGTCAACATATTCATGAACGATGAGATTGTCGCCATCAATAGATGCGTTGAGATGCGGAAACTCGCGAAGCGCATCAACAACCGCACGAGAAATAAATGGAAGGTACGTGAGGCTGAAGCCCTCACCTGCTTTCCAAGATTCCTTTATAGCAGTGCGCGCGCGATCAACATTTGCGTAGTCAACCTCAACGACGCTAAATGCATGCGGGCTAGTGCTCTTCGACATGATCATGTGCGAACCAGTGAGCTTGCGGATCTTCGAAAGTGCGACCACTTGCTCACGATCACCCGACACGACAACAGGACGCGCAACCGGTGCTGGCGCAGCAACAGCAGGTGCAGGTGCAGCAACTGGCGCAGGAGCCGCCGCTACTGGCGCTGGCGCAGCAGCTGCCGGTGTTGCTTTCAGCCCACTGCGGTCAATGTAATCGAGCACATCTTCCCGAGTGATTCTTGCTCCAGGGCCGCTGCCAACCAATGCATCTACGTCAATACCGTGCTCGGCGACCAACCTGCGCACTACGGGCGACAGCAATTTGTTGGAGTTTGCAACTGGTGCAGCAGCAACAGGTGCTGGTACCGGCGCGGCAACAAAAGGCGCAGGTGCAGCAACAACAGGTGCTGGTGCCGGCGCGGCAACAACAGGTGTGGGTGCAGGCGCAGCAGCAACAGGTGCTGGCGCAGCAACAACAGGCGCAGGTGCTGGCGCAGCACCAGAGACCCCAACAACGGCGATCACTGTTCCAACTGGCACGGTGTCACCTTCTGCAACTCGAATTTCTGTCAGCGTTCCGGCAATTGGCGATGGAACTTCGGTGTCTACCTTGTCGGTCGAAACTTCAAAGAGCGGCTCATCGGCCGCAATAGTGTCTCCAACTTTTTTAAACCAACGTGTGATGGTGCCCTCTGTGACCGTTTCTCCAAGTTGCGGAAGTGTGATATCAGCCATGGTGCTCCTGTGCGTTAAAAGTTAATTCTACGGAAATCGTTAACTCCATGCGAGTTATTTCATGCATTGATACTGCGTCCAGTCAACGACATCACAGTTTCACCAAACAACTCAGACAACGAAGGGTGCGGCATGATGAATTCAGATATTTCTTCAACTGTTGCTTCCCAGTTGACTGCCAAGTAACCACCCGATAACTGCTCGGTAACCCAAGGACCAACCATATGCACGCCAAGTACTTGACCGGCTGATCCATCAGCATTCTTCTTCGCGATGATCTTGACCAAACCTTCTGCTTCACCGATAATCATTGCTCTACTGTTCGAACGAAACTGATGCTTGGCGACTACAACATCATGTCCTTTTGCGCGCGCCTCTTCTTCAGACGGACCTGACCATGCAACTTCGGGATGACAATAAATTGCCCATGGCACACGGTCGTACATCAGTGGATAAACCTTTTCGCCACGCATGTGCTTAATTGCGACAATTGCTTCTGAATACGCGACGTGCGCAAGTTGCGGAGTATTGATGAGGTCACCAACTGCATACACACCTGGCTCGTTCGTCAAACAAAAACCGTCAACGGCAACAAAGCCTCGATCGGTGATTTTTACTGCAGTACCGGCCAAACCAAGGTGATCAGTGAATGGCTTGCGACCGACTGACACGATCACAGCATCTACGTCGAGGCGCTCGCCTTCACCAAACAACACCGTGGTTCCACCACTTGATGTTGGCTCATGGCCGTTCACTTTGACACCCGTGCGGATATCAATGTTCTTCTTTTTGAAACTCTTTACAACAACAGCAGCAACATCCGGGTCAAGACCAGGAAGGATCTTTGGCAGACCCTCGAGAATTGTCACTGTTGAACCAAGGTCGGCAAATGTGGAGGCAAACTCACAGCCAATAGCACCGCCACCAATCACTGCAATGCGTGCAGGAATTTTGTCGAGCATCAACACTTCGTCCGACGTCATGATCGGCCCGCCAGCACTAAAGCCCGGAATCGTTCGTGGCACGGAGCCCGCCGCCAAGACAACATTGCGCCCCTGTAGTTCCTGAGTGCCACCACCCGAGAGCTGCACGGTCACCGTGCGGTTTGCGCCAAGCGAACCTGTGCCAAGAATGTAAGTAACTTTCTTTGACTTGGTGAGTCCAGTAAGTCCTTTGACGAGAGTATTCACGATTGTCTGCTTGCGATTTTGTGCGACACCGAAGTCGACGCCAGTCGCAGTGGCATTAATTCCAAAGTCTGCAGCGTGCAAGACGTGCCTATTGACAGCAGCTGTTTCTAAAAATGCCTTGGCCGGAATACATCCGCGGTTCAAACATGTTCCGCCGATTGTGTCTCGTTCGATGAGTGCAACGTTGAGGCCTGCAGACGCACCATAAAAAGCAGCGGCGTAGCCTCCTGGACCACCACCAATAACCACGAGATCAAATTGCTCAGCCATACTCATCACCCCCAACGATTTGTCACTCTTAATAATAACGCTTGCGTATCAAGGGGCAGTCGCCCACTGACGTTGCTCTCCTGCGCGAACATAGGCGATGGTGCGCGTGCCTTCAGACACAGGGAATGCAACGGTACATACAAGAGTTTTTTCAAGCTGTGTCAGTGTGCACTCGTTGCCCTCACCAACTGGCAAAAGTACAGGGTCAGATACTTTTCCAGAGGCCAAAAGTTTCCAACCATCCATTGCTTGAGCCTCTGCAACACCAACCATCGTCACGTCTACCAATGTGCGATCATCGATGTCGCGGAGTGCAGTGACGCTCACCGTCATGTCGCCAAGAGTTACCGACTCGCCCAACGCAAGCAGTTGCACTTCAACTGGTTTTTGTGATGTTTGAAACAACTTGGCACTTCCAGCAACCAGAATCAATACGCCGCAAATCAATGCCCACATAATTAATTTTCGAGTACTCATATGCCAGCAAGCCTAGATCAATACTCCTTTATCTATTTGAGTACTATCAGTCACATGCGAGCAACGAGCAAAGCGCTATTCATAGCCATCCTTACCTTTACGACTGTTTCATGCGGAACAGATGCGACTACTCAGACAACTGAAGCGGTCAATCAAACGCAGTCAGCAGCGACTACTGATTTCAATGCGACCCTCGTTGGCGGTGGTGAAATCAATTTGCAATCCGAATTGCAGAAGTCTCCTGTTGCACTGTGGTTTTGGGCACCAGGTTGAACTACGTGCAACTATGAAGCACCCTCGGTCGAGGTGGCAAACAAACAACTCGCAGGAAAAGTTCGCATTTTTGGTGTGGCATGGAATGGATCAGAACAATCGATGCAGGAGTTCGTTGCCAAGCATCAACTCACATTTGGAAACATCAAAGACAACGACGGTTTAGTTTTTGCTCAGTTTGATGTTGCCTATCAACCTGCTTGGGTGTTTATTCAACAGGATGGAACATCCGAAACAAATTTGGGCGCAATGGACGAAGTAACGTTGTCAAAGATGCTCAATAAGTTAGGGGGATCCTGATGGGTCTTAAAAACATCGTGAAGTCTGCCAACAAAGGAATCCGTGAATTGGATGCTGAGCGTTTGGTTGACAAATTTGCCGAACTCAATTTGACTCCCCTCGGCGAAGTATCTGTTCGCACGAAAGTGAAAGTGTGCGGCGAAGTAAAACGCATGACCATGAAACCAAGATCTGGAATCCCGTCCATGGAAATTGTGATCAACGATGGAACTGGTCAGGTAACTGTCATATTCAGTGGCCGTCGACATATCGCTGGGATCGAACATGGCGGATGCCTTGCGGTTGAAGGTGTCGCGTATCGCGAACGCAACAGCACGGTATTTTTAAACCCTGCCTACACACTGCTACCTCACTGAGCAGAATGAGCACGGCAGTTCTGTTGGCTGATTAGCCAACTAATATTTTTTGCACTGCAGCTTCCGCGTCTTCGGAAATCAGTGCCATCACTTCATCACCCACGCGCAATACGGTTGCTTTGTCTGGCACCATTACTCGCTCGTCACGCACAATGGCAACAACAGTTGCACTTCTCGGAAACTGAAGATCTGACAGCGCTTTGTCTTTGGCCGGCGAAGTTTCCGCCAGTGTTACCTCTACGAGTTCGGCTTTGCCGCCCTTGAGTTGCATCAAGCGCACGAACGCTCCAACAGTTACTGCTTCCTGTACAAGACTCGTGATGAGATGTGGCGTTGACACCGAAACGTCTACACCCCACATGTCGTTGAACATCCAATAGTTGTTCGGGTTATTCACGCGAGCAACCACTCGTGGCACACCAAATTCTTGCTTTGCCAAAAGCGATACAACAAGGTTGTCTTCGTCATCTCCAGTTACCGAGGCAACTACATCTGCAAGAGTTACACCCGCAGCTGCAAGCACGGTTACGTCACATGCATCGCCCTGATGCCACTTGACCCCAGTTGTAGAGCTTGACTGCCCGTACTCACGAACGACTGATCGATCGCTTTCAATAATTGTCACTTCGTGACCAGATTCGACAAGTTGTTGTGCAGTAAATCTGCCAACACTTCCACCACCAGCAATGACTACTTTCATGATTAGTGACCCTTTCCGTTTTGGGTCGATGCAAGTCCTGCATCAAATTGGCTTAGGGCAGCGATCTCTGCCGCAACATAGACAACATCGCCCTCTTGAATGATCGTGTCAGCGTTTGGAATCATTGCCGAACCGAGCCTGCGCACAGATACGACACGGGCTGATGCGGTTTCAATTGTCATAACGCGCTGCCCAATCAAATGTTTCGGCATCTCACGTTCCACGAGCACGACCGAGGCGCTTGGGTCTGTCCACTCAACGGCTGGTAGTTCCGGCAAGATTCGGCGCAAGATGCGCTCCGATGTCCACTTAACAGTTGCAACGGTTGCAATACCAAGTCGTTCATAAATTTCTGCACGCTTCGGATCATAAATTCGCGCAACGACTCGTTCAATCCCAAATTCTTCTCGCGCAACACGAGCAATCAAGATGTTGGAGTTGTCACCGTTTGTCACTGATGCAAGCGCGCCAGCTTTTTCTATTCCGGCTTCAATGAGCACTTCGCGATCAAAACCAATTCCAGTAATTTTCTGTCCAGTAAACGATTCACCAAGTCTCGAAAATGCTTCTGGCTTACGATCTATAACAGCCACGGTGTGGCCAGCAGCGGTGAGCTCTCGACCCAAAGTCGAACCCACTCGCCCACATCCAACTATGACTACATGCACTTCAGTCTCCTAGTTCCCTTGACAGACAAACAGCGTAGAGGATTTGCTCGCTAAAAGGGTCTCCTATGTGGCAGGCTACATAACGCTTATGACTACATCAACGAAATCCAGCGCCTTCAAACGGTTCATTATCGGCAAGCCGATCTCATCTGCCGATGATGCTCACCATCGGCTTCCGAAGAAAATCGCGCTTCCCGTTTTCGCGAGCGATGCCATCTCATCGACCGCATATGCAACTGAAGAAATCCTGATCGTCTTTTTGTCACTTGCGGGAGCAGGTGTCGCCGCGTATAACAATCTCGTCCCATTGTCCATCATGGTCGTCGTCTTGCTTGCCATCGTTGTGAGTAGTTATCGCCAAACAATCTTTGCCTACCCAAATGGTGGTGGCTCATACGTGGTTTCCCGCGAAAATTTAGGCAAATACCCTTCATTGGTCGCGGGTGGGTCAATGCTCGTCGATTACATCCTTACCGTTGCGGTCTCTGTTGCTGGTGGAACCGCCGCAATTATCTCGGCTTTCAACGGATTGGCACCGTACCGAGTTGAGTTGTGCGTGGGTTTTATTGCGCTGCTCACGGTTGCCAACCTTCGCGGCCTTAAAGAGTCTGGATCACTCTTCGCACCGCCAACGTACCTGTACATCATCTGTCTCTTTTCACTCATCGGAGTTGGCCTCTTCAAGGTTTTCTTTATGGATCTACCGGCGATCAGTCATGACACAGAAGTTGCTAAAGAACTCCTCTCTCAAACAAATAGCGTGACACTATTTTTCTTTCTCAAAGCATTTTCTTCAGGTGCAGTAGCACTCACTGGCATTGAAGCAGTTGCTGATGGTGTTCCCGCTTTCAAAAAACCAGAACCCAAAAATGCTTCCATCACTCTCATAATCATGGCTTTCATTCTTGGTACAAGTTTTTTTGGACTCAGTGTTCTCGCACAGCATCTTCAGCCACTCAAAGACCATGAAGGTCTCATCAGAGACACTGTGCTCGCCCAGCTAGCAGAGCAGGTCTATGGCGGTCGCAACATCTTTTTCTTCGTCACCCAATTTGCCACGTTTGGAATCTTGATTCTTGCGGCCAACACGGGATATGCAGACTTCCCACGGTTGTCGTCAATCATTGCTAAAGACAACTACATGCCTAGGCAGTTCATGAATCGTGGCGACCGACTCGTCTTTTCTAACGGTGTGATTTTTCTTGGAGTCTCATCTGGCGCACTCGTCGTCATTTTCGGTGGACTCGTCAACGCACTCATTCCGCTCTATGCCGTTGGAGTATTTACCGGTTTCACATTGAGCCAAGGTGGAATGTTTGTCCGTCACCGCAAACTCAAGGAACCCGGCTGGGTGCCTCGTGCCGTGATGTCCGCATTTGGTGCATCGACAACCGCGCTTGTTGCAGGCGTTGTTGTTGTTGTTAAGTTTGCCGACGGAGCATGGATTCCTGCAGTAGTAATCCCAACTCTCGTCTTTTGCTTTGTGGCTATTAATCGGCACTACACACGTGTTCGTAGTTACCTCACCGCGCAAGACGGATACACGGCCCCATTCCACACGCACTTTGTCATCGTGCTCGTAGGTTCAGTCAATCAAGGAACTATTCAGGCAATTCGTTATGCACAAAGTTTGCGCCCAGACAGATTGATTGCGATCTCGGTTGTAGAGACTGCGGAAGACCGACAAAAGATTGACGAAGCGTGGGTGAAATTCAATCTGTCAGACGTCGAACTTCAGACAATCACTTCTGAATATCGTGACCTCACTGAGCCAATCCTCAACCGCATTAACGAACTTGATTCCGAATACGACGACGACCTCATAACGGTCATCATCCCCGAGTTCGTCACCAGTGTGCGTTCACAGTGGCTCCACAACCAGTCGGCACTTGCCATCAAGGCCCGTTTGTTGTTTAGGCCAAATACAGTTGTCACATCGGTGCCTATCGTTATTCCTTAATTTTTTGCGTAGTCTGACTACATGAAAATTGTTATCTCTGGAGCCAGTGGGCTCATCGGCAAAAGACTCGTTGAGCAACTACAACAGCACGGCCATGAGGTTGTGCGCCTTGTTCGTCGGGCAGCCGGCACAGGTGAAATCATGTGGGATCCAAAAGCTGGTGTACTGAGCGCATCAGCCCTCGAAGGTGCTGACGCTGTTATTCATCTTTCGGGTGCTGGCATCGGTGACAAGCGATGGACAACGTCATACAAACGTGAGATTTTGGAAAGTCGCACGATCACTACAAATTTGGTTGCAACCACCATTGCCAATATGAATCGCAAGCCGTCGGTGTTCTTGTCTGGTTCGGCAATTGGCATCTACGGGCCTCGCGGCGACGAACAATTGAACGAAGTCAGCACAGACGGCACAAGTTTTCTTGCCGATGTATGCAAACAATGGGAACACGCAGCCAAACCGGCCTCCGATGCCGGTATTCGCACAGTGTTGCTGCGCACGGGCATTGTGCTCACGACCAAAGGTGGTGCACTCAAAAAGCAATTGCCACTCTTCCAACTCGGACTCGGTGGCAAGTTTGGCAACGGCAAGCAGTGGCAAAGTTGGATCTCGATTGATGACGAGGTTGGTGCGATTGAACATCTGTTGACCGCCAACGTGAGTGGCGCAGTCAACCTGACAGCACCAAACCCTGTTACTAATGCAGAGTTCACCAGCACGCTCGCACGAGTAGTGAAGCGCCCAGCCTTTCTTCCGATTCCACCATTTGCACCAAAAGCAATACTTGGCGGAGAGCTTGCTGACGCATTGCTATTTACAGGACAACGAGTTCTCCCTGCAGCACTCAACGCCAGCGGATACCAATTCGTGCATCCAACGCTTGAAGTAGCGCTGCGCGCATTGCTCAAAAAATAATTTAAAGTCAAAATAGTCAAAAATATTATGACGCTCCCCACACAAGTTGATGTGGTCGTGATCGGTGCTGGTCTATCAGGGCTTGCGGCTGCACGTCAGATTCAACAAAGTGGACTCAGCGTTGTGGTCTTGGAGTCATCTGATGCCGTTGGCGGGCGCGTACGCACAGACAACGTAGATGGATTTTTACTCGACCGAGGTTTTCAGGTATTGCTCACTGCGTATCCAGAGCTGGCTACACAAGTCGACATGAATGCGCTCGACTTGCAAGCTTTCGACCCTGGTGCACTTGTTTGGATGCAGTCAAAAAATGGTGGTCCCGGAAAAGGTCACGTGGTCTCAGATCCGTTTCGCAAGCCTTCGACACTATTTGCTACGACTTTCGCACCAATTGGTTCTCTGATTGACAAGGTGCGCATAGTTTTTTTGCGACTACGCGTGCTTCGTGGTGCTGCCCCAAATTTGCTGCGAAACAACGACATGTCGACTCTTGACGCACTTCGTAGCGCAGGTTTTTCGCACCGCATGATCGAGACATTTTTTAAGCCGCTATTTGGCGGTGTCCAACTCGATCCGCAATTGGCCACATCACGACGCATGTTCGACATTATTTTTCGTTCCTTAAGCGAAGGTAAAAGTGTGTTGCCCTCTCGTGGCATGCAAGCACTCCCCGAGCAACTTGCTTCGCGACTTACACAAAACACCGTGCATCTCAATACACCTGTTGAGTCACTCGACGGAAGTACGGTGATATTGCGAACTGGCGACCGCATTACCGCACGAGCAATTGTGGTTGCTACCGATGGACCGACAGCTTCGACCCTGCTGGGTTTACCAGCCGTGCATTCACGCACAGCAGGTTGCGTCTACTTTTCTGCCGACACACCGCCGAACGACAAAAAGTATGTCATTCTCGATGGCTCCGGAAAAGGCCCCGTGCTCAATGTCGCACTCATTAGCAACGTTGCTCCTTCGTACGCACCGCCGGGCAAGCACCTCATCGCCGCAGCGCTACCAGGCGTAATTTCCGGCGATCTCGAGCAACTTGCCCGAAAACAATTACGCGAATGGTGGGGACCACAAGTCGATTCTTGGAAACATTTGCGCACTTATGCGATCACTCACGGCGGCCCAGTGCAATCGGCTCCATTTTCCCCAAAGCAGCGTGTATCTCTTGGCGACGGCCGATTCGTGTGCGGTGACCACCGTGATACTGGCTCAATACAAGGTGCTTTGTATTCGGGTCGACGATGTGGCGAGGCTGTAGTCCGTTCGCTCGCCTAGATTGATCTCATGGCTATTGACAGAAAAAATCAGATCGTCAGCGTTGACCGAGTAATTCCAGCGACACCCGAGCAAATATTTGAACTACTTGCAGATCCTCGCAACCACAGTGCATTCGATGGATCGGGAACCGTCAAGGCCGCAAATATCTCAGCACCAACCCGATTGTCTCTCGGCGCAAAGTTTGGGATGAGCATGAAAATGGGTCCGTCCTACAAAATTGAAAATGAAGTTGTCGAGTTTGTTGAAGGTAAACAGATTGCATGGCGACACCAAGGTCACCACGTATGGCGCTACATACTTGAGCCGGTTGCAGGAGGTACAAAAGTGACCGAGCAATTCGACTACGCGAAGATGCGTGCGAAAATAGTTTTATATGTTCTTCAATCAATTCCTAAAAACGAAAAATCAATCATCAAAACTCTCGAAAATCTTGAAAAGTATTTTGCAAGCAAGTAGTTGGGTAAGAGAGAAAGCATTACTGTCATGACAGTCCATCTCCCACTTGGTTTTCATTCGTATGTTGCCAATATCGGTATCAAAGATTCGTCGGATGACTTCACACTTGTCGTAGCCGATGCCACATGCGCTGCTGCAGGTGTCTTTACGCAAAGTCGATTTGCAGGTCCAAGCGTGCTCGTAAGTCGCGAGCACATTGCCAGCCTTTCGGCTCGCGCCGTGGTCGTGATTTCCAAAAATTCCAATGTTGCAACTGGCGCTGAGGGAATGAACAATGCACGTGAAGTTGTTGCCGGTGTCGCAACCGCGCTTTCATGTGATCCAACCGATGTGCTCATTGCTTCTACGGGTGTTATTGGTCGTCAATACCCAATGGCTCAAGTCCGAAGCGGACTGAAATCAATTCCAAAACAATTGACTGCTACTTCCGCTGAAGCAGTGGCGAACGGAATCATGACCACGGATACCGTGCACAAAGTTGCCGAAGCCACAATCAGTGGCTCGCGCGCCCGCGTTGTAGGCGTCGCAAAGGGTGTTGGCATGATCGAACCAAACATGGCGACCCTGATCACCATGATCTTCACTGACGCACTCATCGCACCCAATGACCTCGACCGCGTATTTCGCAAGGTGATCGATCACACGTTCAATTGCGTATCGGTGGATACCGACACCTCTACGAGCGATACTGCAATTGTGATGGCGAGCGGTGCCGCTGGCGTCGTTGACCTTCTCGCATTCGAGCAAGCGTTGTTCGAAGTTGCACTTTCGCTCACCAAGCAAGTTGCACGCGACGGAGAAGGTGCCGAAAAGCTCATTGAAGTTCACGTTGATGGCGCAAAAGATCGCGACCAAGCCAAAACTGTTGCTAAGGCAATCGTCAACTCGCCTCTTGTAAAAACTGCGGTGCACGGTGCAGATCCAAACTGGGGTCGAGTTGCAATGGCGGTTGGCAAATGCAGTCAGTATCTAGATATCAATCAAGACAATGTGGTGATTCGGTTTGGGTCACAAGAGGTGTACCCCACTCAAGTCGACGCCGAAGGTCTTGCCAACTTGAGCAACTACATGCGTGGCACCGATGTGCGCATACATGTGAGCCTCGCCACCGGTACAAGCGATGCAACTGTGTGGGGATGCGATCTCACCGATGGCTATGTGCGCATCAACGCCGATTACACCACCTAAATTCAGATCAGTGAGTTAGCAGTAGCCCTCAAGCCAAACCAACAGCGATTCGCGGTAATGCAGCAGTGATTTGTATTTTGCCACGTCATCCGGCAGCCGCTTAATCAACGAATGTAGGGTGCGTGCCTTGTCAGCACCTCTCGCTACATATTCCGTGATCGGTTGCTGATAGGTGCGAATGGTAAACATCGAGCCACCACAATGTGGCAGAGCACGAAGCGTCTGTCTTTCCATGCGGACCCACAGTTGTGATGGGTCACTTAACAAGGGCTCAGTGGGGCCAACAGGCTGAAACAATGCGCAATGATCTTCAATCGTCCAATTAGATCGAACCATGGGTTGGTCTATCTTTAGCCGTTCCATTGTTGTATCTACTGCTCCACCCACATGATCCGCATATTTTGCAACAGGTCGATGCACGGCCAACATGTCTTGCCCCAACTTGGTGCTTAATCTCCAGCGACTTGGCGAGCACACCACTCCAGCAACAACAACTGTTTTCATCACCACCAGATCATCGGCGACCATGAGTGCAGCTTCAACGAGCGCATCGATACCCGTCGACTGTAATTTCTTGCCAGCAAAGTCAGCCACGAGTTGCGCAGCTTCGTAAGCAGCATCTTCACCGCCCTCAAGCAGCCCAACAACTTCATCTCTTCGAGCCTTCAACAACTCACGCTTCATAGCGATTGTCGGTTCGGTCTCGGCATCACTTGGTAGCCACTGCGTAGCATCGAGCGGTCGAGTTCCCACACGATGACGAAACTCATTGGTCATCTCTACTGGAAGTATCGAATCCGGTATTGGAAATGCACCGAACGACGAAAAATCCACCACCGGCAACTGGTCGTACGGCGTAAACGGATGTTGATGCAGTACGTGAGTCATGATCGCACGCTCATTGTTGCGTGCCGAGCATTAGATCACTTAGGCGTCATACGAATGCCACCGTCGACGCGAATCGTTTCGGCATTCATGTAGCTATTGGTGATGCACTCGACCACCATGCTTGCAAGTTCTTCTGGGTAACCAAGTCGCTGCGGGAAGAGCACGCCCTTTTGCAAATTCTGCTTGAAGAGTTCGCTGTTTTCGCCTTGACCATAAATCGGTGTGTCGATCAGACCAGGTGCAACCGTGTTAACGCGAATACCGATTGCTGAAAGGTCACGAGCAATTGGCAATGTCATACCGACCACACCGCCCTTCGATGCCGAGTATGAAGCCTGACCAATTTGTCCATCGAATGCGGCGACCGACGCCATGTTGCAGATTGAACCGCGCTCGCCATTCTCGAGTGGCTCATTTGTGCTCATCGCGGTACCAATAATACGAATGCAATCGAAAGTGCCGACCAAGTTAATTGCCACAACTTTTTTGAATGCATCCAAGTTGGCGGCCGACTCGTACGAGCCATCTTTGCCAACTGTGCGTTGTGCCCAACCGATACCAGCCGAGTTGACGAGCGCACGAATTGGTCCCATCGACTTAGCCATCTCGGCGGCATTGATGATGTCTTGCGTGTTTGTCACGTCAACTTTGCAATACGCTCCACCAACTTCTTTCGCGAGTGCCTGACCCTTCTCTTCTTGAATGTCGGCAATGACTACTTTTGCACCACGCTTGGCAAGCAAGCGAACGCATGCCTCACCAATTCCTGATGCTCCACCTGTGACTATTGCGCTTGCTCCGTTGAGTTCCATGAGGAGCAAGACTACGCAAATGAATAGGCGTTAAGCAAAGCCGAGCGAAGCCGCAACAGCAAGTGCATCAACGTGTTCGTTCATCGGCTCGCCGTTGTGAGCTTTGACCCACGTAAAAGTCACATCGCCGCGTTTATTCACTGCGTCTATGAGTGGTTCCCAAATATCGCGATTAGCAACTGGTTGACGCTGCGAGTTTTTCCATCCGCGCTTTTGCCAACCGACCCACCACGAGTCCCGAAAGCAATGCACTACATATGTGCTGTCAGAACGAATTTCGATTGGTCCGGCATGATCCGCGTGAGCACGCAGTGCTTCCAGAGCGGCCATTAATTCCATGCGCTGATTAGTGGTGTGAGATGCGCCACCCGTGGCCGATGGCTCGCCAGTTGGCGACGTCGCCCATGCCCAGCCACCAGGGCCTGGGTTTCCCGAGCACGCTCCGTCGGTATAAATCACTATCACGCCCTAGATCCTTGCTGATCGGGGGCCTTCCGGCAGGTACCCATGGGTAGGTCTGCGATACTGAACGCATGATATTTGACGGCTCAATTCACCAATTACCCGATACCGACCCGGGCGAGACCGCCGAGTGGCTCGACTCTCTTGACGCAATTGTTGATGTGCAAGGAAAGTCACGTGCAAGATATTTGTTGTCACGACTGCTCGAACGTGCGCATGAATCACAAGTGAGTTTTCCTGCAACGGTTTCAACACCATATGTAAACAGCATTACGCGCGAACAAGAACCTTGGTTTCCAGGTGACGAGCACATAGAGCGTCGTATACGGGCATACATCCGTTGGAATGCTGCAGTAATGGTTGTGCGCGCCAACACCAACGCCGAAGGAATCGGTGGTCACCTCTCCACCTTCGCGTCTTCAGCAAGTTTGTACGAGGTTGGTTTCAATCACTTCTTTCGCGGCAAAGACAGTGGCACTCCCGGTGATCACATTTACTTCCAAGGTCACGCAGCACCTGGCGTTTACGCCAGAGCATTTCTCGAGCGTCGTCTAGACGAAAACGATCTCGATCACTTCAGGCGCGAGATCGGTCGTGAAGGTCAAGGACTTTCTAGTTATCCGCACCCACGACTCATGCCAGAGTTTTGGGAGTTTCCAACTGTGTCAATGGGTCTTGGTCCGCTGACCGCTTTGTATCACGCAAGATTTAATCGCTATTTGCAAAACCGTCAACTCGACGACACATCTGCAAGTCGTGTGTGGGCTTTTCTTGGCGACGGAGAATGCGATGAGCCAGAAACGCTCGGATCAATCTCACTTGCAGCGCGCGAGCAACTCGACAATCTCACATTTGTTGTCAACTGCAATTTGCAGCGCCTCGATGGTCCAGTGCGTGGCAACGGAAAAATCATTCAAGAACTCGAGGCCGTGTTTCGTGGCGCAGGCTGGAACGTCATCAAAGTTATTTGGGGTTCTAAGTGGGATGAACTACTAGCTCGCGATACAACCGGTGTGCTGCTGAACAAGATGAACAAAACTGTCGACGGTGAATTTCAGCGTTACATCATTGAAAACGGAAACTACATTCGTGAAAACTTTTTTGGTCCAGACCCAAGATTGCGCGAGATGGTTTCGCACTTGAGCGATGAAGAACTAGAGACGCTTCCCCGTGGTGGACACGACTACCGCAAGTTATATGCCGCGTTCAAAGCAGCAAGTGAAAACATCGGTTCGGGCAGACCTACCGCAATTTTGTGCAAGACAGTGAAGGGCTGGACTCTCGGTCACGAGATTGAAGGCCGTAACGCAACACACCAAATCAAAAAGATGACGGACGAACAGTTGCGTACGTTGCGCGACACCCTGCATCTCAACGATGAAATTCCCGATAGCGCTCTGAGCGGCGATGATCCTCCTTATTTCCGACCAGCGCAAGACAGTGTCGAATACCAATACATGATGGAACGCCGACGCGCACTTGGTGGCTCGGTGCCAAAACGCACTACCACTGCACGCAAGCCACTCATCCTTCCAAGCCCAGAAGCATTCAGCGAGTTTGATTCGGGCAGCGGCGAACAAGCGGTGAGCACGACCATGGTCTTTACTCGTCTATTACGCAATATGGCTCGCGATAAAGATTTCGGCCAACGAGTAGTGCCAATCATTCCCGATGAAGCTCGCACATTCGGAATGGATTCAATGTTCCGTGAGCTCAAGATCTATGCATCGCAGGGACAAAAGTATGAGCCGGTTGACCATGCACTTTTGTTGAGCTATGCCGAGTCAACATCGGGCCAAATTCTCGAAGAAGGCATTACCGAGGCTGGCAGCATGGCCAGTTTCATTGCAGCTGGCACAAGTTACGCAACACGCGGTGTGCCAATGGTGCCCTTCTACACGTTCTATTCCATGTTTGGATTTCAACGCGTGGGCGACCTCATTTGGCAAGCGGCCGATGCACGGACACGCGGATTCTTACTTGGTGCAACTGCCGGTCGAACCACTTTGATGGGCGAAGGTTTGCAGCACCAAGACGGACACAGCCTGTTGCTCGCAAGCACTGTTCCTTTCTGTCAGGCATATGACCCAGCGTTTGCATACGAAGTTGCAGCCATCGTCAAAAATGGACTGAATCGTATGTATGGCGATGCACCCGAAGACATTTTTTATTACATCACGCTCTACAACGAGAACTATCAAATGCCGGAACGTCCTACGTCGCCCGCAATTGAAGCCGACATCGTGCAGGGTCTCTACAAGTGGCAAGAAGCCGCAGGCGGTAAGCATCGCGCAACAATTTTGTTCTCAGGTGCTGCACAAGGCGCAGCTCGTGCAGCGGCGGTAGAACTCCTCGAGAAATATGACGTCGGAATCGACCTGTGGTCTGCTACTTCGTACAAAACATTGCGAGAAGAAGCATTGGGAGTTGAACGTTGGAACAAGCTCCATCCAACAGACGCACCACGCCAACCACTCGTGACTCGCTTACTGAGCGATACACCAAACCCATTTAGTCCAATTGTTGCGGTCACTGACTTTATGCGCGCAGTGCCAGAGCAAGTTGCGAGGTTTATCCCTGGTCGATCGTTTACGCCACTTGGCACCGATGGCATGGGTCGCAGCGATACTCGAGAAGCATTGCGTGAGCACTTCGAAGTGAATATGCCTCATGTAGTCGTGACGGTCTTGCACCAGCTTGCTTTGGCCGGCACCATCAAGTCTGAAGTTGTTCAGGCAGCGATCGCCGCTTACGGAATCAACCCCGAAAGCATCAGCCCGCTCTATTCATAAGCGATACTTGTAGCTATGGCTGCAACAACTTCTTCTACCCCGAACCGAGTCCTGTACATCACGGGCATTCCGAAAGCCGACGCATTGCTCAACAGCAACGGCACGGCACTGCTCATTGGGATGCTGCTCGATCAGCAGGTGCCCATGGAGTGGGCATTCACAGGTCCTTACACAATCAAACAAAGACTCGGCCATTGCGATGCGTCAAAGATTGCAGCAATGAAAGAAGACAAGTTCGTTTCAATCTGCTGTGAGAAACCTGCGATTCATCGGTTTCCTGCATCTATGGCAAAACGAATTCACCAGATGTGCGTGATCCTTGACGCCGAATACAAAGGCAAAGGTTCAAACATCTGGAAAAAGATTGAAGACGCCGAAGAACTGCGCAAACGACTGCGAAAACTGCCTGGCTACGGAGAAGAAAAAACCGAAATATTTATTGCCTTGCTTGGTAAAACATTTGGAGTTCGCCCGACCGGCTGGAAGAAAGCCGCTGGCGTGTTTAGTGATGCCAAACCACGATCAGTTGCCGACATTTACTCACAGGCTTCTCTGCTCAAAGTGCGTGGCTTCAAGCAAATGCAACGTGCACAAGATGTTGACAAACAAGATCGCCCCCGTCGTTAGGGTTATTGCATGACTGTTCTTGTCACCGGTGGTGCTGGCTACATCGGTTCCCACACCGTACGAGCGCTCGTTGCCCAAGGTCGCGACGTTGTTGTTCTCGACTCGCTTGAGCTTGGTCACAAAAGTCGGATAGGCAATGTTCCATTTGTCGAGGGAAACATCAACGATTCAAAGATCATCGACAAGGTTTGTCGCAAGTTTGATGTATCCGAAGTAATTCACTTTGCCGCTTACAAGGCAGTCGGTGAGTCGATGGAACAGCCTTTGCGTTATTACAACAACAACGTGGCTGGCACGATCGCTCTTGTTCGTGCGCTGATGGCCAATGGTGTTGAAAAGATTGTCTTCTCATCATCAGCCGCGGTTTACGGCAACCCCGATCATGTGCCAGTCACCGAAGATGCGCCATTGCGACCGGAGAGTGTGTACGCCGAGACAAAGGCAATCGTTGAAAGGTTTTTGGCATCGTGTGAATCAATTGGCTTACGTTCTGTGTGTCTGCGCTATTTCAACGCGGCTGGTGCGAGCTCCGATGCAACCATCGGCGAAGACTGGTCGATGTCGCAAAACCTCGTACCTCTCGTGATGAAGGCGTTGCTCGGGTATAGCGGACCACTCAATGTGTTTGGCAACGACTACCCAACCCCCGACGGCACCTGCACACGCGACTACATCCACGTAGAGGATTTAGCGGCCGCGCATATCAAAGCCCTTGACTATCTCAACGGTGGCGGCAAAAGTCTGGCATGCAATGTTGGCACTGGCATTGCCACTTCAGTGCTCGAAGTAATCGGCATCGCCGAACAAGTAAGCGGACAAAAAGTACCGCACATTATTTCGAGCCGACGCGCAGGCGACCCAGTTTCTGTGTTTGCAGACCCCACATTGGTGCGTGCACTACTTGGCTGGAAAGCAACTCACGATTTGCGCGACATCATTAGTAGCGCGTGGAAATGGCACAGTTCGTCGGCCAAATAAATCTATTTACATCGCAGCGAGTGTGCGCTGCCTATCTAGCCACCCAATCAAGATCGCCATCGCACGGGGATCATGTCGCAATCGATGACCAGCGCCACTGATAATTTGCAGCTCGGCGCTTCCGTGGGCTTCGGCTAATACGCGCGAGTCTGCTGTCGGAACTATTTCATCATCAGACCCATGCATCAAAAAGAGTGGCCTCGGTGCAAATCTTCTGGCAGCATCCGCGGGCCTAAACCTGCGTAACTCTCGTCCCCACTCTTCTGTCGAAGACGGAAATCCAGGATGTCTGATTGTGCCGATTTCGCGAGCATGTTCAAGAAATCGACGAGGTTGTTCTGCCCAATCATCAAAGTCGGCTCTAGCGCCAAGTAACGCACAACCATTTACTCGTGGGTCGTCAGCGGCAACGCACAGCGCAAGTGCGCCTCCCGTGTTATTACCAACGAGCCAGATACCACTTGGAGAAGTTTCGGCAACCACATGACTGATTGCAGCACGTAGGTCGTCAACCCAACCTTGCATCGAGAAGTCCCCCTCGCTCGTGCCACAGCCACGAAAAGTAAACGTCATCGCATTCCAACCGATTTCGTTTGCGACTTGCTCGGCTAATTCTGGAAACGTGCCACCAGATTGTCGTGAATCGATGCCGCCACTTGGAAACCCGTGACACAACACCATCGCTGGCAACGCGCCACTCTTCCCACCTGGTTGCACCAAAAATCGCGCAAGATTAAGTCCGCCAGAGAGAAACGATCCGTTCATCTTTGTCGACTCGCTCGATGAACTATGTGGAGTCGTCAGGCGCGCGGCTTACGCATACGACGAGTTGCGCCGGGGGTTGCCAATGTGTAACCACGGTTTCGTGCTTCGGCAAGTGTGTCTGGGCCAAAACTAAGACCGACACCAAGATCAGCGATTTCGGTTGTGACAGCAGAGTCACTCCAGCTATCGAGGTCATAGACAAGTTGTGTTCGCTTGTCTCCCATAAAACGGAAGTGTTCAAATTTGGTTGGACGGTTTGAAGACATGGCACAAATCTAGTCGCATGGGTGTGACAGTCAATACCTCTCAGACCTATTCATTAGGCTTGAAAACATGAATGCTGATGCCGCTGAGCTTGCCCGTAGGCAGCACCAGCTCGATCTGCTCATTGCGCGAGACAGCGAAATAGGAGAACGTGCAAAGTTAAGAGTTGCCGATATCTATGGCCCTTCCGCCACAAGTTCAATTGGCACTTATGACTTCAGCGATTCATTTGCAAAACATGACCAAGTCAGCCGCCGTGTTGATTGGGTCCACCAAAATTGGTTACGACCAATCCGATTTTTTTACAAATTCATTCCTAAACCAATCCGGTTTGCGATCAAGAAACTTTTTGCATGAGCAATTTCGTCATTGTCAGTGATGCAAGAGATTGCTCATTTCGCGACTTACTCAATACCGGCAAGTCGTTATTGACCAATTCAATTCGCCCAACCCATTGGTTTATAAGTGGCACGTCAATGCAACTTTTGAAGATTCAAAACCATCGCACGCTGCGAAAGTCAAACATCATCATCACCGACAAATTGCCCGATCCCGATCACTCGACAGTTGTGTTTCTTCGCGCTGGAGACTCCCTTGCCCCAGATGCACTTTCTCTCATCGCCCAACATTCCGATAAGCACGACCTTATGTATGGCGACTCGGCACACGGTCGCGCAAAAAGATTTGAAGAACCATCCAAAGCACGGCGACCACAATGGTCTCCTGAACGACTGCGCTCACACAACTACGTTGGCGACTTATTGGCTGCTACGCAATCTGTAGTTGCTGCAGCAGGTGGAATCTCAACGCTTGCCAAGCTGCATGAACACGATCGATCGCTTCGGCTCTTTGACGCATGCCAATCTCCACACCGGATTGCCCAGGTGCTGTACCACTCCAGCCATGAGCGAATGGTGCCAACCGCATCACTTGATGCCGTGCAACAACATTGTGCGAGAACCAACATTAATGCAATCTGCACCATTGACGATTCGATACAAACCGTGCGCGTGAAACGACGCTTACGCTCACAACCAAAAATCAGCGTAATCATGCCCACCCGAGGTACGACAGAAGACCTCAAGGGCAACCAAGTTGTGCTGGCTGCTAATGCGATTAAAACATTGATCGACAAGAGTACGTACCAAAATTTTGATGTCATTGCTGTGCTTGACAGTGACACCCCGAGCGAAGGACGCCAGGTAATAATCAACGCAGGTGGTGATCGCCTAAAGATTGTTGACTATGACCGTCCATTCAATTTCGCCGAAAAAATCAATCTTGGTGCAGTCTGTAGCGATGCGGAACTTTTCTTGTTACTTAATGACGACACAGAGATCATTACCGCAGATGCACTCGAGACTCTTGTTGGAATTCTTGAAGATCAAACAGTCGGCATGGCTGGGCCAATGTTGCTCTACGAAGACATGACGATTCAATCAGCCGGACACATTCTCAACCCCGTGCCATTGGATTTGTACCGCGAGCGAGATCTGTCGTGCACAGGCGCACAACTCTTGTTGCGAGTTCAGCGCGAAGCATCTGGCCTTATCGCAGCCTGCGTACTTGTTCGACGGAGCGTTTTTGATGAAGTTGGTGGGCTCTGCACACTTTTTCCATTTAATTACAACGACGTTGACTTTGGTCTCAAGATCCAAGAAGCCGGACATCGAGTCGTGTGGACGCCACACGCCCAGTTTTATCACTTCGAATCAAAGACTCGCACGCCTAAATTGCAACCATTTGAAGTCGCCACCATCGGTGCCCGTTGGCGCGACAAATTAGAAGATGACCCGTATTTCAATCCGCATCTCGAGCGCTACATCGCTATTTGGAAAGAGAACGTGATGGGTCAGAGATCTGTGCTTGATGCGCTTGGACCAACTGCACCTATTGCTTCAAAATAATCCAGGTGTGCACGCACCACATGCACCACGTCCACATCATCGAGCACTTCAATTCGAGCGCCCGCTGCTTCTCCCAGTAAATATGCAGTCAAAGTTTCTTCGCCAAATACCACCGATTCGGTAATGTCTTGGCGGCGATCGGTCACATCTTGCGGCTGCAATCCTTTGGACTCAAGCCAAGCCATGTGCATAGCCAACATTTTGCGCAGCTCTGCGTAGGTTAAACGCGCCTGAGAATCGCTTGGCAATCTGTCGGCAACAAATGATGTTGCTTCATCTATGTCGTAAATGGCACGTGGAGCAAGAGCGTCAAGGCGATGTGCTTCGCGACCAATCACGGTCGCAGCAATAACGAACACAGCGAGCGCCGCAATGATCGCGAATACAACGGTTATCCAGTTAACAGAGCTAATAGCGAAAATAGCTCACCCGCCGACTAGTTAGATGCCGATGCGTTGCGCAAGCAACTCGCGGTGATACGTCGGATCACCGAAGAGCAACTCGCTCGACTTTGCACGCTTGAAGTACAAGTGCGCTGGGTGTTCCCATGTAAAGCCGATACCACCATGAATCTGAATGTTTTCGGCAGCCGCGTGGAAGTAAGCCTCTGAGCAATATGCCTTTGCCAAGGATGCAACTGAAGCGAGCTCCTCGTTCATTTCTGCTGCACACCACATGCCGTAGTACGCAGCCGACTTTGCTGACTCGACTTCAAGCAACATGTCTGCACACTTGTGCTTGATCGCCTGGAAGGAACCGATTGGGCGACCAAATTGCACACGAACCTTGGCGTACTCAACTGCCATCTCGAGAACTTTTTGAGCTCCACCAACCTGCTCGGCAGCAAGTGCAACAGCGGCCAAGTCAAACACCTGGCTCAACACGTCCCAGCCCTTGCCTTCAGCGCCAATCAAAGTTGCAGGAGTTGCATTGAACTCCAACTTTGCTTGCTTGCGAGTCTGATCCATCGTGGAGAGCGAAGTGCGTGTGAGGCCCTTTGCGCTGCCATCTACTGCGAACAACGAAACACCTTTGCCGGTGCGTGCTCCAACAATGATCAAACTTGCAGTTGCGCCGTCGATAACGAACATTTTGGTTCCGGTGATTTTCCAATCACTGCCAGATCCTTCAGCCTTTGTAGTGATGCCCTTCTCGTCCCACTTGCCAGATGGCTCAGTGGTTGCGAGAGTCGCAATTGTTTCTCCAGCAGCGATACCTGGCAAGTGCTTCTTCTTCGCGGCATCGTCGCCACTCAAGAGCAATGCGTTTGCTGCGAGCACAACGCTCGAGAAAAACGGAGCGCACAACAATGCACGACCCATCTCTTCAAGCACAACACCGAGTTCGATGAAACTAAATCCAGAGCCACCGAACTCTTCTGGGATCGAGAGACCCTGAAGGCCCATCTGCTCACCCATCTGCGACCACACTGCTGGATCAAAACCGTTTTCGGTTTCCATCTGCTCGCGTACGGCTGTTTCTGGAGACTTGCTCTCCAAAAATGCGCGGACTGTTTTACGGAGTTCTTCTTGTTCTTCTGAGAATGCAAAGTTCATGTGGATGATTCTGCCCTGTCTTGATCGGAGTGCGCCAATCGTGTGGTGTACACAGGCGTACACAAATCAGGTACTTTCGGCTACCCTGAGATACATGCGCAGCATAGGAATCCGCGAGTTACGAGAGCGTTCAGCCACATTTATCAAGCGTGCTGGTGCCGGCGAGCAAATGATTATTACGGTCAGTGGCGATCCGGTTGCCACCCTCGGCCCCATCACTCCTGCCACAACTCAGACATTTACATTGACCGATCTCGTTGCAAACGGCGCAGTAGTTGCGCCGCGACGGCGCGACAAATATCAACTTCCGAAGGCGATCACTTTCAGTAGTGGTTCGCGCATCGACCAAACTTTGCGTGAGGTGCGCGGATGACGATCATGCTCGATACAAGTGCGCTAGTTGCTCTACACACAAGCGGCGTTGCCCGAACAATCACACACGATGCGATCAAGGGTGATTCCGACTGGTGCGCAAGTGCCCTCGCACTCACCGAAGCGATGTCCATTATTGATCGCATGTCAGAACAAGAATTTGTGAGACACGACCTCGAAGATGCAATCCGCCACACATGGGATTATGTTTCAATTGTGCCCGTTGACCAACGATGCCTTGACGAAGCTGCAATTCTTGTTCGCCAGCAGCCCCTACATATCTCTGATGCAATACATCTGGCTGCGGCTACTCGTTTGCCCAAGCCACTCAAATACGTGACGTTTGATCCAGCGCAAATCCCAGTCGCTCTCTCCCTCGGTTTTGACGTGGTGTCATCATGACCACAACCCTGCACTGGAACGACAGCAACGTCGAAGTTCACAAACTTGTTGTTGGTCCCTACGACAACAATGTTTTTGTCATTCGTTGCCGTGCAACAGGCGATGCAGTTTTGATCGACGCAGCAAACGAACACGAAAAGCTGCTCGAATTGTGCACACAACTCGGCGTGCGTCGCGTGCTCGAAACCCACGGCCATTGGGATCACATTCAGGCAATTCCTGCCATGCGTGAAGCCGGTTACGAAGTTGCCGTAACTGCAGCCGACGCACCGCGCCTCAAGGATGTTGGATACGACGTGTTCATCGATGATGCAGAGGTGATCGAAGTTGGCAACCTGCGCCTACACGCCATTCACAACCCCGGTCACACAGAGGGTTCGATTTCGTTTGCTGTAGCCAACACCCCGCTGTTGTTTACGGGCGACACACTGTTTCCTGGTGGCCCAGGCAACACCGCTTTAGAGGGTGGCGATTTCGCGACCATCATTCAGTCGATTGACAACAAACTCTTCACTTTTCCACCTGACACCATTGTGTTGCCCGGTCATGGCCTCGACACCACTATCGGCGCCGAACGGCCTCACCTGCAAACTTGGGTTGATCGCGGCTGGTAGACAATAAGTAATGAGCCCGATGGCGACTCCAGAAATCAATATGGTTCCTGACGCTTCGGTCTTCACACAGATCGATGGCAACGAAAAGATCCTGCCGAACGGACACCCAACATCGCAGTGGCGCACCGATTTGCGCCACATTCCAAATGTTCGCAATGCAATTTCAGTTACCTCCATCTACGTGCAGACGTTCGGCATCATCTGGCTGGCACTCGAACTACATAATCCCATCACCTACGTCATCACTTTTTTACTCATGGGTCGAGCTCACGCACAGTTGCTCGCACTGATGCACGAATCAGTGCACCGACTCTTGTTTCGAAATCGCAATCTCAACGACTTCGCGGGTCGTTGGTTGCTTGGGTACATGTCGTTTGTAAATACCGACGGCTATCGCTACGTACACATGGCGCATCACCGCGAAGAGTTTGGGCCAAATGAACCAGATATTCCGTTGTATGCCAACTACCCCATCACGCGCGCAAGTTTTTGGCGCAAGATGCGTCGCGACGGTCTTGGCAGCACAGGTTTTCGAATGTTGCGCGGGCAATTCATGTCAATATTCAAGACTGACCCCCAACAACTCAATACTCAGCGCAAAATCTTTGCTCTGCACGCGGCGATACTTACCCTCTCGGTGATCTTTGTAAATCCTTGGGTCTACGTGATGCTGTGGCTCATCCCATACATCACGGTCTGGCGTGTCATGAACCGGCTGCGGTCGATTGCAGAGCACGGTGGTCTGCGCGCCGATGATGATCGTCGAGTCACCACTCATTCGGTCAAACAACACCTGTTTTCAAGTTTCTATTTCGTGCCGTTTAATCTCGGTTGGCACATTGCTCACCACACTGACTCGGGCATTCCTTTTCGCTCATTGCCCAAATATCACCGCCAACTTCGAGAATCCGGTTTCGTCACAGATGCTTACGAATACAGCAGTTATTTGGCCATTTGGCGAGCTCTTCGCTCGCGGCCCGAAGTTGCTGCCAATGCGAAATAATTAACACTACGCAGGTAGTGCTAATCCCCAAAACGCCTGAATACAATGATCTACGTGACCGAATTGTTCAGAGTTGATGAGCTACATGCCAAGCCAATTGAGGGCGACACCGAGATCTTGCGCGGTCTTTCGCTCACGGTCAATGAGGGCGAAGTTCACGCGATCATGGGGCCGAATGGCTCCGGTAAATCAACTCTTGCCAACACACTTCTTGCCTCCCCCGAATACCAAGTTGTTTCGGGTCGTGTGTTTTACAAAGGTGACAACATCAGCCAGTGGCCCACCGATGCTCGCGCCAAGGCAGGCATCTTTTTAGGTTTTCAATATCCGCAAGAAATTGCCGGAGTGTCTGTCATTCAATTCTTACGTCAGGCGCTTTCGGCTCGCAAGGGCATCGACTTGTCGGTTCTCGAACTACGACTTTCTGCAATGTCATGGATGAAGCGATTAGGAATGGACTCAACGTTCGTCGATCGTTACCTCAACGAAGGTTTTTCGGGTGGCGAAAAGAAGCGCAACGAGATTATGCAGATGGCGATTCTTGAGCCCGAACTTGCAATCTTGGATGAAACCGATTCTGGTCTTGACATTGATGCATTACGCATTGTCGCGCAAGGAATTCGCGAAGTACGTAAAGAACGACCAAAAATGGGCATCGTGTTGATCACCCACTACCAACGGCTACTTGACGAACTTCAACCAGACTTCGTACACATTCTGATCGATGGTCGAATCGTCAAATCGGGTGGCATGGAAATTGCAGAAGAGCTCGAAAAATCTGGCTACGAGTCGTACAAAGAATAAGTACTGATCATGACTTTTGATGTTGCCGCAATTCGCAAAGATTTTCCGGTCTTACATCGACTCGTCAACGACAAACCACTCGTCTATCTAGATAGTGCTAACACCTCACAAAAACCGCAAGTAGTCATTGATGCTCTCTCCAATTTCTTGGAGACCGGTTATGCGCCAATCAACCGAAGCGCATACCAATTGGCCGCCGAAGCAACTGATGCATTTGAAGCGACCCGCAGCGCACTTGCCACATTTATTAATGCACCAAAAGCCAACGAAGTTGTCTTCACCAAAAATGCCACCGAGGCACTGAACCTGGTCATCATGTCGTGGGGCCGAGCCAATCTCAGGACTGGCGATGCGGTATTGCTCACACATATGGAGCACCACGCCAACATTGTTCCTTGGCACATGCTCGTTGCAGAGCGTGGAATTCAGTTGCGTTGGGTTCCACTCACAACTGATGGCCAACTAGACCTCACCAATCTCGATGAGTTGCTTAAAGATGTAAAAGCCTTCTCATTCACTTCAATGTCAAACGTTCTCGGCACCATTAATCCGGTGCAGCGCCTGTGCACTGCTGCTCACAAAGCTGGTGCAATTGCAATCGTCGATGCGTGCCAGTCAGTGCCCCATCAGCCAACTGACGTGCAGGCTTGGGGTGCCGACTTTGCAGTCTTTAGTTCGCACAAAATGTGTGGCCCATCGGGTGTTGGTGTGCTGTGGGGCCGCGAATCGCTTCTTGAAGCAATGCCTCCGTATTTGGGTGGTGGCAACATGATCGCCGATGTGCGTCTCGATGGTTTTACAACAGCAGAAGTTCCTGCAAAGTTTGAGGCTGGCACTCCGGCGATCGCAGAAGTGGTCGCTCTTCGCTCTGCAGTTCAGTACCTATCGCAAGTTGGCATGAACAATATTCGTCAGCACGAAATTGAACTGAGTACATACGTCCTCAACACACTGACATCACGTTTTGGCGATGACATCACGATCCATGGCCCGACCAACCCAGAGCTACGTGGTGCCACCTTCTCGTTTGCCTTTCGCGGCATTCACCCGCACGATCTCAGCCAGGTTCTCGATCAGACCAATGTGTGCGTTCGCGCCGGACACCATTGCGCAAAGCCACTCATGCGTGTACTTGGAGCCAATGCCACCATTCGCGCAAGTTTTTATCTCTACAACACCACTCAAGAGGCCGATGCCCTAGCCGATGCACTCGACAGCGCATCAGATATCTTTTAACAAGGCAGACGAGGGAGCAAATCATGGCGGGGCTTGAAGATCTCTACAGAGAAATCATTCTTGACCACTACCGCACGCCCCGCAATCGTGGCGAACTTGAAGCTCCTGCCGTAAGCGCCGAGGGACACAACCCACTATGTGGCGATGAGATTCAAATTTTCATTGACGTCAAAGACGGTCTTGTAAGCGATGTTCGCTTCAGCGGTTCGGGTTGCTCAATCAGTCAGAGTTCAGCCTCGATGATGACCACCGCAGTGAAAGGCAAGCCTGTTGATCAGGTTCGCGCAATCGTTAAGCGTTTCAAACAAATGATGACTATTGACGAAGACGACAACTCAGCGATTGACGAATCGATCAACTTGGGCGATCTCGAGGCACTGCAAGGTGTCGTTAAGTTTCCGGTGCGCATCAAATGCGCGACACTGGGTTGGAATACTTTGCTTGACGCACTCGCCGTATCTGGCAAATAGTTTTTAACTCACCAAGTTAGGGGCGGTCTTGCCGCCCAAAATTGCCAGTGCATTAGTCGCAGCCAAGTCGGCCATTGCCGCACGCGTTTCGACTGTTGCGGAACCAAGGTGCGGAATGAGCACGGCATTGTCAAGACCCAGTAAACCTTCGTGCACGACCGGTTCTTTTTCAAACACATCCAAGCCCGCGCCCGCAATGACATTGCGCTGCAATGCATCGGCCAATGCTGCTTCGTCAACCACTGGGCCACGCGCAGTGTTAATGAGGTACGCGCTCGACTTCATCTTTGCCAATTGGATCGCATTCATGAAGTGATGCGTCTCAGGCGAGTACGGGCAGTGCAATGAAACGACATCACTCGTCGCGAGTAGTTCGTCCAACTCGACATGTTTCGCATCGAGCTCTTTGTGCGTTGCAGCATCAAGCGGCGTGCGCTTGGTGTACGCAATAGACATTCCAAATGCGCGGGCTCGTCTTGCTACAGCGGCACCAATTTGACCCATGCCAACAATGCCCAGTTGTCGACCCTGAATACTTGAGCCCAACATATAAAACATGCCCCACTGCCAAGGCTGCTGGGCACGAATGACGCGCTCGCCTTCTGCGAGTCGACGAGTTGTCATCAATATCAGAGACATTGCAATATCGGCGGTCGCTTCGGTAAGCACACCTGGCGTATTTGTGACCAAAACTGATCGGGTCTTGCACGCTGGCACATCGATGTTGTTGTAGCCCACGGCCACATTCGATACCGATTTAAGTTGCGTTCCAGCTGCAGCCAGAAGCTCTTCATCGATCTTCTCTGTCAGCAAGCTCACGATTGCATCGGCGCCACCTACGCGCTTCAGCAACTCTTCTCTACTGATTGGTGTTGATTCTTCCCAAGCCAATACGTCGTGTTCCGCGCGCAGTCGAGTCAGCGCTCCGGACGGAATTTTGCCGGTAACAACAACCTTTGCCATGGCTACTTCTTGATCCAATCGCCAAGCAAAGTCATTCCTTTTTCGATTTGATCTTTGTTAATCCCAGAAAATGCAAAGCGAACATAGTTGCGTTCTTCGCCTGGCTGTGGTCGACCGAAGTGGCGACGTGTGCAAAAGGAAACACCAGTTGCGTGCAGTGCCTGCTCTGCAAAGACTGCCAAGTCATCGATTCCTTTGTTCTGCATTGCCTCGGTCACATCTGGGAACAAATAGAAGGCCGCTTCTGGTGAATGCACGCTGACACCAGGCATTGCGTTGAGCATGTTGACTGCAATATCTCGTCGCTCGCGAAGAGTGTCAAGCATTACTGCGGTTCCCGACTGATCCCCTGTCAATCCCTCAACCCCGCCGTACTGCACAAAGTGTGTTGTGCACGACTCGTCGTTGGTGTTGAGTTTGGCAATCATGTTTGAAACTTCGACAGGTGCAATTGATGCGCCAAGTCGCCAGCCAGTCATCGCGAACTTCTTTGAAAACGTGTACAAAATGACTGTTCGCTCAAGCATTCCCGGCAACGAAGCAATTGACTTTGATGTGCCTGAGTAACGCATTTCAAAATAAGCCTCATCCGACAACACCCACAAGTTGTGCTTGATCGCCAATTCTGCAATAGCTTCACGCTCGGCATCTGTCGACTCTGCCCCAATAGGGTTCTGCAAGTCGTTATAAATGATTGCAGTTGTTTTTGGAGTAATCGATGCCTTGATCTGATCGATGTCAATATTGAAACCGGTCGACGATGGCAAGTAGCGGTAAGCCTTGGCAACACCGCCAAAATATTCGATCTGGCTTTCATAAATTGGGTATCCAGGGTTTGGGTACAAAACTTCGTCACCCGGATTCATTACTGCCTGAATAAATTTTGTGATTACTGGTTTTCCGCCGGGTTGTACAACAACATTGGCTGGAGAAAAACTGAGTCCACGTCGTGCACCAACATCATTTGCAAGTGCTTCGCGGAGTTGAGGAATCCCCGCCGCAGGGCAATATCCGGTTTTTCCATCGACAATTGCACGATTCATTGCATCAACGATGTTGCGTGACGTTGCGATGTTGAGGTCACCTAAATGGAATGGAAATATATGGTTTCCTTTTGCACCCCACTCTGCTGCAGCTTGTGAAACTGCGAACGCCGTCTCGGTTCCGAGTCGCTCTAATCGTGCAGCTAAAGCCATGACGAACCTCCAATTGATATGTCACTGATATATGACAGTTCTTTACAATACATAAAGTTCAGACCCTGAAAATACAAGGGATTCAGCGAGTAACTAATCAGCCAGGAAGGCTTGCTTAACTGGCTCACTCATTGGGTTTCGCATTGTTAGGTACACCCCAGTAAGGGCCACAACTAATGCCACAAGTGAAAGCACACTCAACCTTTCGCCAAACAGGATCGCACTTTCGATAGCACTCAACGCGGGAGTCAAAAAGAACAGACTACTCACCCGAGCAGCAGAATGTCGTGAGATCAACAACATCATCAGCATTACTGCAGATATGGAAAGCACAAACACCGACCACAACAGCGCAAGCAGTAACTCGGCGTTGAGATGAAACTCCCACTTTTCGAACAAGCTAGATGCCACGAGCAACACTGCTCCGGCCGAAACATATTGCGCAGTCGTGCCACTTACCAATGGCATATCTTTTCCACGAGCACGTTGCACCAATGTCCCAGTCGACATTCCAATAATTGATACGACCATCGCAATCAGTGCAGGTTTCGTTACGTCACCCACACCATCACGAACTTTGTCGACCACAACAACCACTACTCCGCAAATGCCGAGCAACACTCCAACCCACTGACTTGTTCGCAAGCGTTCTTTCAGAATTACTCGACCCGCGACCGAAGTGACTACGGGGTGTAGACCAGCAATCAACGCGCTCAGACCAGATGGCAGGCCACGCTTGATTGCATAAAAAACACCGCCAAGATAAATAGCGTGCATACAAATACCGACAATTGCCGATGTCGACCACGAACCTTTGGGAAGTTTTGGCGCCTTCACAACACGAGCGATTACCGACAACACCAATGCTGCGCACAACATTCGCACAGTAAGAAACGACAGTGGTCCAGCATGACGCGTGCTGTAGCGAGCAACCACGAAACCGGTGCTCCACAGCGCCACAAAAATCCATGGTGTAAGTCGCTCAAAGAGTTTTGGTTGTGTCATACACCAACCATCATGCTGGCTGTATCAGATCCCATGGTGCACCATACAGATCCTCAAATACTGCGACGGTCCCATAGACCTCGTGTCGAGGCTGTTCACGAAACTTGACTCCACGAGCCGACCAATTTGTATAGTCGCGATCAAAGTTGTCGGTATTCAAAAAGAATGCAACGCGACCACCAGCCTGATTGCCGACACTTGCCTTCTCTGCATCAGTTACAGCCCGAGCAATAAGCAGCGAAGCGCCACTGTCTAGTCCACTAGTTGATTCACTAGTTGGAGCGACAACCACCCATCTCTTGCCGTCGCCCATGTCGGTGTCTTCCACCAATTCAAAATCAAGTTTCCCAACAAAGAAGCCGATTGCTTCGTCATATTCGCGTGCAACAAAGGCGACTAATCCGAGCCGGCTCATTAGTTAGTCACAGTCGAGATGCTCGAAGGATTACGAATGAATGGTGTTTTCAACGACAAACATACGACGCCTGCCAGAAACGTTGGACAGCGAATCGGCCACGACTGCCTTGCCGATTTCGCTTGCATAAGCAGCCTCAAAATCACTTTGTGAGTCGAACCACAGCTCGGACACACCGTCTGGGTCGCCTTCTGTTGGGTTTTCCACCAAGTTGAAGACTCCGCGACGGAGTTCTGGCAATTGCCTTGCTAGCGGTGCGTGGCTCTTCAGCCACCAATCCGCAAACTGTTCATGAGTCGCGTCTGCGGCGCGAGTGAGCAAAATGATTGCTTTAAAGCTCATGACACTTTGTTTGTTCGAGCGAAGGGTCGGCCACCTACAGCTAAGGCGACACTGACCAAAATTTCGTGTGCCATCGGTGCATCACCAATGCAAACCTCGATTGCGTCCATCTCATTGAATGACCAGATGTCGTCTTTGTTCGTGATCGGGATGGTGATCGAAGCACCTGGTCCAGCAACTTTCTTGGTTGACGGAATGATGTCGAGCCCCTGCACGACTACTTTGCGCACCGGTGCACCAAACCTTGGGTGAATCAGCGCAGCAGCATGTTCAATTTCGCCCGCAGTACCGACGATTGCGGCTTTGCCGTATGCGGTCACTTCCCCAGCCTCAACTCCGAGTGCTGCAAGAGCTCGCTCGGCAAGTTGGCCCGAGATCTCTGCGCCCATGAGTTCAAGCATGGTGAGATCCTTATGTCGTTTGCCAACAAGCGGATTGGTGATTACCGCGCTGCACACTGCCTTGCGCACGATGCGCCCGGTTGGCTCGCCGAGTTCGGCCTGAATGTCTTCACATGTAGTGACAAATTTGCGAATTTCCATGCGTTAAAACTACCAGTTTGAAGTGTCTACTCAGTAGCGCGCAGATGAGCATTGATTTTTGCGAATGCAGATCCAATCGCCTTGATCTCCGATTCGTTAAGTAAGTCGATCATGCGACTCCGGACATCTTTCAAATGCAACGGTGCAATTTTCTTCAAGAACTCATAACCCTTTGGAGTCAAATGAGCAAACGAAACTCGTCGATCGTCCTTGTCTTGTATTCGCACGACATATTTGGCTTTGACAACACCATCCATACGACGAGTGAGTCCGCTTCTTGACAACCGCAAAGTGTCGGCAAGATCACACATCTTTAGTTTGTGATCTGGTGCTTCCGACAACATTGCAAGCAACTGGTAGTCGCCAGCATCAAGTCCAAAAACACCCAAATCTCGTTCGATGGCATTCATCAGGTCGGGAGACGTTGTGATGAAACCTCGCCAAGCCTTCATCTCTGCGTCACTTAGCCACCTCGGACTTGCCATATTGGAAGCCTACCCAGGTAGTTGCGCACGCAACTACTTTTATGATATAGTTGTGCTCGCAACTACCTCACTAATGAGGTTCTTAACACAAGGAGCAATTAATGAATTCAGTGATGTTGATTGGGCGTATTCTGTTCGCCTTTATGTTTCTATCCAGCGGCATCAACCACCTCGTAAAAGCAGAGGCAATGGCTGGGTATGCGGCTTACAAAAAGGTGCCTGCACCAAAGCTTGCAAATGCATTGTCGGGAATCTTGATGGTTCTTGGCGGACTCTCGGTCACCCTCGGCGTCTACGCCGACCTTGGCGCCGTTGTTCTTGCAGCGTTGCTCGTCGTCATGGCGCTCAAGATGCACGCATTCTGGACACAAACTGATGCAACAGCCAAACAGACTGAAATGATCGGATTCTTGAAGAACATTTCGATGGCCGGTGGCGCATTGTTTATCTTTGCGATTGCTGCTTCACAATCTGATTACGGCTGGGCACTTACCGAAAGTCTCTGGAGTCTTTCCAAGTAATTTCTGCGGGGTCACCCCCCGACCTGCTGATAAAGAGATAGATGGATAAAGAGAAGGGCGGCCCGAAGGGGTCGCCCTTCTGTTTATTTATCTGCACTTTTAACCACACCCATCCCCACATAGGCACGAAAAGCTGGTTTAAGTGCCACATCCCCAATGTGTATGAGAGGTGTATCGTATGACTATGGCCCGTACAAATATTGACATCGATGAAGTTGCATGTCGCAGAGTGATGAAGCGATACAACCTCACCACGATGAAGGATGCAGTCAATTTTGCCCTTAATCAATTAGCCGTTGAGCCAATGACCCTCAAAGAAGCAATAGCTATGGGTGGCACTGGGTGGGATGGAGATATTCCCGAAACACAAAAAACCACAAACCGATGATCCTTATCGATACATCAGCGTGGATCGAATTTTTACGAAATCCTTTGTCACCGTATTCCCTCGAAGTAACAAAGTTGTTAGGAAATAGATCTGCAATTTGTGATCCAATCAAAATGGAGATACTTGCCGGGGCTCGCGACGAACACCACCTTCTTACGTTGAAACGTTTACTCTCTCGACCAAGGCGTGTTGAAACCATTGCTATTGATTATGAGAACGCTGCAGAAATTTATCGTGCAGGTCGCAAGATCGGACTGACCGTGAGATCCCATATTGACTGCCTCATTGCTGCAGTGGCAATTCGGATTGATGCCCCAGTACTACATGCTGACCACGACTTTGACATGATCAGCAAAATCACAAACATCAAGCAACACCAGTTGCTGATTTAGCCCCGGAATTTGTCCCACTCTTCTTCGCTACGTCCAAGCTCGCGAAGTCGAATTGACACCGATAACGGCATCTTGATTTCCCCTCCTGCTTTCATAGTTGCAGCCAGGTCACCATCTTCCGCCCACATGTGGCAAGTGTTGATCATGCCCAAGAACTCACGTGAGCTCTGAACTTTTGCCGCAGATGAATCAAGGTCGATGTCGGTTATTACTTCAAAATCTCGCATTGACCAACCGGTCTGTATCGCCACCGGCGCCATCGCAGAAAGTAATGCGCCGATATGTGTGCAACCACGTGGTCCACCAAACAGTTCTTTCACTTTTGCATTAAAGCCACGACTGATTGACAAGCCTTCAAGCTTTTTGTAGTGGTCGGTGGTGTCAATACATTCCAAATGTGGATGATTCTTAAATTCGGCCGATGCCTTCTCGATCACAAATGCGGGATAGGTAATTTCGAGATCCACAACCATAAGATGCATCCATAGTGGATCGGGATCGTTCAAAACATAGGCGCCAGCCGGCTTTTCGTCGCACACGACCCCGCGCAACATGAAACGATCATTCGCCATCCGAAATGCTCGAATTTCATAACGGCGAGTATGCAAAAGTGGCAAATCTGGATTTGGTGGGAACATCTCTTTGGCTGGCATTTCTGTAACGCTAACGAATTAGTCTCGAAACATGACCGACGAAGAGCTCATCAGCACTGTTTGCCCAATATTCAATGACAACTCCTATAAGTACTACTTCTCCCCATCGACTATCGCTATTGGCAAGTCTCTCGGCCTAAAGGGCATGGAGTTTTATGTTGCTGGCCGGGCTGGGGCGCTTGGGGACTGTGACGGCTCAGTTGTTACCGCAGCCTTTGGCTACTTCAACCCCATCATTATTAATGCCGCCTGGACACTCGCAATTGCCAAACACCCCGCCCGAGTGCTTGGGTCAGCACATTACGAATGTGCGGCCGTTGCCGGAAGAGAAAAACTCTCAATGATTCCCAATCTTGCCGAATTTGTCGCTGCAATGCAAAAAGTGTTTGACGCGATGGACCCAGAAGGTCTTGCACTCTTCGCTGCATTCAAGTCTCTCCCACTCGTCGATGATCTGCCAGGCAGAGCGATGCAACTCGCTGCGTCGCTTCGTGAATACAGAGGAAGCGCCCATCTAGTTGCCGTTCGCGTAAGTGGTGTGAGCGGAATTCAAGCACATTTTATTAAACGACCCAAAGACATGAAAAATTTCGGCTGGTCAGAATCTGAATATCCATATGTTGACGATGAGACTCGTGCTCGCATGGTCATAGCCGAAGAACTCACAGATGCGCTCTGCATCGCTCCGTACTCCGTGCTTAATGAATCCGAGCGAGCATCTCTCGTAGCTGGAGCAAAAGCTTTTGAGGCAGCTCTCGCCGCCAATGCCTAATTACTTGAT
>JBIIWI010000081.1:0-4704 GCA_044339005.1 Ilumatobacteraceae bacterium
CGAGCCAGGTGTTGGTAAAACTGCAATCGTTGAAGGTCTTGCACAAAAAATCGTTCGCAACGACGTGCCAGAGACTCTCACCGGCAAGCAGCTCTACACACTCGACCTCGGTGCACTCGTTGCAGGTAGTCGTTATCGCGGAGACTTCGAAGAGCGTTTGAAGAAAGTGCTCAAAGAAATCAAAACTCGTGGTGACATTATTTTGTTCATCGACGAGATTCACACGCTTGTTGGTGCAGGTGCAGCAGAAGGCGCAATTGATGCAGCATCGATTCTCAAGCCAATGCTTGCTCGCGGTGAATTGCAAACCATCGGTGCGACAACTCTCGACGAGTTTCGCAAGCACTTCGAAAAAGATGCAGCACTCGAGCGTCGCTTTCAGCCAGTAAAAGTTGAAGAACCAGAAGTCGCTCATACCATCGAGATCTTGAAGGGCTTGCGCGACAAATACGAAGCGCATCACCGTGTCACGATCACCGACCAGGCACTTGTGGCTGCAGCAAACTTGTCGGACCGCTACATCGCTGATCGTCACCTGCCAGACAAGGCAATCGACCTCATTGACGAAGCCGGTAGCCGCTTGCGCATCAAGCGCATGGCCACGCCTCCTGACTTGAAAGAAATTGAAGCCAAGATCAACGACGTGCAGGAAGCCAAGAAGAAGGCTGTTGAAGAACAGCGCTTTGAAGAAGCTGGTCGTTTGCGCGATCAAGAGCGTGCGTTGCTTGAAGAGCGTCTCGAAAAAGAGACCGCTGTAAAAGCAAGCGGAATCGACTTGTTTGACGAAGTAGACGAAGAAGCAATTGCCGAAGTATTGAGCATGTGGACAGGCATTCCTGTGTACAAACTCACCGAAGAAGAAACGGCCAAGTTGCTCAACATGGAGGCCGAGTTGCACAAGCGAATCATTTCGCAAAATGATGCAATCAAAGCTGTCAGCCAAAGCATTCGTCGCACACGCGCGGGCCTCAAAGACCCGAAGCGTCCAAGTGGCTCGTTCATCTTCCTCGGCCCAACCGGCGTAGGCAAGACCGAGCTCGCAAAAACGCTTGCCAACTTCTTGTTTGGTGATGACGATGCACTGATCTCGCTCGACATGAGCGAATACATGGAGAAGCACACGGTCAGCCGCTTGGTTGGTTCGCCTCCTGGATACGTGGGTTACGAAGAAGGCGGTCAACTCACTGAGGCCGTGCGTCGTAAGCCGTTCTCGGTAGTGCTGTTTGACGAAATTGAAAAGGCTCACCCAGACGTGTTCAACACACTTCTGCAGATCCTTGAAGAAGGTCGACTCACCGATGCGCAAGGTCGCAGCACAGACTTCCGCAACACAGTGTTGATCATGACATCCAACTTGGGTACGCAAGATTTGCGCAAGGCCAATGTTGGCTTCGGCAAAAACGATGAAGCACTGTCATACCAACGCATGCGCGACAAGGTCAACGAAGCACTCAAGGGTCACTTCCGACCAGAGTTCCTCAACCGCATCGACGAAGTGATCGTGTTCCACGAACTTGGCATGGAAGAAGTTGTGCAGATGGTCGACTTAATGAGCAAGCGCGTCATTGCACAGCTCGAAGGTCTCGGCCTCGGGCTCGAACTCACGCAGTCAGCAAAAGAGTTGTTGGCCAAGCGTGGATACGACCCACAGTTGGGTGCTCGCCCATTGCGTCGTGCATTGCAACGTTTGATCGAAGACCCAATGTCGGAGAAACTCTTGAACAAAGAGTTCACCGCGGGCGAGATCATTGTTGTCGACACCGAAGAAGACCCAGAGAATGCTGGCGAGCGTCGCATGACGTTTAAGGCAGTCGAGGGTTTTAAGCCACCAGCAGCGATTGAACTTGCTGGTGCCGGTGACGGCACTGCTGCAACACCTGAGTGAACCCGTTGGTGTTTAAAACATCTACTCGCTCTGTAATCGTGCGCGCACTTGTTGCTGTTGCATCATGCGTGTTATTGACAAGCTGCCGTGTTGACTCAGTCGTTACTCTCGACGTTGAGCCAAATGGCAGCGGCACACTTGCAATTGTCACTACTGCTGACGCAGAGGTTGTTGCCAAGCACCCAAACCTTGCATCCGAATTGAGTTTTGAAGATGCCAAGGCAGCGGGTTGGTCAGTCTCAGACGTTGCAACAACACCGGAAGGCGCAATGCAGGTACGTGTTGCACACAATTTTGTGAATCCCGAGGAAGCCACAGCCTTGCTCGGACAACTGAGCAGCGAATTTGGGCCATTCAAAGGTCTTGCACTCACACGCACTGGCAAAGACACCGACTCCACGTGGAATCTTGTAGGGCAGTTGCAAGTGAACGATGGTCTTAAGGCTTTTGCCGACCCGCAACTGCTCACAACTATTGGAGCAATACCCTTTCAATCAACACTCACAAATTCTGGCCTCGACATTGGTCAAGCAGTTGGGGTCACCTTCAAGCTGAAGTTGCCAGGCAAAGTTGAATCAACAACTGGCATCTCCAAGTTTGGAACATTGCAATGGAATGCCGCATTTGACGGAAGCACGCAAGACCTTGCAACGACCACGCAAAATACAGCTGTCGCCGCCACGATCGCGCGCATCTTCTCGCCTCTCTTGCGCTGGATGCTGATCTTGTGGATCGGCGGTATGGCATGTTTTTCGGCATTCGTCGCTTTCTGGCGCTACAGGCGACACAGGCGCACACCCACTCTGTAGCGTTGGCGCATGGCTCGACTGCGCACGGTGTACAACTGCGGTGATTGCGGTGCTACGCATTACAAATGGGCTGGCAAGTGCGACTCGTGCGGCGCATGGAACACACTCGTTGAAGATGTCGAAGATCCAAACTCGCACACCACTCTTGCTGCAGGCATGGCGCTCATTCCGCCGGGCGAAGCACAGCCGATCGGCAAGCTGGATGCTTCTGTTGGTCAACCATTATCTACCGGCATCTCCGAACTCGATCGCGTACTCGACGGTGGCTTAGTACCTGGCTCTGTCACATTGCTTGGTGGCGAACCAGGTATTGGCAAGTCAACGTTGTTGTTGCAGCTACTCGCATCTTGGCCCACACGCTCGCTGTATGTAACTGCCGAAGAAAGTGCGCAACAAGTGCGCCTGCGCGCAGAACGATTGCATGCAGTGCGCGACAACTTGTGGCTCGTCTCAGAACCATCGCTCACCAACATCGTCGCCGCCCTTGACAAAGTAAAACCAGAGTTGCTTGTGATCGACAGCATTCAGGCTGTTGCCGACCCAGCGCTCGGTTCTGCACCGGGTTCAGTTGTGCAGGTGCGTGGCTGTGCACACCGCCTTGTGCAAGAAGCAAAGCGTCGCAACATTCCAACAATTTTGGTTGGCCATGTCACCAAAGATGGCGGGCTTGCGGGTCCGCGTGTGCTCGAGCATGTTGTTGACACTGTGCTTTCATTTGAAGGCGAACGACATCATGCACTTCGCATCTTGCGCGCGGTCAAGCATCGTTTTGGTTCTACTAACGAACTCGGACTATTTGAGATGACCGAACTCGGTCTTATTGGTGTACCCGATGCGAGCCAAATGTTTTTAGCCGATCGTCGCCCTGGCACACCGGGCTCAGTTGTTGTACCAACACTTGAAGGTCAGCGTCCACTGCTTGTAGAAGTACAGGCACTCACCAATGCAATGAGCGGCAATGTGCCACCACGACGCAGTGCGCAGGGCCTCGATCCGGGTCGGCTTGCAATGCTGCTTGCAGTGCTCGAGCGCCGAGCCGGCATTAGCCTTTCCCAACACGAAGTGTTCGCTTCGGTCGTTGGTGGTGTGCGTCTGAGCGAACCAGGTAGCGACTTGGGTCTGTGTATTGCGCTTGTCTCGGCAGTCACCAACAAACCTGCACCAAGCGACTTGGTTGTGTGCGGAGAAATTGGACTTGGTGGCGAGATCCGCCATGTTGGTCACATGTCGCGTCGACTCACCGAAGCTGCACGTCTTGGCTTTACACGAGCCATCGTGCCCACACACAGCCAGTCTGGCGCTGCCAACAAGGCTCCCGCAGGGCTCACCGTGCAAACAGCATCAACGCTGTCCGAAGCACTCGATCTCGCCCAACTCAGTATTAAAGAATAATTGCAGTATTGTCGGCAACGATGTCGATCGAGCCTGACAACAAAGACTGGACCTGGGTCCTTGAGCGTCCGTGCCCAGACTGTGCTTACGACGCATCACGCGTCGTGCCTCGCGACATTGGCTTGACCATTCGCGAGATTGCTTCGCAATGGGATGCAGTGCTCGTGCATCCACAGTGTGTGATCCGTCCCCGACCCAACATCTGGTCGGCTCTCGAATATGGCTGCCACGTACGCGATGTGTTTCGGCTTTTCGACAAACGCCTCGTGATGATGCTCACGCTTGACACACCCACTTTTGCCAATTGGGACCAGGACAAAACTGCTGTGGACGACCGCTATGACCTGCAAGACCCAGTTGTCGTTCGGCGCGAGATCGTATTTGCTGGCGACCAGCTGGCAGACCGCTTCGATTCGGTCGCAGATGCCGAATGGGGCCGCAAAGGCCTGCGCAGCGACGGCGCAACCTTTACCATCGACACCTTTGGGCGCTACCTGCTGCACGACCCAATACATCATTTATGGGATGTAGCGCACTAAATGACTACCTCGCGTACACATCGCGAGTATGCCTACACCTACAAAGCAATTCGACAACATGACAACCGTTAAACCTTCC
>JBIIWI010000084.1:0-4104 GCA_044339005.1 Ilumatobacteraceae bacterium
ATATTGGCCGAGCACTTGCGCTAGAACGTAATGAGCATGTCGAGTCAAAATTCATCATTCAATGTTTCTGTAACCAAGCACAACGGTTTGGGAAATGACTTTTTGGTGCTCGACCAACGTGAGACAAGTGCGCTGAACAACGCTCAGGTGATCGCAATTGATTGGCCAAACGTTGCACGCAATTGGTGCAATCGAAATACGGGCGTTGGCGCTGATGGTTTGTTGTTGCTTGGTCGGATCGATGCAAACACGCTCACCATGCGCTTGTATAACTCTGATGGCTCGCTTGCCGAAATGAGCGGCAACGGTATTCGATGCTTGGCGCAGGCTGCGTACATGGCAGACGGATCGACCAAAGAGGTTGTGTATGCAGTTGCAACCGATTCGGGCGAGCGACGTGTTGTTGTGACGCCACGCGCCAACGACGCCCAAACGGTTGATGCGAGCGTAGATATGGGTCCAATCGGCCCGCTTGGTGAGCCAACGGGTTGGGCGACTCTCGAATGCGACCCGATGCGACCGGTCATGCATATTTCTGTCGGCAATCCTCACTCGGTGGTTGGTGTGGAAGATGTTTCGATTGTGCCGCTCAAAGAGTTGGGCGAAAAAGTTCCTCAAATCAATTTAGAAATCATCGAACCCGGTCCAGAAGTGAACGCCATCACCATGCGAGTGCACGAGCGTGGTGCTGGCATCACACAAGCATGCGGCACGGGTGCTTGCGCGAGTGCGTGGGCTGCGGTGCAGTGGGGACTTGTGCCTGCAAGCGCGAGCGAAGTGATTGTGCATATGGATGGTGGAGATGTGAAAGTGAGTGTCAATCAACCCAAAGCGGGCAGCGTGACTCTCATTGGTCCTGCGCAATTCATGTCGACGCATGTAGTTGAGATCTCATTGTGAGTAACCCGTACCAGCAGGCGCTTGGGCGCACGCTGATCGATCGCACAATTCGCGAACGCATCGTCTTGGTCGGCGTGATTTTCGATGGTCATGATGAAAACGAAACCGAAGAGAGTCTCGACGAGTTGGCTCAGCTCATCGACACTGCTGGCGCGGTTGAAGTTGCGCGCATGACACAGCGTCGTGATTCACCTGACTCCACATTTTTTATTGGCAAAGGTAAAGCACAAGAACTCAAAGAACTCTGTTTGGCAGTTGACTCTGACACTGTCGTGTTTGACAACGAACTCACGCCGGGGCAGCAGTACAACCTCGAAAAATTGTTGGGTCGCACTGCAATTGATCGCACAGCAGTGATTCTCGACATCTTCGCCCAAAATGCGCACACACTCGAGGGCAAAGCCCAAGTTGAATTGGCTCTGTTGCGTTACAAGCTTCCTCGATTGCGTCGTGGTATTTCTGAGGCCATGTCGCAGCAGGGTGCAGGTATCGGTTCTCGTGGTCCTGGTGAAACAAAACTCGAAGTTGATCGACGCCGCATTCAAGACAAGATCGCAAAACTCTCTCGCGACTTAGTTGACCTTGCAAACAATCGTCGTGAGCAGGCAAAGGGCCGTTCGCGAAGCGGGCTTGGTGCAGTTGCAATTGTTGGGTACACCAACGCTGGCAAGTCAACGTTGCTTAACCACCTCACCGACGCAGGCGTGTTGGTTGAGAACCGATTGTTTGCAACTCTGGATCCAACTACACGTCGACTCGCGCTACCTGGCGGTGAACCAGTGCTCGTCAGTGACACGGTCGGTTTCGTGCGTCGACTTCCGCATGGTCTGGTCGAATCGTTTAAGAGCACACTCGAAGTTGCTGTGCTTGGCGACTTGCTCATCCACGTTGTCGACTCGACAGCGGTTGACCCAGCAGGGCAGATCTTGGCAGTGCGCGAGGTGCTGACCGACATTGGTGCGGGTGACGTACCTGAGTTGCTCGTATTCAATAAAGCCGACATGGCGTCAGAAGTGGCAGAGCAGATGGTGGCGAGTCATCCAGGCTCAGTTGCTATCTCTGCAGTAACTGGTGCAGGAATCGACGATTTATTGCGTACTATCGGAGATCGCATGCGAGCCATTTCCGTGGTGGTGGAATTACTCATTCCATACGACCGCGGAGACATTGTGGCTTCAGTGCATCGAGAAGGAGAAGTGGTGTCAACAGCGAACGAAGAAAACGGCATGCGTATTCGTGCACGATTGGGTGATGCATCAACCGGCCGCTTGTCGCAATTTGTTGTTGATCAATCAGGCGATCAATCAGATATTCGAACGGTGGCTGCATCATGACAAACAACTCGCAAGGCTTTGTTCCACCTCCGTATCCGTACGACCGCCTCGACGCGTTTAAGACCGTTGCCGCAAAACACGAAGGGGGAGTCATCGACCTCAGCGTCGGCGACCCATGTGATGCTCCGTCAAGTGCGGTCATTGCCGCACTCTCTGCATCGCACCTCGAGCGTGGTTACCCACCATCCATCGGCATCGAACCATTGCGCAGTGCTGCTCGCTCGTGGATTCAGCGCAAGTTCGACATTGATGTTCCACTTGCGCAAATTGCGGCATGTGTTGGCAGTAAAGAATTTGTGGTGACAACACCGCAGTGGATGAAGCTGCGCACTCCGTCCCGTGACACCGTGTTGTTTCCTGCCGTGAGTTACCCAAGTTATGCAATGGGCGCGACATTGTCGGGTTGCAGGCCAGTAGCTGTGCCAATGACGGCAACAGGTGGACTTGATCTCACAAAGATCAGTGCAGACGATGCAAAGCGCGCACTCATGATCTGGATGAACTCACCAAGCAATCCAACCGGTGCGCTTGATGACATGGGTGCAGTTGTGGCATGGGGTCGTAAACACGACGTGCCTGTTTTTAGCGATGAGTGTTACGTCGAGTTCACATGGCAGGGCAAGCCGCGAACAGCTCTCGAATACGGAACGCAAGGTGTCGTTGCACTGCACTCATTGTCGAAGCGCTCAAACCTCGCTGGTCTGCGCGTCGGTTTTTATGCAGGTGATGCCGACATCGTGCATTACCTCAAAGAAGTACGCAAACACGTTGGAATGATGGTGCCGGGGCCAGCACAAGCCGCAGGTGTTGTGGCGCTTAATGACGACGCAAGCGTAAAAACACAGGCGAGTGTGTATCGCAAGCGCCTTGAGCGCATAGCTGAAGTGTTGAGCAAATGGTCTGGTCGCAGTATCGATTTGCCGGCAGGTGGTTTTTATTTGTGGTTCGATGCAACTGACGGCTGGGAATTTGCCGAACGTCTTGCAATCGAGGGTGGGGCACTTGTGAGCCCAGGTGACTTCTACGGTGCTGGTGGATCAAACAATGTTCGTGTCGCGGTTGTGCAACCGGATGACCGCATTGAGTTGATGGCCCAACGCCTCGGCTAGAGGCGACGTAGCACGGTAACGAGCTTGCCGTAAACCGAAACTTCATCAGTCTCAAACTTCATCGGCTTCATTGAAGAGTTGGATGGTGTGAGAGTGATTGTGTTACCGGTCTTTGCAAAAGTCTTGATAGTGGCTTCGTCGCCTGGAATACCAGCAACGACGATGTCGCCGTTGTCGGCTGTTGTTTGCTGACGACATACAACAAAGTCGCCGTCCAATATGCCAGCGTCGATCATTGAGTTGCCGCGAACGCGCAACATAAACAATTCGCCGTCACCAGTGAAGTCCATTGGTAGGGGAACGAGTTCTTCAACGTTTTCTTGTGCGAGCACATTGACACCTGCAGCAACATCACCAACGAGTGGCACGTGCTTCACTGGGCGCCTCTCCATTGCAACTCCGCTGGATGCCTCGTAACGAACTTCAATTGCACGTGGCTTTGTTGGATCGCGATGTAGATATCCAAGTTTTTGCAATGTTCCGAGGTGGTTGTGCACAGTGGCGGATGAACTAAGGCCAACTGCTTCGCCGATCTCGCGCACCGATGGCGGGTATCCACGCTCACGCATGTTCTTTTCGATGAAGTCGAGGATGCCGCGCTGGCGGTCGGTGAGCTGGGTATGGGCGCTTACGGGGAGGGAAGTCATGGTTCCATCGTACGGGTGTTCGCCCCCAGAGTCAAACACCTGTTCGGCGAACAAATGTTCGTAAAATCCGCAAACTCCGAACACCCGTTCGCTAGAGTGGTTTGTACGAGATTA
>JBIIWI010000029.1:0-15141 GCA_044339005.1 Ilumatobacteraceae bacterium
TGAAACCATCACAACTTGAAACACGCAAGCGCGATCTTGCCCGCGGATGCGGCCTTGCTCAAGATGACATTGTTTGGGTGAGTGCAACAACTGGCATTGGCATTGTCAAATTGCGCGCGTCGGTAGGTAACTATCTGAATACTAAAAAGCCGCGCAAATAATTATCGCGCGTAGGTAACGCCACCATCGACAACGACAGTCGATCCAACGACGTAGTCACCGGCACGAGATGCCAAATAAATCGCAGCGCCGGCCATGTCTTCCGGGGTACCAATGCGGCCAGATGGAATTGCTGCTGCGATTGCGTCGCCATGATCGCGTGCGACCTTGTTCATGTCGGATGCAAAAGCACCAGGTGCAATTGCAGTGACACCGATGCCGTCTTTGATGAGACGAAGCGCCATGCGCTTCGTCATATGAATGAGTCCGGCTTTGCTGCCTGCATAGGGATAGGTCTCTTCCATGTTGGTGGAGATGCCGTCAATGGATGCGATGTTGATGACCTTGGCAAGGTGACCATTCTTTGCCGCAGCGGCACGTAGCTGTGGTGCGAGTGCTTGGGTGAGAAAGAACGGTGTCTTGAGGTTGAGGTCAACTGTCTTGTCCCATCCACTTTCCGGGAACTCATCAAACTTTGCGCCCCATGCGGCACCGGCATTGTTGACGAGAATGTCAAGCGTTTCTTCACGTTTCGCGATTTCGGCAGCAAGTGCCTCAACGCCTGCCTGCGTCGAAATGTCTCCCGGGATCGAGATGCATTCGCCATACATGCTCAGATTCTTTGCTGCTGCATCGCACTGGGCGGCCTTGCGAGCAGTGATGTAGACGCGCGAACAACCGTGCTCCAAAAATCCTTGAACGATCATGGCGCCGATGCCACGGGATCCGCCAGTTACGAGTGCTACACGACCATTGAGTGAGAAGATGTCTTTCATCCGAGCAACTGTAGAGGGTGAGTAGTACCCTGCAACGATGCGCAAGAACCCAATGCTCGCAATTTTCCTCACAATTTTTGTTGACATGCTTGGATTCGGAATTTTGATTCCCGTATTTCCGTTGTTGATCAGCCCAGGTTCACCATTTCGAGTTACCCCTGAAGCCTGGTCGTTTACCGAGGGTTTGATCATGCTTGGGTGGCTGCAGGCGATATTCCCATTTTGTATTTTCATTGCTGCGCCGATTCTTGGGCAATTGTCGGATCGACACGGGCGTAAGCCGGTCCTCGCGGTTTCCATCTTCGGAACTGCAATTGGCTACGTGTTGTTTGCGATCGGTATTAGCACAGCGAATATTCCGCTGTTATTCGCGGCGCGTGCTCTCGATGGTGTCACTGGCGGAAACTTGGCCGTTGCACAAGCAGCAATTGGCGATGTAAGTACTCACGAAAATAGAGCGAAGAATTTTGGCATGCTCGGTGCCGCATTCGGACTCGGGTTCATCATCGGCCCATATCTTGGCGGACGTCTCAGCACCCCAGACACAAGTTTTTATGGTCTGTTTCACACTCCAAGTTGGTTTGGTGCCACCACGCCATTTTGGTTTGCAGCAATCTTGTCGCTCGCTAACTGCGCAAGCATCATGACGATGTTCCCCGAAACCTTGAAAGAAAAGTTTCATGGTGGCCGGATCAAAGTAAGTCAGGCGGTCAGCAACGTGATTATGGGATTCAAATCAGATCGTCTTCGAGTTGTGCTGATGACAGGGTTTTTATTTAGTGCCGGGTTCACGTTCTTCACCACCTTCTTTGGTGTGTACTTGCGCAACAACTTCAATTTCTCATCAGCCAAGATCGGCGACTACTTCGCGATCGTCGGACTCTTCATTGCCGTGTCGCAAGCAGTGGTTGTGGGCAAAGTCGCAAAGAAATTGGCTGACTGGAAAGTGCTTCGATTCAGCCTGTTTGGCTTGGGCACAATGATGCTGGTGTACTTCATTATCCCGACTTCGTCGTCGTCGTATTTGTATCTCGTTATTCCATTCTTTACGTTGTTCAACGGATTGACCATGGCCAACATGTCGAGCTTGATCAGTCGCTCTGCCGAGATGGGTCAGCAGGGTCAGGCAATGGGTATTTACTCGAGCGTGTCGAGCCTTGCTCAAGTGCCGGCGTCAATCTTGGTTGGGTACATCACCACCGGCATCACGTCGAGCCAGCCTTTGTTCGTGTCGTCTGCATGCATCATTCTTGGTGGAGCCGTATTCTTCGTGTTGTTTAAACCAAAATATGTAATGGAGGGTGCTCATGCCTAGTGACCGAATGCTGAAAACAATGAATGGTGTGCATCGACTGATCCTCGGCGTCACACGTGGCAAAGCAGGTTGGACAGCAGGCAACATGCCCGTGCTCGAGCTCACAACCATTGGTCGTAAGAGCGGTGAACCACGTAGTTGTTTATTGACCTCGCCATTGCAAGAAAATGGCGAGATTGTGATCGTTGCATCTCGCGGTGGAGACGACCATCACCCGGCTTGGTATCTCAATTTGCTCGAGACCCCACAGGTGCAGGTGTCATATAAAGGTGCACCTCACAAGATCATGACTGCACGTACTGCAAACGCTCAAGAGCGCGCACGTATGTGGCCAGTAGTTGCAGGAGCGTTTAAGGGATACGCGGGATATCAAGAAAAGACATCGCGCGAGATTCCATTGGTCATCCTTTCCGAATCTTAAATCTGTTGGTGCTCTGACTAGGTCGGCAAATCGGCAAGACGGGTAGCGTGGGGTTATGCCAAAGCCCGGAATGCACTCAGGAATAGCCACAGACGACGCGATGAACTTGGCCATGTCGGCCAAAGCGGTTCCATTGTTTGAAGCCGTCAAAGAATTTGTTGCCAATGAAATTAATCCGATCACGGACGAGTTTTTTCGGCTCGGTGAGGGAAGACCAGACCGTTGGCAGTACGGCAAAGGTCAACTTGAATTGCTCGAATCGGTAAAGGCAAAAGCAAAAGCAAAAGGATTATGGAACTTCTTCCTGCCAAATGCAGAGACCGGCGAAGGTTTATCAAATCTTGACTACGCATACATTGCAAATGAATTGGGTAAGAACCCAATTGCATCAGAGTGTTTTAACTGCAGCGCACCAGACACGGGCAACATGGAAGTGCTGGAGCGCGTTGGCACCCCGGAGCAAAAGAAGCGTTGGCTCGAGCCGCTGCTTGCCGGCGAAATTCGTTCTGCCTACGCGATGACCGAACCAGACGTTGCGTCATCAGATGCCAAGAATCTTGAATGCCGCGCGGTGAAGGACGGCGATGAGTGGCTGATCAACGGTGAGAAGTTTTATATCTCTGGAGCAGGAGATCCACGTTGCAAGATATTGATTTGCATGCTGCGAACAAGCCAAGATGGACCGCCACACGGTAGGCATTCACAAATACTCGTGCCAATGGACACCCCTGGAGTAGAAATCCTTGGCCACATGGATGTATTTGGCGAAGACGATGCGCCTCACGGTCACATGCACTTACGTTTCACTGATGTACGTGTGCCAGCAAGCAACATGTTGCTGGGTGAAGGTCGAGGTTTCGAGATTTCACAAGTCCGTTTAGGACCAGGACGTATTCATCACTGCATGCGCTCGATTGGTGCAGCGGAGCGTGCGCTCGAACTTATGGTGCAGCGTGGGCTGAGTCGTGAAGCTTTTGGCAAGCCAATTGCACGACTTGGAAAGAACACTGAAGTAATTGGTAAAGCGCGTATCGAGATCGAAGCAATGCGCCTGATGGTCCTTCGAGCTGCAAAAGCAATGGACACACTTGGCAATGCTGAGGCGCGCATTTGGGTAAGCGCTGTGAAAGCAATGGTGCCAGAGCGCGTATGCAAAATCATTGATGAAGCAATTCAAGTTTTTGGTGGCGCAGGCGTTTCGCAATGGACACCACTCGCGCGTATGTATGCAGGTCAGCGAACATTGCGTCTTGCAGACGGTCCAGATGAAGTGCACTGGCATGTTGTTGGTCGAGCAGAAATTAATCGCCACGAAGGTGAAGTGCTCCCGCCGATGAAGGGCGATCGCAGTGGTTTGTTTACTGGCCCTTGAGCCATATTTATTAAGATAACTGCGGGATTAAATTCGAGTTTTTGGTGACACGGTTAGGCGTGGATCATTGACAATGATTCCTTCGAGCACCTTGTCGATTGCCGTCAAGATTGCAGGCTCAAGCACAATGTTTGCTGCTTTCACGTTGTCGTCAAGTTGATCTGGGCGAGTGGCGCCAACAATTGCTGATGCAATATTTTTGTTTTGCAACACCCACGCAATTGCCATCTGTGCCATCGTGATGCCAGCGTCTGCTGCAATTGGTTTGAGTTCTTGCACTTTTGTCAGCGTGGCGTCAGTGAGCCAGCGTGAGATGAAATTTTTACCGCTCAACTCATCGGTTGCGCGCGAACCCTCTGGCGGTGGTTGACCAGGAAGGTACTTACCTGTGAGCACACCTTGGGCCATTGGTGACCACACGATTTGCGAAAGTCCTTCGCGCTCACTTGCTGGCACGACTTCTTCTTCGATTACGCGCCACAACATTGAGTATTGAGGTTGGTTTGAAATGAATGGCACGTGCAGTTCGCGAGCAAGTTCTGCGCCGCGTGTGATCTGATCGGCGTCCCACTCGGATACACCGATGTAAAGAGCTTTGCCTTGGCGCACGATGTCCGCAAAAGCAAGCATCGTTTCTTCGAGTGGAGTTTCGACGTCGTAGCGATGGGCTTGATACAAATCGACGTGATCCATATTGAGTCGCTTGAGTGATGCATCAATGGAGTGCATGATGTGCTTGCGCGACAGACCACGATCATTTACACCGCCACCGGTAGGGAAATAGACCTTTGTAAATACTTCGATGCTTTCGCGTGGCACACCCGCAAGTGCGCGACCCAGTACGGCTTCGGCGCGAGTACCGGCATAAACGTCGGCTGTATCAAATGTGGTGATGCCGAGTTCGAGTGCGCGCTTGACGCATGCGTTGGCGGCGTCTTCTTCCACTTGGCTGCCGTGTGTGATCCAGTTGCCGTAACTAATTGCTGAGACTTTGAAGCCGCTTCGGCCGAGGTATCTAAATTCCATTCCGTAAATCTACGGTGCGGTGGCCATTTCGCTCGCACTGGCAGGTCTTCGAAGATACTTTGGACCAACAAGCACACATCCAAGGCACACGAGTGTGAACATAGTGATGCCCGTAGCAACAAATGCAGTTTGTCGGCCATAGTGCTCGTACACACTGCCTGCAATCATTGCGACAATTCCGCCCGTGAGAGTTTGAATTCCGCCGAGTAAGCCAGATGCGCCAGCTTGACGCTCTGGAGGAGCGACTTGCGCGACTGCGATTCCTGTACCTGTAACAGTGAGCGCATCGAGTGCCGACTGAGTGACGCCGATACCGAGCATCCAATATGGGCTACCAATGAATCCGTACGACGTCATATAAAAAGCACCAAGCGCGAGTCCGAACGCACTGACTCGAAATGGACCGTATTTTTGGGCGATAGTTCCACCGACAGTTGCAAACAAAATCCATGGCATTCCAAAAATTGAGATGCCTGCGTTGCCTACCCAGTTAGGCGCACCCATGTCGTCCATCATCACCACCCACAGCGGATCAAACACGCCGATCATCACATACAACGCGACGCCAATGAGTATTGCGCCAGTGAGCGGTCTGATGCGTAACAAGTCGATGGCAAAACGCTCGGTGGTGCGATCTTCTGCTGGAGTCTCTTCGATATCTTCGCGCGCAATCAACGCCACCATCACAACAAGAATCACTGCAATGATCAAAAACGGTGCGGCCAAACCAAACTTGTCAACGGTGAGTGCCGAAATGATTGGTCCAAGTGCAAAGCCACCAACTTCGATTGCCACTCCGCGACCCAGATTGGTTCCCATATTCTCTTGATCGCTGACAATGACGATGCGCTTGATTGCAGGGATTGCGATGCCGGCACCGATGCCCATCAATACGCGACCACTAATAAAGCCGGTCATTGACGAGCCGTAAGCCATAACGACGGCACCCACAACATTTGCTGCTACGCCCCAAGTCATCAACCGCCGTGCGTGACCTTTGTCGGCATATGGAGCAATAGTTAATTGGGCGACGAATGAGGTAAAAAAGCCAGCGGCAATGATGATGCCGAGCCCAGTTTCTTGAATGCCGAATTTTTCACGCCAGTCGTCGAGCATTGTAAACATCACGCCATAGCCGGCTGCAAGAAAACCCATTGCAATCTGCAAAATATTGATCAAACGCTTATGGGCCACCGAGCCACACTAGACCAACGTTGATTGTCCGTAGGATGTTGGTTATGGATGTCGCAGTTGTCGATTACCAATCACCAGATGCACCAAAGCGTTTCACTGAGTCGTTGCGCACTACAGGTTTTGCCGTTCTCACCAATCACCCAATTCAGTACGACATGGTGCAACAACTACAAAATGAGTGGCTCAATTTTTTTCGCACAGGCAACAAGTGGGATTATTTGCCGGGCGAAGGCGGACAAGATGGATATCGTCCACTCGAAGAAGCTGAGCAGGCAGTTGGTGCCTCACTTCCAGACATTAAGGAGTATTTTCACTGGTATCCATGGGGTCGTCAGCCAACTGTTGAGTCGGCAAGTGCGGCCGCCATGTATCAAGCAGGCTGGTCGCTTGCATCAGAGCTACTGACGTGGGTGGAAGCCAATACACCGCAAAGCATCTCCAAATCGTTCTCGATGCCACTTTCCGAAATGATTGTTGGCACGAAGCGAACGCTGTTGCGAATTTTGCATTACCCACCGCTCAAGGGAAATGAGCCAGTTGGTTCGGTGCGTGCGGCAGCTCACGAAGACATCAACATGATCACCGTGTTGCCGGCAGCGAATGAGCCGGGTTTACAAGTGCGTGACCTCGATGGAAAGTGGCACGACGTGCCATGCGACCCGGGCAGTGTTGCAATCAACGCAGGCGACATGCTGAATTACGTGACTGGTGGTTTTTACCCGAGCACAACACATCAAGTGATTAATCCTGTTGGTGAAGCAGCTACGAGGTCGCGCGTTTCAACGCCGTTGTTTTTGCACCCTGCCGACGACGTGTTGATTGCCGAAAACAAAACTGCTTTTGACTTCTTGCGCGACCGAATTAAAGAAATTGCTGGTGTCGAATTAACAAAGGACTAGCTACATGCAAGATTTGAAGACGCAGTCATTCATTAACGGCGAGTGGGTGGGTTCTGTTAACGAAATTGACGTGCTCAACCCTGCAACTGGCGAGTCATTGGCGAGCGTTGCCAACGCATCTATTGCTGACTGTTTGCTAGCAGTCGACGCTGCCGACGCAGCATTTGTTTCGTGGCGTGCGACTGCTCCTCGTGTGCGCGCAGAAATCTTGCGCAAAGCATTCGAGATCATGATTGCCGAGCAAGAGCAGCTGGCTCGCTTAATCACTCTTGAGATGGGCAAAATACTTGCTGACTCACGAGCGGAAGTGGCTTATGCCGCCGAGTTCTTTCGATGGTTTAGTGAGGAAGCAGTGCGCATTGATGGAGATTACAGGCGTGCGCCAGGTGGAGCTAATTGGCTGATGGTGAGCAGGCAACCAGTTGGTGTGGCGTTACTCGCAACGCCATGGAATTTTCCTGCTGCGATGGCGACGCGCAAGATTGGACCTGCGCTTGCAGCGGGTTGCACAGTTGTTCTTAAGCCTGCGCAAGACACACCGCTCACCGCACTTGCAATCGCCGATGTATTGCAGCGCGCAGGTGTGCCAGCCGGTGTGGTCAATGTTGTTGTGACCAACCCATCTGGGCCAGCTGTTGCGGCGATGATGGATTCGGGAAAGGTTCGTAAGTTGAGCTTTACTGGGTCGACCAAAGTTGGTTCGCTCTTGCTTGCGCAAGCAGCACCACGTGTCATTAATTGCAGTATGGAACTGGGCGGTAACGCGCCGTTTCTCGTGTTTGGCGATGCCGATGTTGACGCTGCGGTAGACGGTGCAATGCTTGCAAAGATGCGCAATGGTGGCGCGGCTTGTACTGCTGCTAATCGTTTCTATGTTCACGATTCGGTGCTCGCAGAATTTACAGACAAGTTGACTGCACGTATGTCGGCTTTGGTGCTCGGCAACGGACTCGATGCAACTACAACGCTTGGTCCACTCGTGTCTCGTGCAGAGCAAGAGTCGGTGGCCAAGATGGTAGATGGCGCAGTGAGCAGGGGTGCGAAGGTTTTGTGTGGCGGCAAGTCGGTGACGGCACCGGCATTTGGATTTCAGGCGACTGTGTTAGCAAATGTTTCGCCTGACGATGAGATCTTGAAGGACGAAATATTTGGACCAGTTGCACCAATTGTTTCATGCAGCAACGATGCCGAGATGATTCGACTTGCTAACGATGTCGAATATGGCCTGGTGAGCTACGTATTTACCCGCGATGCCGCGAAGGGTATGCGAGTTGCAGAATCATTAGAGGCTGGGATGATCGGCTTCAATCGAGGAATTGTTTCTGACCCTGCTGCACCATTTGGTGGAGTGAAGGCTTCAGGCATTGGACGCGAAGGCGGCCACGACGGGCTACTCGCGTTCTTGGAAACTAAGTACGTCGCCGGCAACTGGTAGAGCATTTGCTCGGGCAATCGAGAGCGCCCACCAAAACATCCCAAACTGCAACGGCAGGCGACCATAGGCAACAAGTTGGTCACTGAGAGCGTGATCACGCCAATCCCATGCCATATAGAGGTTGGCGGGATATACGGCAACAAATAATCCGAAAGCGCCGAGCGCAGCGCGACGACGAGTCGATCTTTTGAGTAGCCCTAATCCGATACAGAGTTCTCCAATGCCACTGATGTATGTCCAAAAGCGTTCGCTTGGCGGCAACCATGGTGGGACGATGTTGTCAAAAAAGGTTGGGTTGGCAAAATGCATTACCCCCGCCGTTAATAAGAATGCGGCCATGATTCTGGCGCTTGTTACAGCTGGTTGTTGTTTTGTCACGCATTCATTGTGACATGAATAGGTATTCCACGGCGGACGACCTACATCTGTGACAATAGAAATGGTGAGCGATCAAATCGATATCAAAACGAACTGGCTGGACCCAAATGCCCTAGATCAGGTGCGCGGTCAAGTGCCTCTTGTATACGTAGACGCAGTGCCAGTGAGGGTTGACGACATGGGTCAGGTCACTTCGGTCGGCATGCTGTTACGCCAAGCACCAGACGGCAGTATCAGCCGTACGGTGGTGTCAGGTCGGGTTTTGTTGGGCGAACGCATCAGAGAAGCTCTGCTTCGACACCTCGAAAAAGATCTCGGGCCGCTTGCGCTGCCCAATATTCCACCAGAGCCAGCTCCATTTACGGTCGTTGAGTATTTTCCGGATCCAAGTATCAGCGGTTTTCATGATCCGCGACACCATGCGGTGAGTCTTGCGTTTGTTGTGCCAGTTTCAGGTGACTGTCAACCGAGTCAACAAGCCCTTGACCTTGCATGGTTCACACCCGAACAAGCAGTGAGCGAACAGATGCGTAAAGAAATGACGAGTGGTCACGACCGCTTAATCAGACTTGCATTGGCTTCTGTAGGCCAACTGCCCTAAGGGCTATAAACCCTTATAGGGGTTGGGTTTTCTCCGCTTTTGCACAATTCGTGGACTGGTATTTGGGTCGTATCGACGGAGGTGTGGTGGGGGTGAAACAACCGTCAGAGTGTCATCGACAACAAGCGTGATGCCGTTGTCATCAATATTGCCCGGCTCACTCGCGGCTTCAATTACTACTGCGGCATCTTCTTTTGGTTTACGACCGAGCAATTTGTCAAAGACCAGCATTCCACCGGCCAACATTGCGCCGACTGTGCCGTATCGCTGAGCCGCACGTCGAACCATGGCGTCATCTTGGTCGACTACAAACTCATCGTCACCAAGTTTTTCATTCACGATGTTCAAACTAACGGTATATCCCTCACTTGTGCGAGCGGTGTGAATAATCTTTACTCGTGCTCATTGGTCACAAGGTTCAACACAACGCAGCTGCATTACGTACAGCGTTATTGGGCAAAAAGATGGTCCGTTTTGAAGCACCTCATATGGACAGCATCATGCCTCAGGTGGGTCAGACCATAGAAGAAGTCCGCAATCTCGATAAGAGCATTGAGATTATTTGGGACAACGGCATTGTGCTGAACACTCGTATGAAAATTTCGAGTTCGTGGGATGTGTATCGCAATGGAGTTGAATGGCGCAAAGACGCTGCGCATGCAGATGTGTTGATCGACGTTCAAGACTGGGTTGCTGTTTGCTTTAATACGCCAGAGATTGATGTGTATCACGACTTTGATCCCCGACGTCACCCGATTCTCGGCAAACTTGGACCGGACCTTGCACATGTTGATGCAGATATCGAAGAAGCTGTTGATCGAATGATGGAATACGAAGAGCGCGATGAAACTGTTGCTGATGTGCTGCTTGATCAACGAGTTGTTCGCGGAGTGAGCAATGTATTTCGTTGTGAGATTCTGTGGTCGTGCGAGATGCACCCATATGCCAACATCGGAACTCTAAAACGCGCCGAGTGTCGAGAATTACTCACGCTTGCACATGAAATGTTGCAAAATGCGGATGCGTCGTCCGACAACTTGGCTATCTATGGTCGACAGGGTAAATCATGTGGGCGTTGTGGCGATGTGGTGAAGGTCAATCATCACGGTGAAGCAAACCGGGTTCTGTATTGGTGTGCAGGCTGTCAAACAGTCCATGAGCCGCTGGTGCGCCCGAACTTTACACCGTTATACATTGAACGCGATGCAAGTATGGGCGACAGTCATCCTGCTGCCAAGCAATTCATGAATGAAATTATTTCGTTGCGCGATGTTGGCTAGTTAAAAACTAAGCCCGACCCATAATGCGGTCGACATCAATAATCACTGCAACCCGATTGTCGCGCTCTTTAGGGTCTTGATAACGCTGCGCATATCCAGCAACAGCACGACGGACTTCTTCCGGGTCATTGTCCATTGTTGCGAGTCGAACGGTGCCTTCAAGTGTGAGCCAACGTCCGCCGTCAACCTGTGAAACTGCAGCTCGACCACCTCGCGCAGCATTGAGCGCTTTTTGTGCAGTTGAGAATGTGATTACGCGTGCTCGGCACGTTGCAGCGTCGTAGCTAAAACCAACGGCGACAACATGGGGCGAGCCATCTCGTCGTTGTGTTGTGAGCGTTGCCAGATGTCGATCTTGCAAAAACTGCAACATCTCGGGGGTGATCTCTGATGGTTTCATAATTAGGTAGTTGCTATTGATTGCATGATGTCGACTTTGGTTGCACGACGTGCCGGATAGACGGCAGCCAGCACTCCAACAATGAACGACAACACCAAAATCCAAATTGTTCCTGCAATTGGCAAACTGAACGCCGCGGCGCCCGAATCGGCCAAAATCAGTATTAAGACAAAGCCCATGACGACACCGAGAACAACGCCGACTATGGCACCAAACATGCTGGTGATAACGCTTTCCCAACGCACAGTTGTACGCACTTGTGAGCGTGTCATACCGATTGCTCGTAGTAAGCCGATCTCGCGTCTACGTTCAAACACCGACAACAACAGAGTGATCACGATGCCAACGATTGCAATGATGATTGAGAGACCGAGCAGACCATAAATCAATCCAAGAATTTGGTTGATCTGGCCAGACTCTGCGTCAATGAATTCGTCGCGACTCTGCAGAGTTCCAAGACCCTTGTCAGTTGTGGCTTTTGTGAGAGCAGCGTAAACCTGCTCGCTATTTGCTCCGTCGGCGAGACGAACATATATGTTGGCGTCAAACAAGGTGTTGAGTGTTCCTTCAAACAACGCTCGGCTGACAACATACGAGCCACCAAAGCTGCTCGATTCAAATGTTCCCTCTACGGTGACTGTTTTTTTGGTGCCATCGACCATTGCAAGATCGATAGTTGAACCAATTGTCCACCCTTTGGAAGTGGCTCGCGAGTCGTTGACGAGAATTCCATTAGCTGAGAGTTTTGATTGATCACCCTGCACCATGTTGAATGTGATGAGACCATTTGCGGTTGCAGGGTCAATGATCAATACGAATCTGCCGGATCCATCAAGGTCTACTGAAGAAAAGCCAAGACCAGTTGCTTGTGCAACGCCAGGGATTTGTGCAAGTTCTGGAGCTAATGAAGGTGCGAGACCACCAAATTGTCGATTGGCAGAACTCACGATGTAATCGCCCTGAAATTGATCGCCTATTGCAGTGCGCACTTCGCTACGCACACTCGCCGCGAAAACGGTCATTGCAGTAACGAGTGCAACACCGATGAGCACTGGTGCTGCGGTTCGAGCAGTACGTTTTGGGTTTCGAGCCGCATTTTGTCGTGCCATTGCGCCGGTTACTCCACGGAGTTTTTCGATCGGACGGCCGAGACCAAGTGCAACTGGTTTTGCAATTCCTGGTCCGATGATGAGTACGCCAGTAAACACCAAGAGCACACCAATGCCGAGCAGGACGTTTGTTGCACCAGAGGCGGTGGCAGTAATTGCGCCAGCACCAAGCAACATTGCGACTACGCCGATTATTACGCGGCGCTTAACACTGCCAACATTTTCAAGTGCTGTGTCGCGCAATGCGGCAAGTGGGGGTACACGACCCGCGCGAAGCGCGGGAAGTATCGCTGAGAGAACAGTGACGACTGTTCCCACGATGATTGTTGTGACAATCCGATTTGGCTGGATCGTGAGACCCTTGGTCGGAATCTCAATACCAAATGCATTGAGCAACGAGCTCAATCCGCGTGACAGCCCGATACCTGACAAAAATCCGAGCGCAGATCCAAGTAAGCCAATGATGAGTGCTTCAACCATCATTGCGACAACAACTTGCCGCTTGTTGGCGCCAATAGCACGTAACAATGCGTTCTCTTTAAGGCGTTGCGCCGTTGTAATAGAGAACACGTTGTAAATCACGAAGCAACCGATGCCCAAAGCAATGAATGAAAATGCGGTGAGGAACAGCGTGAGGAAACTGAGCACAACACCAATTTGGTCTTGTGTTTCCTTAGTGATCTGGGCACCAGTGATTGTCTCGAGTTTGTCAGCAGGCGACAGTGCCGCGTTGATTGCGGAAGCTAGTTGCTCGTCGCTGACGGTTCCATCGCCTTGCACCAAGAATGCGTCGACAAAACCGGGCTTGAGCAAAAACTCTGATGCGGTTGGTTGATCAAATAATGCAAATGTTGCGCCACCAGGTGAGCTCACGTCGCCGTAGTTAGCAATGCCGACCATCGTGAATTCGCGACTGCCTGTTTGGGCATTAACGCGAACGGTATCGCCAAGCGAAAACTTGCCGGCTTTTGCTGTTGCTTTGTCTATGACCATCTCGGTTGGACCGACTGGTAGACGACCTTCCTCAATATTCCACAAACCAGCGACACTTTCGGTGGCAATGCCACCAAAATTTGGTGGGCCATTGTCAACACCAAGTGGCTTGCCGTCTTTGCCGATGATGCGCGCATAGCCCTGTACATCAGGCGCTGCATCTTTTACGCCCGGCACGGCGAGCACGGTTTCGAGCGCACTGATAGGTGCAGAACCTCGTAGCTCGCCGCCGAATTCGGCTTCAACAAAACTTGATGAACGAACGTAACCGTCAACGTCTTTAAAGACGTCAGAAAACAGTCTGTCAAACGTTGAGTTGAGTGTGTCGGAAAAAATGTAAGTTCCGGCCAGGAAGCCTGTGCCGAGAATGATCGCAAGCGATGTGAGAAACAGTCGACCCTTGCGAGCAAGGGTCATTTTGAGTGAAAGTCGGAACACGGTGGTTATTCTCCGAGATGCTTGAGATAGTCGAGCACGCGATCTGGTGTTGGCTCAAACATTTCCCCAGCGATCTTGCCATCTTTCAAAAATACGATGCGATCGGCATAACTTGCCGCAACAGCATCGTGGGTAACCATCACAATGGTCTGACTCAAATCGGTCACAGCACGTCGCATAAACCCGAGCACTTCACTACCAGTTTTTGAATCCAAGTTGCCAGTTGGTTCGTCAGCAAAAATAATTGCGGGCTCGCTTGCTAGTGCGCGAGCAACAGCAACGCGTTGCTGTTGTCCACCAGAGAGTTCGCTTGGTCGGTGTTCGAGCCTGTCACGCAGTCCAATTGCGTCAATCACTTTTTCTATCCACGAAGCATCACCTTTTAGCCCACCGAGTGAGAGCGGGAGGACAATGTTTTCTTTGGCATTGAGTGTCGGGATCAGATTGAAAGCTTGAAAAATGAAACCAATTTGTTCACGACGTAACTGAGTCAGTGCCTTATCGCTGAGCCCACCCAAGTCAATGCCATTGATGGATACTGAACCTTTGGTGAGTGAGTCGAGACCCGCCATGCAATGCATCAATGTTGACTTGCCCGAACCGCTTGGGCCCATAATTGCTGAGAAGTGACCCTTTTCGAATTGGATCGTTACATCGTCGAGCGCACGAACTTCGCTGTCGTCGTGGCCGTAGATCTTGCTGACGTTGGTGGCCCGTGCGGCTGCTGAATCTGTGCTCGCAACAGGTGGGGGGAAAACTGAGGGGTTGTTCATACCCCTCAGTCTAATTTGCGATAGTTAACTTATTTTGGCTGCGCCAATGTTCGTAGGTATGGCTTGATGGTCTTCCAGCCACCTGGGAAAAGTGTTTTGGCTTCTTCATCGGTAACTGCAGCGCCGATGATGACGTCTTTGCCATCTGTCCAGTTGGCTGGCGTAGCAACTTTGAACTTTGCTGTGAGTTGCAACGAGTCAATGACGCGAAGCACTTCGTCGAAGTTGCGGCCGGTTGAGGCTGGGTAAGTGATGGTGAGTTTCACTTTTTTGTCTGGGCCAACAACAAACACGCTGCGCACCGTCATCGTGTCATTGGCATTTGGGTGAATCATGTCGTACAAGTTGCTGACCGTGCGGTCTGGGTCGCCGATCATCGGGAAATTAACTGGCGTACCTTGTGTCTCACCAATGTCGCTTTCCCACTTTTCATGCGACTCGACACTGTCGACCGAGAGGCCGATCACTTTGACGTTGCGCTTGTCAAACTCTGGCTTGATCTTGGCGACATAGCCAAGCTCGGTGGTGCAAACAGGAGTGAAATCTTTTGGGTGACTGAATAACACGCCCCA
>JBIIWI010000082.1:0-4543 GCA_044339005.1 Ilumatobacteraceae bacterium
CAGTTCCAATACGACGTGCAGGTCGGCATGGTTGGCATCAACGTGCCAATCCCAGTTCCTGTGAGCTACTACTCATTCGGTGGCTGGAAGGCTTCGCTGTTTGGTGACCAACACATGTATGGCCCAGAGGGCATCAACTTCTTTACGCGCGGCAAGGTCGTCACATCACGTTGGCCAGACCCACGCACATCAGCAGTTGACTTGGGCTTCCCAACCAACCGCTAGAAGTTTTCTGTAATCAACAAGGGGAGAGTTATGGACATAGGTGTAGTACTACAAACGACCCCACCATCGGCGCGCGTGATCGACCTTGCGAAGAAGGCTGACATGTATGGCTTTTCGCACGTATGGACTTTTGATAGTCACATTTTGTGGCAAGAACCGTATGTGATCTTTAGCCAGATCTTGGCCGAGACACGCAACGTCATTGTTGGGCCAATGGTGACCAACCCGGCTACGCGTGACTGGACAGTTACTGCGAGCACATATGCAACTCTCAACGAGATGTACGGCAATCGCACGGTGTGCGGCATCGGCCGTGGCGACTCTGCTGTGCGCGTTACAAACGGCAAGCCAACAAACCTTGCAACGTTGCGCGAGAGTGTTCATGTCATCCGTGAACTCGGTAATGGTCGAGCAGTTGACTACAACGGCTCAAGCATCCGTTTCCCTTGGGCTTCGAAGAGCGAGCTTGAAGTATGGATTGCTGCATACGGACCAAAGGCCCTTGCACTTACGGGCGAAGTGGCTGATGGTTTCATCTTGCAGCTCGCCGACGCCGACATTGCGCAGTGGACAATCAAGGCTGTGCGTGAAGCCGCCGAGCGCGTTGGTCGTGACCCGAAGAGTGTCACGATCTGTGTTGCAGCGCCTGCATATGTTGGCAACGACATCGCGCACATGCGCGAACAGTGCCGTTGGTTTGGTGGCATGGTGGGCAATCACGTTGCCGACATTGTCGAGCGTTATGGCGACAATTCTTCAGTGCCAAAAGCACTCACCGATTACATCAAGGGTCGTCAGGGTTATGACTACAACGAACACGGTCGCGCAGGCAACAGCCACACAACATTCGTTCCAGATGAGATCATCGATCGCTTTTGCATTTTGGGTGATGCCAACGAGCACATTCGTCGGTTGACAGAACTCAAAGGACTTGGTGTTGATCAATTCGCTGTGTACTTGCAGCACGACGGCAAAGAGTCAACGCTCGAAGCGTATGGCGAGACAATTTTGCCAGCGATTCAGGAGATGAGCAAAGCCAAGCAATGAATCGTTTTGCCCGACGCGCCGCATACCGAACCAGCATGTTTGTGCTGTCGATAGCACTTGTTGTTGCGTTGTGGGAAATGTACAAAGTTGTGGGTCCGCAAGATGGTGGCAAGTTGTTTGGCGCAGGCGTGTTGCCTCGCTCCAACGACACAGCAATGCCACACGTCTGGACAATGCTCAGCCGTTACGGCCGACCAGAAGTTCGTGGCTCGGACAAACGTGTGTGGTTGGTCGTGCTCGAGGGTGCTTGGTTTTCATTTCGCTTATCAATCGTTGGTTTTTTGCTCGGCTCTTCGATTGGTGTTGGTCTTTCGATACTGATGTCGCGTTTCAAAATTGTCGAGCGCGGCTTGTTGCCATATCTTGTTGTGTCGCAAACTGTTCCGTTGATTGCGCTTGCTCCACTCGTTGCGCTGTGGGGCGGCAAGCTCAGCATTTTTGGTTTTGAGTGGCCACGCTGGTTTTCGGCAGCAGTGCTTGGTGCATTTTTGTCGTTTTTCCCAATTGCGGTTGGCACGCTTCGTGGTCTTGCAAGTGCGCCTGCAGCGGCAGTCGAACTGATGGAGAGCTATGCGGCGTCGTGGAAGCAGATTTTGCTCAAACTTCGTTTCCCGTCAGCAATTCCGTACATGATTCCAGCGTTCAAACTTGGGGCATCTGGCTCGGTTGTCGGTGTAGTGGTTGCCGAGATCTCGACTGGTCTCAAAGGTGGCATTGGGCGACTCATTATTGAGTACGCCCGCGAAGCAACTGCCGACCCGGCCAAGGTCTTTACTGCCGTGTTTGGTGCTGCGGCACTTGGCCTCACAATGGCCGGAGTAATTGCTATTTCAGATGTGTATTTGATGCGTAATCGACCGAAGGAGACCAGCTCATGAGTGCGGTTCAAGTAACGGGGGCAAGCAAGATCTTTAATCAGGGCACACCAAAGCAGGTGGACGCGTTGATTGATGTCAATTTAACTGTCGAGCCAGGCGAGTTCGTTTCGCTCATCGGTCCATCGGGTTGTGGCAAGAGCACGTTGTTGCGATTGATTGCAAACTTGCTCGAACCAACAACGGGTTCGGTCACAGTCAATGGCAAGTCGGCTTCGCAGTCGCGCCTCGATCAGGACTACGGCATGGCGTTTCAACAAGCAGGTTTGTTTGACTGGCGCACCGTGGCAAAGAACATCGAGTTGCCACTTGAGCTCAAGGGCTGGGACAAAGAGAAGCGCGCAGCACGCGCACAAGAGATGTTGGAACTCGTGAAGTTGCCAGAGTTTGCCGAGTTGTACCCATGGCAGCTGTCGGGCGGCATGCAGCAGCGCATTGCAATTGCTCGCGCACTCGCAGCACACCCTCCGTTGTTGTTGATGGACGAACCATTTGGTGCTCTCGATGAAATGACACGCGAGTACATGCAAGGCGAATTGCTGCGCATCTGTGCCGAGACATCTACAACAGTTGTGTTTGTAACCCACTCAATTCCTGAAGCCGTGTATTTGTCGAATCGTGTTGTTGTGATGTCGCCGCGACCAGGTCGCATCACCGACCTGATCAGTGTCAACCTTGGTGCAAAGCGCACTGAAGACACACGCGGTGCCGCAGATTTCTTTACAGGAATCACCGCAGTGCGTGAAGCACTTCGAGGCACACACGCCGATCATGCAAATGCTGGTGCTGTTCGCGGAGTTGAAGATCGCTGATCATGAATTTCGTGTCTCGCATCCGACGAATTTTGCCTCCGCTTGTTTTTGGCGTGTCATTTTTGTTGTTATGGGAGGGTGTTGTTAAGGGGTTTGATCTGAAGCCGTATTTTCTTGCAGCACCTTCCAAGATTTTTGAGCAGTTCTTTAAAAACTTCGCGCGCATCTGGGAAGCATCTTCAGTGTCTGGAACTAATGCGCTGATCGGCCTCATTGCCGGAACGGTGTTTGGGGTTGCAATGAGTTTTGGACTCAGCAGATATCGCTTTCTCGGGGAGTTGGTAACACCACTCGCAATCGCGCTGAATGCAATTCCAATTTTTGTGTTGGTAGCAGTGCTCAACAACATGTATTCAATTACGAGCGAAATTCCGCGTCGGATCATGGTGTCTCTCGTCGTGTATTTCATCGTGCTCGTCAACGTTGCAAAAGGACTCACTCAGGTGCAGTCGACTCACGTCGAATTGATGAAGTCGTATGCCGCCAGTGACTTCGCAATTTTGCGCAAAGTACGGGTACCAAATGCGGTTCCTTACCTCTTCACGGCACTCAAAATTGCGGCCCCAGTTTCGGTCATTACAGCCTTCGTATCCGAGTATTTTGGGGGCTCCCAAAACGGTCTCGGAAGCCGAATTACAAGCAATATCGCCAATTCCAAGAACGCCGCAGCCTGGGCCTACGTGCTCGGCGCATGCCTTCTTGGATTAACCTTCTACGCTGTATCCATAGTGCTAGAAAGCGCTGCCTCTCGGGGTGGCGCAGCAAGTAAAACCAACAACAACAAGTAGAGAGCTTCGGTTCTCGGGGGAGTACCAAACATGAAGAAGTCAAGCATCAAGCTCGCAGTTGCGGGTCTCGCTGCTCTGTCTTTGGTCGTCGCATCATGCGGTGGCTCAAGCAGTTCAACAGACACCACGGCAGCAGCAGAAGCAGCAGCAACAACAGATGAGTGCGTCACACCAACACCTGTCAAGTTGCAGTTGCAGTGGTTCACACAGGCTCAGTTCGCTGGCTATTACGCAGCACTTGAGAATGGCTATTACACAGACATGTGTCTCGATGTAACCATCCTTGAAGGTGCAGTAGACATCACACCACAGACTGTTCTCGCCAACGGCGAAGCAGACTTCGCAATCTCTTGGGTCTCAAAGGCTCTTGCATCCCGCGAAGGTGGAGCAAACATCGTGGACATCGCACAGGTGTTCCAACGTTCAGGCACATTGCAGGTTTCGTTCAAAGATGCAGGAATTACAACTTCGGCAGACTTTAAGGGCAAGAAGATTGGTAACTGGGGCTACGGCAACGAGTTCGAAATCTTCGCAGCACTTACCAAGGCCGGTCTTGATCCAGCAGCAGACGTAACACTCGTTCAGCAGCAGTTCGACATGTCGGGCTTGCTTGCAGGCGACATCGACGCTGCAGAAGCAATGACCTACAACGAGTACGCACAGGTTTTGGAAACCATCAACCCAGCAACAAAAGCTTTGTACACAGCAGATGACTTGAACGTCGTCTCGTACGAAGAAGAAGGTGTTGGTATGTTGCAGGACGCAATTTGGGCAGACGGTCACCGTTTGTTCAACA
>JBIIWI010000083.1:0-4506 GCA_044339005.1 Ilumatobacteraceae bacterium
GCGCAGCAAATGTGCTCGCCAGCGCAGCCGCTGCGGCGCGCAAGTAACCTTGCTTCTATGAGTGAACCAATGTCCCCATCGGTCGGTATGGCCGTTATCCACCTGTTTGGCCATCCGGCAGCAGATTTTGATGGTGAAGCTGTCGTTGCTGCAGTAAAGAATGCGCAAAGCCAAGGCGTGCAGGTTGTTTCGGTCTCGATGCTCGGTCACAAAAGTGATTTGGCATTTATGGCCGTTTCATCCGACATGCGCGAGCTTCGCTCTTTCCAGACCGCGTTGCAGCATGCAGGAGTGTTCATCGGTGATAGTTATGTGTCGCTTACTGAAGTGAGCGAGTACGCAGCCAATGTTCCTGAGGAGATGCGCAACGCTCGTCTGTACCCACAACTTCCACCGGCCGGCAAGAACGCATGGTGCTTTTATCCAATGTCGAAAAAGCGTGACCCGGAATGCAACTGGTTTACGTTGCCATTTGAGAAGCGCAGCGAACTAATGATGGAGCATGGCAAGAGCGGCCGCACATTTGCGGGTCGCATCTTGCAGCTAGTCACTGCATCTGCTGGCTTCGACGACTTTGAGTGGGGAGTGACGTTGTTTGGTGTTCACGCCGATGACCTAAAAGACGTGGTGTACACGATGCGCTTTGATGAGGCATCGGCAAAGTACGCCGACTTCGGTTCGTTTTACGTAGGAATTGTTACGCCAGTTGAAGAACTGGTTGAACTCGTTTAAATAATTCCAGTTTGCGTACGAGTTATTTTCCGTCGCCCTGATCGCGAAGGAATTGCTCAACTTCATCCATCAGAGTTGTGGCGTCTGCCGCGTCATCGCCGGTGTCGTGTGCGAAATCAAATTGCAATTGACCGTCGTCAACTTCGTCGTCAAGACTCATGCCGTTGTCGGTCATGGTCTCGAGGCGCTCAACGTATGCAGCCAAGTCTTCGTCATCATTCACGAGTGAGTTGATCTGCTCTTCGTAGTTCTCGATCAAGTTCATGATCGAAGCAACTGGTGCTGGTGTACCGATGATCTCGCACGAACGACGCATCAATGAGAGCGACGCTTTTGGTGATGGAACCTGTGAGGCGTATGCGGGTACCGCCGCCCATAATGCAGCTGACGGAAGCGCAAGTGTGTTGCACACGTCGTGAAGCACGCCAATGATGCCTGTTGGCCCTTCATAGCGTGAGCGTTGCAAGTCAAACCGTTCAATCAGGTCGTTGTCGTTAGCGGTGCCGATGATTTGTACTGGACGGCTATGAGGCACGTCTGCGAGCAATGCGCCGAGCGTGAGCATCATGGAAGCACCGAAGTGATCGGCCACACCCAGAATCTGCTCGGAAAACGAACGCCACTTCATGCTTGGCTCTGGACCCAACACCAAGATCACGTCGCCACCTGCGCCAGCCATGTGCCACATGCCGACAGTCGGCCACACGATGTTGCGAGCGCCACCTTCTTTGAGGCGCACATGCGGACGAATCGTGGCGAAGTCTGTGTACTCCTCTGGGTCAATCTCTGCGAGCGGTTGAGCTTTCCAACCTTCAATGAGATTGCGCACTGCGTTGGAGGCGGCGTCAGCGGCATCATTCCACCCCGTAAAGGCAGTGACGATGACGGGTCGCTTGAGTGACGGCTTGGACAACCAGCGAACGTGATCCATCGTCGACATCTTGAGCGAAACGCTATCTGCGAATCTTCATAACTTTTGAATCGAAAAGCCGAATTCCGAACTTGATCCACGACCAAATTACGACTAATCCGAGGGTGCCAAAGCCAATTGCTTTTGACTTCCGCAGAGTCACAAATCCGCCAATTTCGGAGAGTTCCATCTTGAGCAGTTTTCCGCTCTGACCAGACCCGCCGTAGCCGGGGTTTGAACAGTGCGCCAGTTGTGCCTCAAGCCGTAACGCTGGGCCGTGGCTTGCGGTGATCTGCATCCATAACAAATAGTCCTCAGCAAAACGCTTATCTGAATCGAATCGCGCTGTGATCGCCCGCTTGAGCATCACCGTCGGTGTGGCACAGCGGTTGCGGATGAGGAATTTGTGAAAGGAAACGGGAATCGCTTTAGTGTCGTTGTTGGGAATGTCTGCCCAAGTTGTGCTGGATGAAAAGTGGTGGCCGTGGCAACTCATTGTGACCTCGGGTTGATTGTGCATTACTGGGTATTGCAACTCGATCTTTCGTGGATGCCACTGATCATCGGCGTCCAAAAATGCGATGTAATCGCTAATTGCGGCATCCCAACCAGTGTTGCGAGCAGCGCTTGGGCCGCCGTTTGCCGACTGTGCAATTACGCGAAGCGGGATCAACGAGGTTGAGGCAAAGTTTGCAGCAAGTTCTCGAGTGTTATCGGTACTTGCATCGTCAACAACAATGATCTCTTTCGGAGCTCGGGTTTGTGCAGTAACGCTCTGTAGCGCGCGAGTGATTGTGCTTGCAGAGTTGTATGCAGGAATAATGACCGAAACACTTGTCATGTTAAAAGTCCAAACCAATTCCAGTGTCCAAGAATTTTATTTTCAACCGTGCGCTTTGTATCACCAGACCACATATCGATGCGTCGCTGTAAAAGTTGGTTGCTTGAAGATTCGTTGAACCCCCACTTGCTTGTGGCAGCAAAAGTAAACCCAGCATCTTGCGCGGCTTTACGCACCTCGTCGTTGACATGACCATACGGATACGACATCGTGCTGACAGGCTTTTTTAGAACGGTCTCTAAGTCAACTTTGCTCGCTCGTAACTCGGCGGCCAATTCGGATGATGAAAGTGAAGTGAGTGATCGATGTGTTGCGCCGTGCGCACCAATGGTTACGCCGGGCATGTTTGCTAGCTCGGCTACTTGTGCGGGCGAGAGGTACTTTCGATCTGCGCCATTCATTCGTGCTGCCGACACAAATACGTGAAATGGAATTTGTCTGGCACACAAAAGCGGTGCGATAACCGTGAGGGCGTCGGTGTACCCGTCGTCAAAAGTGATTGAAATTGTGTCGCGCAGTACAGACCCAAATGGCACAAATGAAATGCCCCTTGACTGAGCAACTCCCTGAATGGCATCGATCTGTTGAGTGAACTGAGCAATTGTCATGGAATAGATGCCCAACGTGTCGCCGTCAACGGTGGTGCTGTTCTGCTCGAGCCCAATCGAGTGGTACATCAAGGTGCGGTGACCGTGCGCCCGAGGCCGGGGAAGAAGACGAAAAACTTCACCAACCACGCCGGCTACCCGTCGCTTGATGGCAAAAACGTTTCTGTCGCCAATGAGAGATCTCACCCAATCATTCTACGGTTATGCGGATTTAGTGCAGACAACGGCCTGCGGGCAGTACACGAGCCAAAGAGACGCCATATGGCAAGGTAGAGGGCATGACGTTGACGGTAGAGATAGCCAAAGTTGTAGACGACGAAGTTGTTGCGGCACTCAACATGCTTATTCCTCAATTGTCGTCTTCGAACCCACCTCCGACTCAAGAGCAATTGCAAAAGATCGTCTCCAGCGACTCAACTTTTTTGCTGCTTGCCAAACTTGATGGTCGCATAGTTGGCTCGCTTACGCTCGCGCTATTTCAGATTCCGACTGGATTGCGAGCCTGGATTGAAGATGTAGTGGTGGATAGTTCGGCTCGCGGTGCAGGTGTTGGAGAAGCACTGAACACATTTGCAATTAATGAGTCGCGAAAGCGCGGCGCAACGACGGTTGACTTAACTTCTCGTCCATCTCGAGAAGCGGCCAACCGTCTGTATCAGCGCTTGGGCTTCGTACAGCGCGACACCAACGTTTATCGCTTTACTCTCTGAGCAAGCGCCATTATCTACACCATGTGGCGGGCATGGCAGTTGGCAAAGTGATCGTTGACTAAGCCAAGCGACTGCATTGCTGCGTACATCGTCGTCGGGCCAACAAACTTGAAGCCACGCTTCAACAACTCTTTTGAAAGTGCATGTGATTCCGGTGTTGAAGCCGGCAAGTCACCAAATGTTTTAGGAGCCTTGCCCGGCTTGATGGGAGCGAATGACCAAATCAATTTAGAAAGTGAACCAACTTCTTGCTGCACTCGCAGAGTTGCTTTGGCATTTCCAATTGTTGCCTCAATTTTTGCTCGGTTGCGCACAATGCCTTCGTTGTTCATCAGGCGTTCAATATTTTTGTCATTGAACCTCGCAACCTTGATTGGATCAAAGTCTTTGAATGCGGCACGGAATGCATCGCGCTTGCGCAAGATCGTGAGCCATGAGAGACCGGCTTGGAAACCCTCGAGGCACAACTTTTCATACAACTTGTTGTCATCGGTAACGGGGCGACCCCATTCGTTGTCGTGGTAGTCGACATAGATCGGATCGGATGCGCACCAGAAACAGCGCTTGAGGCCATCTTCGCCTTTGAATGTGGGGGAAGGTTTAACGGTTGTCATGTTGTCGAATTGCTTTGTAGGTGTAGGCATACTCGCGATGTGTACGCGAGATAGTCGTTTAGTGCGCTACATCCCATAAATGATGTATCGG
>JBIIWI010000030.1:0-14756 GCA_044339005.1 Ilumatobacteraceae bacterium
GCAGGTTTTCCACAGGTGAAAAAACTGGCGAGTCCCTGTAGAGTTGGAGACCTTAACCATCGTCGTGTCGGGGTCAACTCGGGGCGCTACTCAGGAGGGGTGCATGAAACGTACTTTCCAACCAAACAACCGTCGCCGCTCCAAGAAGCATGGTTTTCGCCATCGCATGAGTACCCGCGCAGGCCGTGCGATTCTTAAATCTCGCCGGGCAAAGGGTCGTCACCGGCTTTCCGCTTGATCGGTCGAATCCGTCACCGGGAAGTCTTTTCCCGACTGTCCAAAGAGGGAACATATGTTCGCTCTCACGGGTTGTGGTGTTCGTTACTGCTTGATAATTCGCTCGAAAACGCCCATATTGGCTATGCCATTGGCCGCCAAGTGGGTGGAGCTGTAGAGCGAAACCGTATAAAACGCCAATTACGAGCCCTTTTTGGCTCCCGGAGCGGTCAATTACGACCGGGTTGGTACTTGATTGGAGTGACTCCAAAGGCCACCGGTTCCACGTGGGACCAACTTGGGGCCCTGGTAGACCGTCTTATTGGCCAAATTGAGGCCAAAACCAACCAACCAAAGCCATGAACACTGCCCACACACGCCCCCAGTTGGCAATGCTCCGAAGCATTCGTTGGTATCAGTCACTGCGGCCACATCAGCCGTCTCCGTGTCGGTTTTTCCCTTCCTGTTCCGAATATGCCCACGAAGCGATCGAAATTTACGGTTCCAGCAAAGGTGGCTGGCTCATGATCAAGCGATTATTACGCTGTCGCCCCTTTGGCCCATCAGGGTTTGATCCGGTTCCCCTGAATATCCCTGAGTCGGGCGTCAAATCGGCCATTTCACCGCCTACCGTCTCTACTGGCCAAAACGGCCCCCACGAAAGTTGTTGACCCCAAAATGTTTGAACTTGCTTCCCGATTAATCGCACAGTTTTATTCGCTCACCCACAACTACGCCTTGGCGATTGGTTTGGTGGCCGTGGTTGTGATGTTGCTCATCACCCCGCTCACACTCAAGAGCACAAAAGGCATGCTCGAGATGCAAAAACTGCAACCCGAGATGCGACGCCTCCAAACTGAGTTCAAAGGCGATCGACAAAAACTCAACGAAGCGATGATGAAGTTGTATCAGTCGCACAAAGTCAATCCAATGGCTTCGTGTTTGCCGATCCTTGCGCAAATGCCGGTGTTCATCATCATGTTCCAAGCGTTGCAAGGTTTGATCCATCGCCCAGACGGTGCGGGCACCGCATTCGTTCCGAAGTATCTCAACGAAACATCTGAGTTGTACAACTCATTGCTTGGCAAGACAGAAATGATTTCGTTTGGATTGGATCTGTCACAAACACCAATTGATGCAGTGAACCAAAGTTTTGGCAAGGGCATGATCTATGTTGGCCTTGTTGCGCTGCTTGCCGGGTTGTATTTTGTGCAACAAAAAATGGTTGCATCGCGCACCGTCAGCCCAACGATGTCTGCGACGCAAGCCAAGTTAATGCAGTATTTGCCAGTAGTTTTCGCTGTTTTCCAGCTTTTCCTTCCTACTGGTTTGATCTTCTATTACATGGTGCAGGCAATCATCCGCATCGTCCAGCAGTTTTACATCACCAAACGTTTTTATGGAAATGATTCGTCGTTGGGACGTCAAGCACAAGCTGCGAGCGTTCAAGCACGTGACATGCATCAAAAAGACAAAAAAGATACGAAGAAGGAAATCAAACCTGCAGCAAATCCTGATGCGCCGTTTTCGAGCAAGCGCGTCACTCCCCCTAAGGGAAAATCTTCTGGCACTTCGCGACGTCCGCAAGCTCCAGGAAAAAATCGAAGTGGTTCGGTTGCTCGCCGTCCAAAACCATAATTTAATTATTCGCCACATCAAATAAGTAACGAGGAAATGTATGGAATGGGTAGAAACAACCGCTGACACACTTGAAGCAGCAAAAAATTTGGCACTCGATCAGTTGGGTGTTTCAGAAGAAGATGCCGAGTTCGACGTTCTTGAAGAACCAAAACCAGGTTTGTTCGGACGCACACGCGGCGAAGCCCGTGTTCGCGCACGAGTTCGACCAACAGCGCCAAGATCAAAACCAGAGCGCCGCGATCGCGGTCCAAAGCGCTCAACGAGCAAAGAGGGCGATGCACCAAAAGGTCGCCGCGGACCAAAGTCTGCAGCTGGATCAGATAGACCTCGCCGTGAGCCTCGAAAATCATCCGATGCCGAGCGGGCGCCACGTCCAGAAGGTCCTCCAGTAGATCCAGCCACTGTGAGTGCTGCTGCGACCACATTTCTTGAAGGAATGTTGACAGCAGCTGGTCTAGTTGGCCAGGTGACATCCACGCTGAATGGCGAAGATATTGATATCAACGTGTTGGGCGATGACGTCTCCGTATTCGTTGGTCAGCGCGGTGCCACATTGATGGCCGTGCAAGATCTCACTCGCGTAGTCAGCCAACGCCGCCTCGGCGACCATGACACCCATATGCGCGTTGATATTGGTAGCTACCGCGAGCGCCGTCGTGAAGCTTTGAGCCGTTTTGCCCTGAAAGTGGCAGACGACGTAATTGCCACCGGTCAACCACGGGTGCTTGAACCAATGAACTCTGCCGACCGCAAGATTGTGCACGACGCCCTTGTCAATTCGACTGGTGTAAGCACACACTCGCAAGGCCAGGACCCTCATCGCCGGGTTGTGGTTGCCTTGGCTGAAACAGCCGAATAGCCCTGTAAGCACCGGGCTTATACAATTAAGCCCGTAATATGAAGCCCGTATCATGAGGCCAGCAGATCACCCAGGTCTTCTCCGTATCTTCGGTGAAGCTCAAAAAATTGGAGCCTTAGGGTCTGCCCCCCTGTCAGAGATCATCGAACACGCGGCAACCTTTGCCGAAGCATTGCCATCTGGGGTCTCATCCTGTGCCGATTTAGGGAGTGGAGCAGGAGTTCCTGGTCTGGTTATTGCAGTTGTTCGACCCGAAATTCGGATGACCCTGATAGACCGACGCGCCAAACGCACGGACACACTTCTCCGTTCAGTCCAATTCCTGGGTCTTCAAGACCGGGTTGAAGTGGTCTGCGGCGATGTTGAGGTTTTGCGGAACCAAGAACGCTTTGCTCACGCCTTCGATGCAGCGTGTAGTCGTGGTTTTGGTCCTCCTCTCCAAACCCTGCAATGGGCAGTGAGTTTGGTGAGGCCAGGCGGGTACGTGGTCGTGAGCGAACCTCCACCCGGAAGTCCGGATCGCTGGGCAGATGTAGACCTCGGAAGTCTTGGAGTTTCTACACCAACACGGCTTGGCCCGGTCGCATTGTTCCACGTGGAACATTTTGAGACCCCAAACCCGTAGTTTCAACACAAGATGTTCCACGTGGAACATCTTGGCTGAGCAGATTCTTACCCAGGTCATGTCCCTGGACCGTATCCCCCGTTGGTTGGTCAGCCCTCGGTAGAATATAAGGGATATGAATTCGGCACAAACCACTCCGCACCCGGTCCCACGGGTGATTGCCATGGCCAATCAAAAGGGTGGCGTAGGCAAGACAACGACCACTATCAATATGGGTGCGTGTTTGGCCGAACAGGGGTATCGAGTACTTATTGTTGACTTGGATCCTCAAGGTAATGCTTCGACCGGTCTGGGTTTGAACACCCGCGAGATGGAAACCAGTGTCTATGACGTGCTACTGCACGACACCCCAATGGAGGACTGTCTTGAACCAACTGCAGTTCGCAACCTCTTTGTCGCTCCGTCAAACTTGGATCTTGCCGGCGCAGAAATTGAGCTTGTGCCTGCCATGGGTCGCGAAACCCGGCTGAAGAAGGCAATTGAGTCCGTGTTGGACCAATTTGATTATGTGTTGATCGACTGTCCACCATCGCTTGGTCTCTTAACTGTCAATGGTTTGACTGCCGCACGCGAAGTGATCGTGCCGATTCAATGCCAGTACTACGCACTTGAGGGTTTAGGCCAGTTGTTGCGCAACGTCGACTTGGTGAGCCAAAACCTCAACCCGAACTTGGCAGTCAGCACCATTATTTGCACCATGTTTGATACCCGAACCAAGTTGTCTGCCGATGTTGTTAACGAAGTGCGCGAACACTTCGGTGACAAAGTGTGCCAAACGGTTATTCCGCATACCGTGCGCCTTGCCGAAGCTCCATCGCATGGCAAACCAATCACCACATTCGACTCAAACTCGGCTGGCGCAAAGGCCTACCGAGCTGTTGCACTGGAGGTGAGTGGTGGCGCGCCGCAGCGGATTGGGTAAAGGCTTAGACGCGCTCATCCCCACCAACCGAACCACTGGAAGTACTACAAGTGGTACAAGTACCAGTGATGGCACAAATATAGAATCTGCAACAGGGCTGAAGGACATTGCCGTAAATGCAATTGATCCAAACCCAAATCAGCCACGCGTACATTTTGACGAAGCTTCACTTGCTGAATTATCTGCATCTATTTCGGCAATTGGTGTACTGCAGCCAATCTTGGTGCGCCCAGACGAAAACGGGCGCTATCAGTTAATTGCAGGCGAGCGGCGTTGGCGTGCGGCATCACGCGCAGGACTGCAAATGATTCCAGCCATTGTGCGTGTAACCGATGATGTTTCGTCGGTAGAGCAAGCTCTCGTTGAAAACTTGCATCGACAAGATCTCACTCCACTCGAGGAAGCCGCTGCCTATCAGCAACTACTCGAAGACTTCAACATGACTCACGAGCAAGTTGCGAGCAAGGTAGGCAAGAGTCGCTCCGCAATCACCAATGCATTACGGCTTCTCGGACTCCCACCATCGATTCAGTCGTTGCTTGCCGACGGCCGACTCTCGGCTGGTCACGCAAAAGCGTTACTTGGTACTCCCGACCGTTCATTGCAGGAGCAACTTGCAAAGCGTGCAGTTGAAATGGGTTGGACCGTTCGAGGGGTTGAAGAAGCAGTGCGAGATAGCCAACCCACATCAACCACCACAGGTGGGGGAGCAGGCGCGGGTACCGCAGGCAAGCCAGTTGGAAAATCAACTTCCTCAACCGGGGCAAAAACCACGGCGTTACGCCCACCAGGTCTGCTCGAACTTGAAGGATTGTTGGCTGAGCACCTACAAACATCGGTAGGTGTAACCATGAGTGGAAAACACGGCAGGGTCACTATTGATTTTGCCGACCTCGAAGACCTTGAGCGAATTTACCGATTGATGACCGAAGGGCCGGCTTCAGAGGACTAGTTCGGAACCCTGTGTCTCTTGTGGAGCATGAGCGTAAACAAGAACTTTACAGTCCTCACAGACTGTGAACAAACCTGTGGATAACCCGTAAATCGGTTACTCAGTTTGGTTTTTGAGGGGCAAACCATGCTGAGACTGCTGTGCAAATAGCCTGAGTTATGGCATCAGCCTCGGGTTGGGAACTTTGCCCAAATAGGCACACCACCGCAGGCATTCGAGTTGCGCGCAAAATGGGCAGCCGCATGCCCCTCACCGCATATTGCCCTGGACCAACCTTTCCGAGTTGTGCCGCGATGGCCTCGGCTAGTCGGCGCCCGCCCGGCGAACTGAAACCTTCGGTTTCATAAAAAACTATGTCGTGGTGTTGGGCTGTTGATGCGGCAATGCCAACATATGCGTCCGCTTGAAAGCTGTTTGCCGACGTTGCATGCAAAGTTGGATCCGACTCCTCGACTGTCATGACGTCGTCGTACTGTTCGCGCAATTTTCTTGTCAAACCTCTCGAGACAGTTTGTAAGTCGCCAAAGCAACCCACCACTATTTTGAGCGAACTACCAATCCGAGCGGCGTGGTGGAGTTTTTCAGATTCCCGTACTGAAACAATTCCTGGTCCCGATCCCGTCTGGCTACTCATTCGCGACAACGCCTGAAGTGTCTCGGCACCGCAAATTCCGTCGGCAACCAGACCGTAGTTTTGTTGAAAGTCGGTGAGTGAGCGAACTGTGTTTGGTCCGAGTATTCCATCTATGCGGCCACAATCAAAACCAAGCTGTGCAAGATTTGTTTGTAGGGCCATGATGTCATCGCCGCGCAGATGAGGGGATGTGAGATACAACAATCGCGCACCACTCAGCCATGACGCCTCAATGAGTGCGTCCCATGCGTTGCGATCGCAAACACCATCTTGCGGCAAACCGCGATTGGCCTGAAATTCTCTCAGCGCTGTGTGGGTGAACTCACAGAAATAACCGCGCTCCACGAGCGAAATATCAAGCATGCCAAGGGCCTGCAAGCGCTGCTGTATCGCAGCAACTGCGTTATTGCGCTGATGGAGAGTTAATGGGAAGTTGGGAGAAATTCTGCAAGCTCCTGTAGCAACTGACCTTTACCTTTAGCTCCAACCAAACGCTTTTGTACTTCACCGTTATTAAAAATTAACAATGTTGGAATACTCATCACACTGAAACGCTGTGCGATATCTCCATGTGCATCAACATCGAGTTTTGCAATGGTCACTTTCCCGGCGAGTTCTGTTGAAAGCTCTTTTAAAACTGGCGCAATTGCTTTGCATGGCCCACACCACTCCGCCCAAAAGTCAACAAGTATCGGTGTGGTTGAGCTTTTTACAGTCTCGTCAAAGCTGCCGCTTGTCAGGGTGATAATTCCGTCTGCCATGGTGGTCCAGTCTATTTTTATCGTTGAGTAAATGACGTTGTGCAACATAATACCCATGCCAACATTCAACTCTGGACTATGAGTGCTGTGCCTCTAGCCACCGCTCACAATCAATCGCTGCCATACATCCAGAACCAGCTGCCGTAATGGCTTGTCGATAGGTGTGGTCTTGCACGTCGCCACACGCAAACACGCCGTCAATATTGGTGTATGTAGAGCCGGACTTCGTTGTCAAATATCCGGTGTCCTCCATCTCCAAGATGCCTTTAAACAAATCGGTGTTTGGTCGGTGACCGATCGCCACAAATATGCCAGTGACATTCATGGTCGAAACTTCACCAGTAACCGTGTCGGTCATTTCGATGCCGCTGACTTTGTCGTCGCCAAGAACGCGAGTTACTTGCTTGTTCCAAATAAATGAAATCTTCTCGTTCTTGAATGCGCGGTCTTGCATGATTTTCGAAGCGCGCAAAGACTCGCGGCGATGAACGATGGTGACCTTGGATGCAAACTTGGTCAAGAATTGCGCTTCTTCAAGCGCAGAGTCGCCACCACCAACAACCACGATTTCTTGTCCTCGAAAGAAAAAACCATCACACGTTGCACAAGTTGAAAGACCGTGACCGATTAAGCGCTTCTCTTCTTCAAGACCCAGCATCAACGATTGCGCACCAGTGCTGACAATAATTGAATCGGCGGTGTATTCGGTGTCGCGAACCCATGCCCGAAATGGCCTGGATGAAAAATCAACCTTGGTAACTTTCTCGGTAATGAATTCAGTTCCAAATCGAATTGCCTGATCGCGACAGCGCATCATCAACTCTGGCCCCATGATGCCTTCAGGGAAACCAGGGAAGTTTTCAACTTCGGTGGTCAACATCAACTGGCCACCTGGCTGATCGGAAGTAGAAGAGGGCTCACCTTCGATGACGAGTGGTTGCAGGTTGGCTCGAGCTACATAAATAGCGGCCGTGAGTCCCGCTGGGCCTGATCCAATAATCAATACTTTGCTGTGAAGTGGTGTGGTCATGGGGGTTTCTTTTCTCTGTGGTCGGAATTTAGTCTTGCGGATGGCGGCGGCGCAAAGACAACATGCCGATGACGCAAAATATGCCACTAATTATTAAATAAGAAGCCCAGACTGCGGTATCACGCGACCACCAAATGTCGAGCAGTGAATGCAGGGCACGAATACCACCAATTACAAGAACAATAACCACAAAAATGGCACCAACAATCGCCATGGTGCCAAAAATAAGACCGCGAACAATCGCGACTGCGGGGCGCGTGGTGCGATCGCGAACTACCGCAACAATTCGGTCGATCGCCTCAACCGTGCGGGATGCCCACTGCGGATCGGTAAACGGATTGGAAGGCATACGACAAGGTTAACTTGCCTGGAACGTGACTCCCGAGAGCAATCCTTGATAAGGATTGGACCCACTGCACATCCCACTCTTTCCAATTTCACGGAGTGCAAGAAGTACATATTGTGCGGGCTGAGCAATGATGAAGTTGGCGCCGCGACGCTTCGTGTTGTTGCCAGTTGTTATGCGTTGCCCCCAACCGGCGAGCTGGGGAGGAGCACTGTCAAGAGCCGTGTACACATCTATTTTCCAAGGCGCATTACCCATATACACATTGAGAGTGCCAGTGGTTGGCGCAGAAAACTGAACGACCAAACCAACAAATTCTTTACTTCCGAAATACTGGTTTGCGTAACACGTCGTAGTCCAGTTTGTTTGTGGATTGCTGTCGAGTAGCAATGGAACGAGTGCTTCGTTCTCTTCACCATCGTTTCCACTTGGGTCGTAGCTCATAATCGAGATAATTGAAGCGGGCACTGGTGCGACTGGCGCAACTGGATCTACAACTGGTGCGACAAGCTGAACATCGGTCTGAGTTTTTCTGCCAGTAAACCACAATGCACCGCCGCCAAGCAGTCCAACAACAACAAGACCAGCGACAATTTGGCGAAGACCGTTTGTTGATGGTTTCGGTAAGCGAGAAGTCTCCTCAAGTGTGTTGTTGTGTTTGTTTTTGATCTCACGTTGTCCGCGCTCGGGAGCATCTAAGAGTGGCTGGCCAACAACGGTGAGTCTCGATGGCTGCGGTTTTGATGGTGCGGTCGGAACAGAGCGTGAAGTTGATCGCTCCAACATTTCTCCACCCACCACCATCAACCCAGAAGGAGGAGTGATTTCAGTAGTGCGATCCAATTCGCCACTTCGTGCGGCACGCAACGCAACAATCGTCTCCGCGGCAGTTGCATATCGATGATCTGGATTGCGCGCGAGAAGTTTATGAATGACCTTGACCAAGTTTGGTGAAAGCGATGGTCGCAAGCGAGCGAGGTCGGTGGGTTCACGTTGCAATCTGGCGAGTGCTGTGTCTGCATCGGTTTCACCAACAAATGGCACTCGACCAGCGAGGCATTCATACAAAACAAGACCAAGGCCATAGAGATCAGCCCGACCATCGAGTGGCTTTCCTCGCACTTGTTCTGGTGAGAGGTATTTTGCAGTGCCCATCATGATGTTGTCACTGGTGAGATCATCACCACTTGAAACGAGTGCTTTTGCAATACCGAAGTCGGCGAGCAGACAACGAGCATCAGGTGTCAGCAAAATATTTCCCGGCTTGACATCGCGATGCACGAAATTTTGTCGGTGCGCTTCCTCTAATGCTGCAGCAACAGACAGCCCAATATGAATTGTGAGTTGTGGCTTCAGTTTCTTTTGTTTGTCGAGCACATCACGCAAACTTTTACCTTGCACGTATTGCATGATGACGGCTTGGCGACCACCGTGTTCAATGCAGTCGTAAACAGCAACGATGTTTGGATGAGTAATACCGGCACAAGCGACTGCTTCGCGTCGAAAACGCTCCGCCACATTGGCGTCGTTTGCCAAGTGAGGCTTGAGTAATTTGACTGCAACTTGCCGGTGAAGAAATGTGTCGCTCGCTAGCCACACTTCGGCCATTCCGCCCCGGGCAATGCGGTGCTCAAGTTGATATCGGCCGCCTATAAGACGTGAAAGTGGACTGTCCTGACTCATCGCTGTGATGCGACAATACTTCCCAAACCCCTTATGAAACGGGGATATCTCGGGAATATCTAATGAGCGAGCAACTTACTTAGTGTGAAACGTGACGCCCATCGCTCGTGGACCGGTATGTGAACCGATGATTGCACCAATGTCACTGACCATGATCTCACCGGAGTAAAACTCGCGCAGTGAAGCAACAAATTCTTGTACGTCATCACACTCAGCCTGCAAAACCGAAAGGTTCTCAATAGGGCCTGCTTGTTTGACTGTGTCAATAAGCAGAGCAATCGCTTTGCTCCGTGTGCGTTGTTTGCCACCTTCTTGAATTAAGCCATCTTTGATCTGCAGAATTGGCTTAATTGCTAATGCCGACGCGAATAAAGCCTTGGCCCCACTGATGCGTCCACCTTTTTTGAGATTTTCAAGGGTGTCGAGCGCTGCCCACACCTGAGTTCTGGCAGCAAGGTCATTGGCATATGCAGCGACTTCATCCAAACTTGCGCCACCCGCAGCCTTTTTTGCACAAGCGACGGCGGCAATACCTTGACCCATCGAGGCTGAGCGGCTGTCTACTACACGTACTGGAATGTCGCCCGCAACTGCGCGAGCAGCCAACTCGGCGCTTTGCATGGTTGCCGACAACTGAGATGAAAGCGAAATTACGACTATGCCAGTTGCACCGGTAGAAAAAAGTCGTCGGAATTCGGCTTCAAACTGACCTGGTGAAGGCGCTGCGGTTTCTGGCAATACAGCAGATGAACCGCATCGCTCCCAGAATTGTGCGACGGTGAGCTGTTGGCGATCAATGAACTCTTCATCACCAAAGCGAAATGACAATGGAACTATCGAAATATTGTTGGCGTCTGCCAATGATTGAGGAATGTCAGAGGCACTATCGGTAACGATGCGAACGGTCATAAGAATGATCCTACAACAGGGTTTTTAGCCAATTGCAGGATGTTGTTTTGCTGCAGATTTTCGGCGGTTAGCGCGCCAATGACTCAACCACCATGCAAGTAACACAAGAGCAGCAGCGCCACTGACTACGAGGCCAAGACCAGCAATGGCAGCGACCCGTGCAGTGAGTTGCACACGTTGACCAGCTTGCACCAATCCGTCTGGGGTGTAGAGCACAACCTCAATAGGGAAGCGTCCACTCGCGCGGGCAACAACAGGGATCACTAGGTCGATCGCACCATTTGCTGGCACTGTCACTATGCGATCTTCATCTGGAAACTGAAGCTTTGCGCTCGAGATCTCAACTGCAACCGTTAGGTCAATTGCAGCATCATTACGAAGTTGCAATCGTAAATCACTTTCGCGTCCACCGAGCGTAAAACTCAACGACTTGGGAACCTTCACCGATGCCCGAAGCAGTCGAAGTTGGTTACGGAAACCTTTGAAGTACAACGCAAAGTCATCGCTACTCAGCCGATCATCAAGCATGACCAACTGCGAAGCAGACCAAGCAACACGTTGTGGCGCATCAGTTGGCAACATGAGTGATGTTGAGGCCAACTCATCAGCGAGAGAGTCAGCTGCTTTCCCAGCAATCGAAACGTCAATTCCGTCTGTACGAGGCACTTTGACGAGCGTTGCCTCACTGTTTGCTCGTGGGATCGAACTCAATGCCCGCAGTCGAAGCTGAGGAGCACGGTCGATAGCAACCGCCAATGGCGCAAGCAATGCGGCATTAATTGGAGTGCCGTCTGTATTGGTCAGAACCACAAAGTTTGACGACACGACTCCACCACTATCAACAATCTCCTGTCTTTGTGTTAATAGCTCGGCAGCTAGCGAATAAGCAGTAATCACAGGGCTATTCGGTGTACCAGTAAGGGTTGTTGCGTATAACGGATCTGTTGTTCTCAATGCAATATCGCTTGAGATGCGATACGGCTTGGCGTAATTGTCCAGTGTTCCGATCTTTGCCGCTGCTTGCGGTGTAAGAACAACTGTGTGGACGTTGACGTCGTGCAGTAATTCTGCCCCGTCTGTATCAATGGGAACATTTGAGAACCAAATATTCGGTGAGAGAGTTTTCTCTCCGTTACGAAGGTCGATTATCTCATCACCAAGCCGACGCATTTGTAAAAAGTCATTGGTTCTTTCTGTTCGCATCGCACTTGAGGGGTCAACAGGAACAAAAGGTGCGAGTAGTAGGTCGTGATTTGCAAATGCGGTTTGAAGGCGCGTCAGTAAATCGAGATCAATAGGCTGTGTCGATCGTGCAAGACCGTCCAAGATTTCTGGTGAAACCTGAACCGATAATGGCGCGGCGCCACCTTCTAAGGATTGCGCGAGATCAGTTAATTGTTGTCTTGTCGCATCACTGATCGCAATTGATCCATTGGGAGTTAGAGCGAGAGGTGTCGTAATTGTTGATGCAATTGCAATGGGAAGACGCGTTGTCTCGATGGACGAGTTAAAGAAGTTGACGAATGTATTCAACTTGGAAATCGGTTGACCAGCGCGAACGAAAGAAATTTGAATCGGGTAAACACCATCTTTGGTGAGACGCAATGAGTTTGTGCGAGCGGTGGTGGAAAGAAACGCGGTGTAGTTGTTGATGTCGGTTCGTGCCAACTGAATCAGCCTCAAGTCAGCAACTGCAATTTGCCCAACCGGCTCGGTACCTGCCGCGATGGATCGCACTTGCGATCGGGTGATTACTGGCGCAAACGCAGTTATACGAAGTGTTGTTGTCGGGTCTTGTTCGAGTTGATTTCGAATCGCTGCATCGGGCACACCAACCGTGAATCGAAATTGTGTTCCAGCAAGAACATTAAAATTTTGCGCAACTAAGCGCACATCCTGCGAATTTGTTAGTGCGGGAGTGAGGGCATGTACTTGATGTGGAAGCACACCCAACAACGACCAAGTCACACCGAGGACGATGATCACGGCTTTGCCAGCGCGTCGAAGGCGATCCATGGCTACCAGTCTCACCGATATTTGTCTCAATTTACGCCAGTCCCTCAAGTTCAATCGCTAACGCCTAACCTAAACACCGTGGTTCCGCAACGATTTGCTCCGGTGTTGGCCGAACTCGCGCCTCTTGGGGATATTTTTCGCACAGCTGATCGACGTCTCTATGTGGTGGGTGGGACCGTACGGGATCTTTTGCTTGATCGTCAAATGGGGGAAGTGGATTTTGACTTCACCACAAATGCTCGTCCAGAAGAAACCAAACGCTTTTTGACTGGTTGGGCCGATGCCGTATGGACAACAGGCGAGCGCTTCGGCACTATTTCGGCACAGAAAAACGGCCGTACATATGAAATCACTACGCACCGCGCCGAGGCATATTCCCCAGACTCCCGCAAGCCAGACGTGGAGTTTTCGGATGACATTGCAACCGATTTATCGCGCCGTGATTTCACTATCAACGCGATGGCGCTCGAAGTTACGAGCGATGTTCCCGAACTTGTTGATCCTTATGGTGGTGCAGCCGACTTGATGAGTCGCACGCTGCGCACACCGCTGTCACCAGAAATAAGTTTCACGGATGATCCGTTGCGGATGATGCGCGCAGCACGATTTATCGCAACATTGCAACTTCAGCCAGTGCCCGAAATGGTTGCAGCAGTTCAAAAATTGCACGATCGACTCAAAATTATTTCAGCAGAGCGAGTGCGCAATGAACTCGATCGCTTAATGGTTTGTGATCACCCAACAAGCGGACTTTGGTTTTTGGTTGACACGGGCTTGGCCGAACACTTCTTTCCAGAACTGCCGGCCATGAAGCTTGAACAAGATCCAATTCACCGCCACAAAGATGTGTTGACACATACTTTTGCAGTCGTGGAGAACGTGCGACCAGATGCATCCGAGAGTTTTGATTTTCGCATTACTCGACTTGCCGCCTTATTCCATGACATCGGTAAACCAAAAACGCGCGGGATTAAAGATGGAAAAGGTGTCACCTTTCATCACCACGAAGTGGTTGGCGCAAGAATGTCGCGCGCGCGTCTTAAAGCGATGAAATATTCAACGCATGACACTGACGCAATCACCGATTTGGTTGCACTGCATCTGCGCTTTCACACATATCAAATGGGTTGGACAGATTCGGCAGTTCGCCGTTACGTTCGCGACGCAGGGCCATTGTTGAATGAACTCAATGTGCTCACACGATGCGACTGCACAACTCGCAACGAGAGAAAAGCATTGATGCTGTCGCAACGTATGGATGAGCTCGAGTCACGTATTGCAGAGTTGGCCAAGCACGAAGAGTTGGCGGCACTTCGGCCAGAGCTAGACGGAGCGCAAGTGATGGAGATGTTGTCTATCGGTGCTGGTAGGCAGGTGGGTGACGCCCTGAAGTTTTTGATGGAAATTCGACTTGAAGAAGGATTGTTGGGCGACGCCGAAATTCGACGCAGGCTCGAACAGTGGTGGGCAACTAAAACTGACTAGCGTTTGGGGCAATGAATTCTCCACGACGCCCAACGGGTTGGCTCAGCCAACTCACTCTCACCGATGACAACGGTGAAACTGTTGGTGGCGTCATTGATCACCGTCTGACACGTCGCGCTCTCATCAATGAGTTTCGTCGCGGTCGTATTCGTAGAGAGCAACTCTGTGATGCGCACCCAGATTTGGTGCGCGCAGCAAAAAACTTTGGTGATGCAACAGGCGTGAAGTGCCCGATTTGCGTGCAAGACAATGTTGCATTGGTGACGTATGTATTTGGTCCGCGACTTCCAAGCCATGGACGTTGCATCACGAAGCCTCACGAACTGGAAGAGTTTCGACAGCTTGCTCAACAGACAGAGGAGCAGCGCGCCGAACCGCAACGCAGTATTGAGTATTCGACTCAACAAAGTACGTCTATTACATATACGGCCTACGTAGTCGAGTGTTGTCGGACCTGCCGTTGGCACCATTTACTCCGCTCATTACCAATGGCCACAACCTCCAAATCTGATTTAGAGCCAACACGGCGTAGGTCTCGGCGCTAGTTCAGCCAATCTCTGTAACACGGGTGTGGCACGCTCCCTTCGTGCCGATACGATCCCAAGTCCACATATCCACCCTGCCCCCTCGGGGGCTCCAGCCCCGGTTGGAACCGAAGGGAGTTACCACGTTCATGC
>JBIIWI010000031.1:0-14165 GCA_044339005.1 Ilumatobacteraceae bacterium
GCTTTATGAAACTCGCGCCATCCTGGAGCCATACGCCATGCGCCTTGCGGCCGCACGTGGAAAGCAAGAACATTGGGATGCAATGGCAGCTGCACTTGAAAGTTCACGCCGACCGAATGTGAGTAATAGCGATTTGATGCGCATCGATCGAAGGTGCCACGAGATTGTGTGGGACGCAGCAAATAATCGCTTTCTTACAGACACGCTCGACATGATGTACGCACAAAGTGATCGACTCTGGCATCTCTATATTGCCGATGTGGAAGACATGCATCATGCACTTGAAGAACACACAGAGATGTATCAGGCATTGGCAGCAGGTGACGGTGACTTGGCTGCAAAGCTTGCAGAAGCACACGTGCGCGCCTTTGATGAAGAGATGAACTTGGCCGTGCGCAAGAATCTTGGCTCGCCATTAAATTAGCGAGTTAGTAAATAATTATTGCGTACTGAGGCTCGCTCGAAACTCGCCTTCGCGCATTTTTTGCTTAATCTCTGCTGGAGGTTCATCGAGTCGTTCAACAACAACTGAGTGAATCGTTGCGGTGCATTTGAAACCGTGCGGGTATGGACCAACTGGTGATCCAGTGTCGACGCCAACGTCAAACGTTTCTCCGCTCATTGAATAAACGAGTGGAACTGTTTTGTCAATGCGGGCAGAGCCAACATTCGTGTTGTCAACAAAAAGGGTGACTTCGCCACCCGCACCAAATCCACCGTCGTAGGCAAATGCTGCAACTATCTGGTACTTGCCAGAAGAGAGCGGAGTGCTACCTGCGACAGAAGTGTGCTCGTGGCCGAACCAGTTGTAATGAAAAGTTGGACAACTCTGTTCGTCAAGATACAACGACCAGCCGGCCATGTTGCCACCCTGGCACACGATCACGCCGTTGCTTCCAGGTTGTGCAACTTCGATGTTTGCCGTAATTCGAAACGAACAGTTCTTGATGTTGATCACTGAAGATTCCGGCATGCGCACGTGTGCGGGTGTGTAGGTCATCGACGTCAATCCATCGAGTGAATGTGGCACCGAAAAATCTCCGTTGCGCGGTGAGCCCGGATCGCGAAGCGGGTATATGCCGTAATCGATTGCTTGTTGATGAAAGAGAGCCTGTAGTTCGGCAAGCTTTTCTGGATGAGACGCTGCGAGGTCGACTGCTTGTGAAAAGTCTTCTGCGATGTTGTACAACTCCCACACTTCTTGTGGTCCATCAAACTCGTAACCCTGCAACCTGATCCATGGCAGCCGGCCATGAAAGCACGAAGCCATCCAACCATCTGCATAGATAGCTCGGTTGCCAAGAATCTCAAAATATTGACTGGTGTGCGTGCTTGGTGCGTCTGCAGAATCAAATGAATACGCCATCGATGTGCCGTGCAACGGCATTTGTTCGATGCCATTGACATGTGTCGGCGGCGTGATGCCAACAATGTCATAAATAGTTGGCACGATGTCGATGACATGGTGGAACTGCGTGCGCAAACCACCCTTGTCGGCAATTTTCTTCGGCCACGAAAGTGCCATTGCGTTTCGAGTGCCACCGAAGTGTGACGCAACTTGCTTCATCCACTGAAACGGAGAGTCGAGAGCCCATGCCCAGCCGACATTGAAATGATTTTCGCATCTATCGGTGCCGAAGTCGTCTATGTGATCGAGTAGCCATTCAGGATCCTCGGGAACTCCGTTTTGAAACGATGGAGCGCTCCACGCACCATGAATTGTTCCCTCGGCCGATGCTCCGTTGTCGCCAGTGATGTAGATGACAAGTGTGTTATCAGCAATGCCCATGCCATCCAATGAATCGATCACTCGCGCAATTTGTGCGTCGGTGTGCGCAAGGAAGCCAGCAAACGTCTCCATCAATCGACGCGCAACTGGTTTGTATCGGTCGGGGTAGTCGGCCCACGCTGGTACTTGTTCTGGTCGTTTTGTGAGTGTGGTGTCTTGAGGTATGACGCCAAGTTTCAATTGACGCTCATAGATCATGTCGCGCAGTGAGTCCCAGCCATCATCAAACTGACCTTTGAATTTGTCGATCCATTCGCGCGACACATGGTGAGGGGCATGCACTGCAGGCGTAGAGAAGTAGCAAAAGAAAGGACGATTAGGTGTTGATGCGTGTTGGCGTTGCATCCAGGTAATTGCCTGATCGGCTAGATCTTCAGTGAGGTGGTAACCCGGCTTGCCTACATGGGGAGCGATCGGTGTTGTTTGGTCATACACGGGAGGTTCCCACTGTGAAGACTCTGCACCCATGATTCCGTAGAAGCGATCAAAACCTAAGCCTGTTGGCCATCGATCAAATGGGCCTGCTGGGCTTTGTTCCCACGACGGCGCAAGATGCCATTTACCAAAACACGAGGTGGAATATCCAGACATGCGCAGAACTTGAGCAACCGTTGCTGACTCTGGCGGTATCGCGCTGTCGTATCCGGGGAACGAGTTGGCAATTTCGGTGATGCCTCCCATGTGAACACTGTGATGGTTGCGTCCAGTCAAAAGCGCCGCTCGAGTAGGTGAACAAAGTGCGGTGGTGTGAAACTGGTTGTAGCGCAAACCGGTTGTAGCAATTTTGTTGAGACCAGGTGTCGTTACTGGTCCACCAAAGTTTCCGAATGAACCGAAGCCAACGTCGTCCAACATGATCAGCAATATGTTTGGAGCACCAGCAGGGGCTGTCGCTGCGTTGAGTTTTTGTGGTGTTGACTCGGTGATAAATCTGGAGATGTCTCCACCAAATTCAGGTGTTGACTTCGGCAGTTTTTGCGTCATGACTGCAGACCTGCGACGTCGAAGCAGGCGAGTGCCCGCAACACTTGCGATTTGTCTCCATCGATCTGCATAGACGAAGCTTCGATTGCCTGAGACAAGGTTGTAGTTCCGCTCAAAATGTCAGCCCACACTGCTATGTCGCATGTAACCGAATGAGTTGCGCCAGCACCATCGGTTGGCACGGCAACGCTATTGCGAATATGCAGACCAGTCTTTTGGCCTTGCGAAAAGTTGAAAGCAATTTGGATATTGACACCTTCTGCGCGAGTTGGTTCAAGCAGCACTCGCAAAATACTCACTGCGGAGGAAATCGGTCCTGACAAAATCTGCCGCCTATTAATGCGGTGAGTGTTGAATCGTGTCGCGTCAAAACTTCCATCCAAATGACGTGCTCGCGCAAGACACCAGTTGCGAATATTGGCAGCCGGAGTTCTTTGTGCGACGAGACGCAGTGCGCTTGCGAGAAGTTGTTTGTCAGCATCGCTTGGGTCGATGCTGTATGCCAACCACGAAGCGAGCTCAATCGCAAAACGTAGGTCGTCGTGATCTATCGCCTGGCGAGCTTGCGTACGCACGGTTTCCTTGCCCCCGAAGCCTTTAATCATTCGATCTGCGTGATCTTGCGTCGAAAGAGGGAATAGGTTCGCTTCATGACCGTCAAAGAAGCCAAAAATTCCACTTCGTATCTGACGCACGTGGTGTTCGGCTACGCCATACATCTCTGACGTGATGTAGTCATTGTCGCAATGTTCGGGTAGACGAATATTCGCTGCCAAGTCGGCGCTCGACATACCGCGGTTTGTGTGGCGCACTGTTTGGTCCCAGAGGAATTGAATTGAGTCGCGATACTTTGTTGCACGTTCTTTGATGTCATCAGCCCCACTAATCGGAGGACCATGCACACCAGCGAGGTGCTCGGCCTTTAACCCAAGCAGGTGATCAAGACCGCGCAACATTACTTGTGGATCTCTGTATTCTTCGCCGCGAATCGCAAAGATGTTGAATAGCACTGGCCAGACCAAGTTGTTGACGCAAAGTTTCTGTGATGCAAACCAATACGTAACTGAATCATCTGCATCGGATGGTGCTGGTGTTACTTGAATGTCGAGTCCTGCAACACGAATTGTGCATGAAGAATTGAAAGTGTTTTCTGGTGCAATAAACCCGTAGGTGTGAGGTGCGTGCGCAGGGTCACGATAAAACTGACCAAGGCCAACATTGACAGCTCCGTCTGCACCATTGACTGGCAGTGTGACTGCAAATTGTTCGACGAGTCCGCGACCGTATGCGGGGGAAATCTCCGAAGTTGTGCGCAGTCGGTTGAATGCAATCTTCTCGTGTCCCCAGATGGGGATAGACGCTGTTGGATCCTCTTCAAAAACTGCTTGTGTGCCACCTACATAATGAAAGTGTGTGTACAGCACCGCAACAATTGGTCGTGTCGTTACTGCGCGCAATTCTTTTATTGCTGCACGCATTTCCTCAATAGATTCACCAGTGTCAATTGCGATAATGCCATCTGGCGCATCAACGAATGTTTGGTTGGATAAACCATTACCAACGAGACACCACACGCCTGGGCTTATGGTGTAAAACTTTCGCTCAAGCCTTTGCGATTGAGCGATGTGGTCGCGGTGAGCGATTTGACCAGTTGCAAGCGTGAGGCTGAGAGCACCATCCGGCTCAAAGCTGCGGCTGGGTTTTTTATGCGAGGAAGTCATCCCCGCAACAGTAACTACTTGTAGTGACCAAGTACCTGTGCGGGGTCGGTTGAGACCGTGTCTGGCCAATTGGAATACCAAATATCGGCAGCAGAGGTGCCCACATGTAGTGGCGGACGGTCGAAGCCTGCGATCGGTTCGAGCAGGGGCTCGACGACTACATCCCATCGAGGTTTGGAGAAATAGGGAAATGATTGGCGGGGTTTACCAGAACGATTGAACACCCGATGTGGGGTAGAGAGTAAACGCCCACCGCTCCATAGCTCGAGCATGTCGCCAACGTTCAGCACCATTCCATTTGGTGGGCAATCCGCAGATAGCCACTCATCGTTGCGATTGCGGACTTCGAGACCACCGATTGGGTCGTGGGCGAGCAGTGTGAGCAAGTTGAAATCTTTATGTGGGTGAATGCCCCACGAATCTGACTGCGGAGGCATCGGTGGATAGTTGAGCAACGTCATATTGGTAAGTGGATCAGACATATACGAGAGCAAGATATTTTGATCAACACCCATTTTGTTGCATAGTGCGATGATGAGGCGTTCGCTCACTTCGGTCAACGCATTCCAGTACGCCATAATCGGAGTCCGCACATCTGTAGCAATATTTGGCCACTTGTTCTGCCCATAGAGCGAACAATCTGCAATTGCGGGGTTGCTTGGATCTGTTTCGTTGTGCAACTTCCACGCCTCATACTGATCGGCTGTACCTTTGCCTGAGTTGGGTGTGAAATATCCGAGTGGCACAAATCCTCGGTAATTGCCTTTGACAACCATGTCTTGCATCAAGATTTCCCTCGGTGTGTCAAAAACTATTCTGACCGCATTGCGCATGTCGGTGATTATTTTGTCGTCCACTCCGTGTCCAACGATGATGGCAAAACCAATTTCACTGAGAGCCCCATACAAGGAAGTTGCATCATTGTCGTACTCGACTGACCCCGGTGTACTTGTTGCAAACGACTCAATCGAGATGATTGGAAGTGACTGGCCCATAAGGGCAATCTACTCTGCGCGGTTTTGTACGTGCTGAAACCCGAAGCGTCCCTTGATACACAAGTTTCCGTGGGTAACCGAGTGATCACTTGGCGACGTGACCTTGACGATTTCGTTATCTTGTACGTGCAAGGTGAGTGAGCAACCCACACCGCAGTATGGACAAATGGTGTCGGTTTGTGTCTGCTCTTCTTCTTTCCAAGTGCCAGCCTCGCGCATGTTGTGCTCACTTGTAAACATGAGCGCCCCAGTGGGGCAGACCTGGATGCAGTTACCGCAGTAGACGCATGCCGAATCGGTGAGGTCCACATTGAATTCGGTCGAGATCCGAATATCAAAACCACGACCGGCAACCCCAATGGCAAATGTGTTCTGCCATTGCTCGCCGCACGCATCGACGCATTGGTAGCACATGATGCATTTTGAATAGTCGCGTACGTACAACTCGTTGTCGATCTTGACCGGCTGCAACACGTTGGAGACACTTGAACCGTCGGCTACATGGTGGTGGCCAGTTGTTGCCTCGTCGCGATGGGTGGTTGGCGCTGCTGGCTTACCAAAACGTGTTGGCTCAGCTTCATACTCGCTATTCCAGCGGGCAACATTTTTGGTCAACGAAAGATCAACTGAGGAACCAAGTAATTCGAGCACGAGTTTGCGACTGTGGTCGGTACGTTCGGTGTCGGTTCGCACCACCATGCCTGGCTCAACTTTGCGCGAGCATGAAGGCACCAACACACGTGACCCTTCAACTTCGACCATGCAAACTCTGCAGGCATTCTTTGGGGTGATGGTGTCGCCAAAGCACAAAGTGGGAATCTCTTTGCCCATCGTGCGGCATGCACTCAAAATCGTTTCACCTTCAGCAACTGTCACTGACTGGTCATCAATTGTGAGTTGCACTGAGCGGCGCACTTGTAAGCCGGTGGTCACTTGGGTGCTCATACTGCAAATACTTTCAGTTTGTTGATTGCCGAATCAATTGCGCTGTTGGCGGTTTGACCAAGTCCGCAGATGGAAGCATCTCGCATCACGGTGCCAAGTTCGCGCAACAATTCGATGTCTTGCGACTGAACGCCTTTTGCTAAACGGGAGATGATCTCTTCTTGGCGCACTGTTCCCACTCGGCAAGGCACGCACTGTCCACACGATTCGTCCCGGAAAAACGCTGCGATGCGTCGAAGTTGGTCAACCATGTCGACCGACTGATCGAGGACCATGACTACACCCGATCCAAGGCTTGAGCCTGCAGCACGAGTGGCTTCCATGGTGAGTGGCAGGTCGAGATCGTTTGGGCCAACGAATCCGCCGGCTGCACCACCCAACAGAATTGCTTGCAGTGTGGAACCACTGCGCATTCCGCCGCCGAGATCAATTAATTGTCGAAGCGTGATGCCGAATTCAACTTCATAGATGCCTGGTTTTGCGACTGCTCCAGACAAGCAGAACAACTTGCGGCCCTTCGAGCCTTCCGTGCCAAGTGCGGCATATGCGGCTCCGCCATCCTTAACAATGGAGAGCACGTTGACAAGTGTTTCAACATTGTTGACGAGAGTCGGTTTGCCAAACACGCCAACTTCAACAGGGAACGGCGGTTTATTGCGCGGCTCGCCTCGGTAGCCCTCAATCGAGTTGAAGATTGCTGTTTCTTCGCCACAGATGTAAGCGCCTGCACCGCGAATGATTGACAAGGTGAAATTGAATCCTGAACCCAAAATGTTGTCACCCAAGAATCCGTGTTTCTTGGATTCGTCGATTGCATGTTGCACGTTACGAATTGCGCGTGGGTACTCGCCACGTAGGTAAATAAATCCTTGTTCGCTTCCGGTTGCGAAAGATGCAATGATCATGGCTTCAACGAGAGCGAATGGATCGCCTTCCATGATTACACGATCTTTAAACGTGCCAGGCTCTGATTCGTCGGCATTGCAAATTGAATAGTGGGGGAATGCTGGTTGGCCAGCAACCGCGCCCCACTTACGTCCTGTCGGAAACGCAGCACCACCGCGACCAACAAGACCTGATGCATTTACTTCGTCGATGACACCGTTTGCTCCAAGTTGGATTGCTTTGCGCAAAGCGTCAAAACCGCCGTGCTGCTGGTAATCAGAAATAGAGAGTGGGTCAGCTTTTCCAATCCGACCAAGTAGTACAAGTTTTGCAGAAGAATCTTTTGCTTGTGGAGTGGCTGATACGACTGTTGCTTCTGACTCGGGCCAACCACCCTTGGCAAGTGCATTGATCTGTACTGGTGTGGCCGGTGCAAGCACTTCATGTCGTGCAGGGTTGCCAGCTTCAATGACGAGCACTGCAGGTGCACGCTCACATGTTCCAAGACACGGCGATGGGTGAGTTCCCTCAGGAAGTTGATCTTCTTTTAGACCGCCCATTGCGCGACAAGCTAAGTCGATACACACGTGTACTTGACGCTTTGGGCGTTCTGTCATCGAGAACAATGCGTAGAAACTTGCAACACCGTAAATTTCGGCAGGAGCAACATCCAGTTGTTGTGCGATGTAATTTATCGAGCCTCGACTGATCCAGCCAATGCGATCGTTGACCGCATGCAAAGTTGGCAGCAACATGTGGCGCAAATTGCGCAGTGCTTCGCCAGCACGCGAGACACGTAAGTCTTGCTCGCTTCTTTCGCCACCTTGCGTGTACTGGGTTGGCTTGCCAAGGACGCTGTCAACTGCGTCGCGCTCATCACGCGTCGCTACAGAAGAGTTGACTTTAAGATCCATGGCGACAACAGCGTAATGCTGGGCTATTCGCCAGCAACGGGAACGCGCTTGTCATCGACTGAAATCTTGTCGATTCGCACAGCAGCAGCCTTGAATTCGGCAGTGCCTGACTTTGGGTCAATTGCCTCAATGGTCAACAAGTTCGTGTCGACTTCGTCTGGGAAGTGCGGCGTCATGAAAACAAGTCCTGGTCGGAGACCGTCATCGATACGAGCTGGGGCAGTAACAGTTCCTCGTGGTGAGGTAATGCGCACGATTTCTCCGTCAATAATTCCCATTGAGACTGCATCTTCGGGAGACAAGTCGACAGTTTCGGCCATGCGCAACGGGCTTGGGAAACCACCCGACTGGACACCTGTGTTGTACGAATCGAGTCGGCGACCTGTGGTGAGACGAAGTGGAAACTCTGGAGTTGTTTTCTCAACTGGAGGCGAGTCAATTACCACACTGAAAGGTGCGAGGCGTCCGCGGTCTTCGAGCTTTTCTGCCCACAACCTGCCATGCAGGTACGAAGGCTCGAGGGCATCTTCGGAGAAACATGGCCATTGAATGCCACCCAATTCTGCGAGTCGCGTGTATGTCATGCCGAAGTGCATCGGCGACAAACTGCGCAACTCATTCCATACGGCCTCACTCGAGTCGTATTTCCATGAGTGACCCATCAACTCTGCAAGGTCAAGGAGTATCTGGATGTCATCGTGGGCATTGCCCGGAGGAGTGATGGCTTTGCGAACACGTTGCACACGGCGCTCCGAGTTTGTGACCGTGCCGTCTGCTTCGCACCACGATGCCGAGCCAGGCAACACAACGTCTGCAAGCTCGGCAGTCTTGGTGAGAAAAATGTCTTGCACAACAAGATGCTCAAGATCTTTGAGCAGCGCAGTTGCGTGTGCGCCGTCGGCTTCTGACTGCGCTGGGTTTTCACCAATCACAAACGCCGACTTCATCTTGCCGTGTTCCATTGCCTCAAACATCTGCGTCAAGTTCCAACCATTCTTTGGCGGGATGGTGACATTCCACATTTTCTCAAACTTGGTGCGAGCAACATCGTCTTCAACATCTTGGAACCCTGGCAACTTGTTTGGCAGTGCGCCCATGTCGCCGCCGCCTTGCACGTTGTTTTGTCCGCGCAATGGGCTTAGTCCAGCACCTGGTCGACCAACATGGCCGCACAACAATGCGAGATTGATCAGCGACAACACATTGTCGACGCCGTTGTGGTGCTCGGTGATGCCGAGCGTCCAACAGATCTGTGCCGTTTCTGCATTGCCTAAGGCGTGTGCAAGTTCGCGGATTGCTTCGGCTGGTACACCAGTTACTTTGCTTCCCGCCTCGAGCGTCCACTCTTCAACAGAGGCGGCATACTCGGCAAAGCCGCTTGTGGAGTTTTCGATGAACGAACGATTGGTGAGACCGGCGTGAATGATCTCGCGGGCGATGGTATTGGAGAGCGCGACATCGGATCCGACGTTGAGACCCAACCACAGATCAGCCCATTGAGCAGTTTCTGAACGGCGAGGATCAACTGAATACATTTTGGCTCCGTTGTGGATGCCCTTCAGTACGTGCTGAAAATAAATCGGATGGGCATTACGAGCATTGGAGCCCCACATGACAATGAGGTCGGTTGTTTCAACCTCTTGATAACTCGATGTTCCTCCACCTGCTCCGAAGACTGTGGCCAGACCGACCACGCTGGGAGCGTGTCAAGTTCGATTACAGGAGTCAATGTTGTTGGTACCAATTACGGCACGCGCAAATTTTTGAACAATGAAGTTCAGCTCATTGGTCGACTTGGAGCATGAGAAGAATCCAATGGCGTCTGGGCCGTATGCATCCTTCACCGATTGAAAACCGGCAGCGGCACGGGCAAGGGCTTCTGACCAAGTGGCTGTTCTCAAAACACCGTTCTCCCGCACCATTGGCTCGGTGATTCGAGTCAGGGGGGCGTAGTCGTGTCGCTTGGAATTCTTCTTTCGACCCATGTCCATCCCCTTACCCTACTGCAATAAGGGGATCCCGTCATATATCAGACCCCCTCGAGCCATATATAGTGACAGGGTCGTTTCGGCGGCACTGTATACCCGCCACCTAGCTAGTCGTTAATCCCACTCAAGCAATATTAAGGAGCATCCCAACATGTCATTCCCATCCGATCTTGAAATTGCGCGAGCAGGAAAACCACTTCCACTGAAAGACATCGCGCAGCAGATGGGTATTGGCGAACACTTGCTCGAGCCATATGGCACAAGCCTTGCCAAAATCAGTCTGGATGCGATTGAAGAATTGAAGGATCGCCCGAAGGCCAAGTATGTAGTAGTCACTGCCATTACGCCAACACCGCTCGGTGAAGGCAAGACCACGACCACGGTTGGTCTTGGAATGGCAATGAAGCACATTGGCAAAAAGGCAGTGATCAGTTTGCGCCAGCCTTCGATGGGACCAACATTCGGTATTAAAGGTGGAGCCGCAGGCGGTGGCTACAGCCAAGTAATTCCGATGGAGCTTCTTAACTTGCACCTCACTGGTGACTTTCATGCAGTGACTGCAGCGCACAACTTGTTGTCAGCAATGGTCGACAATCATTTGCATCAGGGCAACGAGCTCGATCTTGATCTCGACAACATCACATGGCGTCGAGTGATTGACGTCAACGATCGTTCGTTGCGCAACATCATCGTTGGTCTTGGTTCAAAAGAAGACGGCGTTACTCGTCAAACTGGTTTTGATATCACAGCAGCGTCTGAAGTGATGGCAATCTTGGCGCTTTCAACTTCGATCGAGGACATGCGCGCACGTTTCGGTCGCATCGTTGTTGGTTACAACACCAAGGGTGTGCCAGTAACAGCCGAGCAACTTTCGGGTGCAGGCTCGATGGCTGTCATCATGCGCGAAGCAATCAAGCCAAACTTGTTGCAGACTCTCGAGAACACACCAGTCATCGTGCACGCGGGACCATTTGGAAACATTGCGCACGGTAACTCATCCATCATTGGCGACATGATCGGTATTCATGGTGGCGATTACCTCATTACTGAAGCTGGCTTCGGTGCAGACATGGGTGCAGAGCGTTTCTTCAACATCAAGTGCCGCACTTCTGGACTTGTTCCAGATGCTGCAGTGCTCGTGACAACTGTGCGCGCACTCAAGGCTCACTCAGGCAAGCACAAGATTGTTGCCGGTAAGGCTTTGCCAGCAGAGTTGTTGGCAGAGAATCCATCCGACGTTGAGGCCGGTGGTGCAAACCTCAAGAAGCAAATCGAAAACGTAAAGGCGCACGGCGTAACTCCAGTTGTTGCCATTAACGCTTTCCCAACTGACCACAAGTCAGAGCACGATGTGATTCGTCGCATTGCAGCCGAAGCCGGAGCTCGAGTTGCTGTATGCACCCACTTCGCCGATGGTGGTGCTGGTGCAGTCGATTTGGCTAAAGCGGTTGAAGAGGCATGCCAAGAAGAGAACGGCTTCCATTTGTTGTATCCATCAGATGCTTCGCTCAAAGAAAAAATTGAGACTGTCGCAACCAAGATTTACGGTGCAGCAAAAGTCGAGTACACCGCTCTTGCTACAAAGCAGCTCAAGAACTACACCGACAACGGTTTCGGCCACTTGCCAGTGTGTATTGCAAAAACTCACCTTTCAATTTCGGGTGATGCCTCGCTCAAGGGTGCCCCAACTGGTCACACGTTGACAGTGCGCGAAGTACGTGCATCAGTAGGCGCAGGGTTTATTTACCCAATCTGTGGCGAAATGCGCACATTGCCAGGCCTCGGTACCAATCCAGCAGCCGCAATCATCGACTTCGATGAAAACGGCGAAATCGTTGGGCTTTCATGACCAGTAATTTCAAGCGCTCGCCGGGTGGTGCCATCTTGATGGATGGCAATACATTGCGAGACGAAACTGTTGCGCGTTTGCGCAAAGTTATTGAAGATGCGGGTTCGCCTCGAGTTTGTCTTGCGACAGTCTTGGTTGGGGGAGATGCTCCGAGTCATATTTATGTAGCGAGCAAGCACAAAAAGGCCCAAGAAGCAGGCATGGTTTCGGTCGGCGTGCATCTTGAAGACAATGCAACGCAAGAAGAGGTGGAGGCCGAGGTGCGCAAGCTTGCTCTCGACCCAAACGTTCACGGAATTCTCGTGCAATTGCCATTACCAAAACACATTGACGCTGAGCCAGTGCTTGCGTTACTGCCGCCAGAAAAAGACGTTGACGGTTTGACGGAGCGTTCAATGGGTCGTCTGATGCGCGGTTTGCCAGGTCATGCACCATGCACCCCGCTCGGCGTGATGCGCTTACTCGAGCGTTACGAAATTCCAACCAAAGGCAAGAAAGTTGTTGTCATTGGTCGTTCATTTTTGACTGGTTTGCCACAAGTCATTTTGTTCATCAGCAAAGGTGGCGATGCCACCACGACATGTGCGCACTCGATGACGCCGCCAGAAGATCTCAAAGAAGTGTGCTTCGGCGCAGACATCATTGTGTCGTGTGTAGGTATTGCACGCATGATCAAAGCTGACTTTGTGAAGCCAGGCGCGACAGTGGTCGACGTCGGTGTAACACGCGTTGATGGCAAGATCGTCGGCGATGTCGACTTTGATGCAGTGCAAGCAATTGCCGGTGCGATCACTCCGATGCCAGGTGGTACAGGACCGATGACGATCGGTTGCTTGCTGGAGAACACGCTGTCAGCAGCAAAAATGCTGGGCGCATTTCCGAGCTAGTTAATTTTGGTCCAACTATTAACTAGCAGCTGGAGCTTGTAGTCGTTTGGCAGTTGCTTGCAAGAGTCGATCAAGAATCGTTGCCATGATCACAATGGCGATGCCAACTTCAGCGCCAAGACCAGCATCTGGTTTGGTGAGTGCCTCAATCGATCGGTAGCCAAGGCCACCACCGCCGACCATACCAGCGATGATTGCCATTGCGAGCACCATCATCACCATCTGATTGATCGCCAAAATTATTGACGGCATTGCAAGTGGAACTCGAACACCCCACAACACCTGACGTGGAGTTGCACCAAAAGTTGTTGCCGCCTCCAGTGATTCGTAATTGACTTGGCGTATGCCGAGCGCGGTGAGTCGGATGCCGGGAGGTATGGCATATACGACAGCGGCGACAATGCCGGGCACAGGGCCAACAGAAAAGATCATGACAAAGGGGATTGCATATACGAGGTTTGGAATTGTTTGCAATGCATCCAAAAAGGGAGAAAGTAATGACTCTGCGCGTGGTCTGCGACCGAGCCAGATGCCAATAGGGATGGCAATCAGCATTGCGAAGATCACGGCGATGACTGTTTGAGTTAGCGTGTCAACCGCATCTGGCCATCTGCCGGTGAGACCGATGAAGGTAATGCCGATCGCAGTGGTGAGCGACATCTTCCAGCCAGCAACAAAATATGAAAACGCGCTCGCTGCGACAACGATTGCTTGCCACGCGAGAGTTTCGTTGAGCCATGTTTGAGCACGCACTATCAGCTCGCGCACGACGAAATCATTGAACGGTCGAGTGACTACGTCGAATGTTGTGCGAAACCATTTGAAACCCGTATCGATTGGGTCTGCGAACGAAGTGCCCCATGAAAATGGAAACTCGACCCAACCCATCATGCGGCCTGTCAGTGTGGCTATTGCCAAGCCGATCAACGTTGCGTACATCAACTTGCGGCTGATGTGGAATCGTTGTCCACCAGGTTCGATCACGAGCGACCTACATACACGGTCAAGTACGAGTGCAACTGCGACCACTGCAAGGCTCACCACGAGCCCGCGACCAGGCTCGAGACGACGCACAGTTTGATTGATCTCTTGACCAAGTCCGCCTGCTCCCACGAGTGTCGCAATCACAACAATGCCAAGTGCCATCATCACGGTCTGGTTGATGCCCGCGATGATTGATGGAACAGCGAGCGGAAGTTGCACTTTGG